>NZ_JBBCUM010000007.1:0-249791 GCF_037147855.1 Allobosea sp. MMO-172 | reverse complement strand
CTACATCCAGCGCCGCCTCCAGATCGGCTACAACCGCGCCGCGTCCATCATGGAGCGCATGGAGAACGAGGGCATCGTCGGTCCCGCAAACCACGCCGGAAAACGCGAGATTCTTGGGGAAGGTCCGCGTCAGCGCGACGACGAGGACTGAGTGCCCCAGAAAAGGGCTGTCATCCCGGGCGAAGCGAAGCGCAGACCCGGGATCCATGCCTGAACATCTGCCGGAAGCGTTCCGGCATGGATCCCGGATCGGCGCCGCTGCGCGGCTTGTCCGGGATGACGTCGAGGGTAGGGCAGGGGCAGAGAATACCGACTGAGCCATTCAGTCCAGCAGGAGCGACCTGATTTCCTGCCAGCTCGCTTCGTCGGGCGCGCAGAGCAGGCCGGCCGGGCGCCCGGTTGGCGAATAGGGGCGGCCGTCGAGCAGGCGCGCATGGCCGCCAGCTTCGCTGTAGAGCAGAACGCCGGGCGCATGGTCCCAGGGGTTGAGGACGCCATAGAGCAGGAATTGCAGGCGCCCCGCTGCGGCGAGCCGATATTCCTGCCCGCAGCAGCGTAGCGAGCCGACTTCGAGGAAGGCCGGAAAGCGACCGGGAAGCGTGCTGCGCAACGGCTCCGGGAAATACTGCCAGCTCGCCATGCCGTTCATCTGCCGCGTCGCGACGGCCGGCGCGACGCGCAGGTCTCGACTCGTCCCATCAGCAGAACTCATCCACGCGCCTTCGCCGCGCAGGGCCATGGCGCTGTCATCGGCCGTCGGATCATGGATCACGGCGGCGGCGATCTCGCCCCGGACGATGACCGCGGCCATCACCGCGAAGAGCGAGAGGTCGCTGGCGTAGTTCAGCGTGCCGTCGATCGGGTCGATGACGAAGGCGAGTTCGGCTTGCGCAAGCTTTCCGAGCAGCGAGGGGTCTTGCGTCACCGCCTCTTCGCCGACCAGTGCCGCGCCCGGAAACGCCCTGGCCAGCTCGGCGCAGATGAAGCGCTCGGCGGCCTCGTCGGCTTCGGTGACGACATCGACCGGGTTCTGCTTGGCGCGGATATCGTTGGCGGCCAGGCGCCGGAAACGCGGCATCACCTCGCGTCGCGCCGCTTCACGCAGGATGGCGTCGAGCCGCTCATGGTCCTGCCGGGTGAAGATCATCCGAGGTCGAACGCGACCAAGATCGGCTGGTGGTCCGAGGCTCGCGTCTCGATGTCGTAGGTGATGGAGCGCGCCCGCTCTGCAAGGTCCGGCGTCGCCAGCACGAAGTCGAGACAGCCGGGCGGGCCATAGGTCTGGTCGCAGATGAAGGCGGAGGGCGGATGCGGCTCGGTGACCTTCAACACCGGCCAGAGATCGAGCAGCGGCGGCACGTCGCCCTCGAACGGTGCGAGCAATTGCGCCAGCCCGGCATCGTCCGGACGCATGTTGAAATCGCCGGTCAGGATCGCGCTCGTCGCGTTCGGCGTCGGCGTATAGGTGTGCGGGCCGGGCAGGCGCGGCGTCGCCTGCCGCGCGGCTGCCAGGCGGTGGATCTGCCGGATGCCCTCGACCTGCGCGGCGCGTAAGCTCGGCGAGGAATATTCCAGATGGGTCGTCATCACCCGGATCGGGCCGAAGGGCGTCTCGACCATCGCCTCGACCAGCACGCGCGGCATGTTGCGCGTCGCGGCCGCTTCCCAGGGCAGGACATGGCGTAGCGCCTGCGCCACCGGCAATCGCGAGAGCACGAGGTTGCCGAAGCGCTTGCGGCCGCCGGCGCCGTCGGAAATGTCGACGCCGATCGCTTCGATCGCAGTGAAGCCGGGCAGGAGTTCGCTGAACAGAGCGAACTGGTCGGTGCGGTCATTGCCGTCGAGATCGGGGAAATTCGCCGCGACCTCCTGCAGGCAGAGCACATCGAAATCCGCCATCTGCCGGGCGTGATGGATGATGCGGCGCGGATCGACCTTGTTATCGACGCCGCGGGCCCACTGGATGTTCCAGGTGATCAGTTTCATCGGAACGCCGTTACTTGATGCCCGCGCGCATGAAGCTCTGCACGAACTGGCGCTGGAACAGCAGGAAGCCGACGAGCAGAGGCGCCGAGGTCATCAAGGTCGCCGCGCAGATCACCGCCCAGTCGATGCCCTGATCGGCGGACGAGAAGACCTGCAGGCCGACGGTCAGCGGCCGCGACTCGACCGAGTTGGTGACGAGCAGCGGCCAGAGGAAGTTGTTCCAGTGGTAGCTGACCGAGACGAGGCCGTAGGCGATATAGGTCGGCTTCGCCAGCGGCACATAGACCCGCATCAGCACCTGCAGCGGGCTCGCGCCCTCGACGCGGGCAGCATCGTCCAGTTCCTTCGGTACGGTCTTGAACGTCTGCCGCAGTAGGAAGATGCCGAAGGCCGAGGCGATATAGGGCAGGGCGATCGCCGGGATCGTGTCGATCAGGTTGACCTTGGCGAGCGTGCGGTAGTTCTCGACGATCAGCGCGTCCGGCATGATCATGAGCTGCGCCAGGATGAGCACGAAGGCGACGTCGCGGCCCCAGAAATCCTGCCGGGCCAGCGCATAGGCCGCGAGCGTGCCCAGCACGATCTGGAAGGCCAGGATCAGCGTGACCAGAATGAAGGTATTGAGGAAATAGCGGGCGAAGGGCGCTGCGGCCCAGGCGCGGGTGAAATTGTCGAGCGTCAGCGGCGCGGTCAGCACGAAGCGCGTGGTGTATTCGGCCGGATGGAAAGCCGCCCAGACGGCATAGGCGAGCGGCAGGACCCAGAGCAGGGCGAGCAGGATCGCCCCGGTCGATTCCAGCGTCAGAGCGAGGCCCTTCGGTGCGTAAGGATCGGTGCGCGTTGTCGACGGTGCGGGGTGGGGCGCGGCGCTCATTGGTAATGCGTCCTGCGTTCGAGCCAGCCGTACTGGACGAAGGCGACGAGCGCGAGCAGCGCCAGCAGCACGCAGGTCAGCGTCGCCGCATAGGCAGTGTCCCAGAAGCCGAACCCGACCTGATAGATGTAGAACAGCAAGAGCGTCGTCGCGTTGTCCGGGCCGCCGCGCGTCATCACGAAGACATGGTCGACCATGCGGAAGGCGTTGATCACCGCATTGATCAGCACGAACAGCGTCGTCGGCATCAGCAGCGGGAACTGGATGCGCCGGAAGAAGGTCCAGCGCGAGGCGCCCTCGATCGCCGCCGCCTCGCCAAGGCTGGGCGGGATCGCCTGCAGCGCCGCGAGATAGAAGATCATGAAGAAGCCGGCTTCCTTCCAGATCGCGACGATGGTGATGGCGTAGAGCGCGGTGTCCTGCGAGCCGAGCCAGTTGGTCGAGCGCGCACCGAACAGGCCGGTGATCTGCTCCAGCAGCCCGTATTGCGGCGTGTAGAAGAACAGCCAGATGTTGGCGACCGCGATCATCGGCAGGATCGTCGGGGTGAAGAAGGCCATGCGCACGAGCGTGCGGCCCGCGATCTTGTCGTTGACCCAGACCGCCATCAGCAGCGCCAGCGCGATCGAGGTCGGGATCGTGCCGAGCGCGAACCAGAGATTGTTGCTCATCGCCTTCCAGAAGATCGGATCGGCAAGCATCTGCTGGTAGTTCTCGAGCCCGATGAAGCGCGCCGGGCGGCGCGCCTTCGGGGTCGAGTAGAAGCTCTCGATGAAGCTCGCGACTGCGGGCCAGTGTGTGAACAGGGCCAGGCAAGCCATGGCCGGCAGCAGAAGCAGCCAGCCATGGATCGTCGCGGTCGCGCGGTTCGTCATCTGGGCGGGATCAGCGATAGGCCTTGAGGATGCGCTCGGCCTCGGCCTGCGCGTCCTCCATCGCCTTCTGCGGCGTCTTGGTGCCGGTCAGCGCCGCTTGCAACCCGTCGTTCAGCGCCTTGGTCACGCGCTGGTTCTCATGGGTCGAGAGCTCCGCGACCGCGCTCGGCAGCTGGTCGCGCGCGACCAGCGCCTGCGGGAAGTCGGCGACGTATTTCTTCATCGCCTCGGTCTCGTAGGAGGCCGGCGTCACCGCGACGTAGCCGGTATCGGCGCTCCACTGCGCCGCGCGCTCTGGCGTGGTGATCCAGCGCACGAACTTGAAGGCGGCTTCCTGCTCGGCCTTGGTCGCCTTCTTCGAGAGATAAAAATTGCCGCCGCCGGTCGGGCTGCCCGGCTTCTTGCCGGCCGGCAGCACCGCGACGCCGAAGGGGAACTTGGCGTTGGCGCGGACATTGGTCAGGTTGCCGGTGGTGGTCCACATCATCGCGACCTTCCGCTCGAAGAAGTCACGCGGCGTGGTGCCCCATTCGACGATGCCGGGCGGGTGGACCTTATGCTTCTGCGCGAGATCGACCCAGTACTGCAGCGCCTCGACCACGCCCGGATTGGCGTAATCGGTCTTGTCGCCAGCCGGGTTGGCGAGGATCGCGCCGGCCTGCGTCGAGAGCCCCTGGAACAGCCAATAGGGGAAGCCGGAGGAGGGGATCTGGATGCCCCATTGCGTGACATTGCCGGCGGCGTCGCGCTTGGTCAGCTTCTGCGCGAATTCGAGCTGCTCGGCCCAGGTCTTCGGCGGCCGCTCGGGATCGAGGCCGGCTTCCTTGAACAGCTCCTTGTTCCAGTAGAGCACCACGGTGGAGCGCTGGAAGGGGATGCCCCAGGTTTTGCCACCGGTCTGGCTGTTCTCCATGAAGCCGGGGAAGAAGCTCGAAAGCCACTTCTTGTCCTCGTCGGTCTTGATGAAATCGTCGAAGGGCACGATCGCCTCTTCGTCGATCAGCGTGAACATGTCGGTCGAGAGCAGCACCGAAAGCACCGGCGGAGTGCCGCTCTTATGCGCGGTCAGCGCCTTGACGATGGTCTCCTGATAGGTGCCGGCATAGATCGGCTTCAGCTTGATCGAGGGGTTCTCCTTCTCGAAGCCGGCGGCATAGGCGTCGATCAGCTTGGTGATCGGCCCGCCGACGGCTACGGGGTAGAAGAACGAGAGCTCGGTGGTGCTCTGCGCGCGGGCGATGCCGGGTAGCGCGGTCGCGCTCGCAAGGGCGGCCGTGCCGCCAAGGAATTCACGCCTGTCCATCATGTCCTCTCTCCCTTGTTGGGATGGTCCGCACGTCCGACGCTCCGGCCGGTTCAGTTGCGAACCACCTTTCGTTCAGACGCCTGGTCGAACCAGTGCAGCGCCGATTGTGACAACGTGATGTAGATCTGTTCGCCGGCTGTGGCCCGCACTTTGCCGGGCCGCTTGACGATGAAGGAATGGCCGTCGATGCGGGTTTCCAGCAGCGTGTCGGAGCCGAGATACTCGACTGCGACGACATCGGCAGCGATGCCGCTGCCGGTGATCTCGACCATCTCGGGGCGGATGCCGACCGCAAGGCTGGCGGGATCGAGGCCGTCGGGAGCCGTGATCGCGCCGCCGCGCGCCTGCACGGTCGCAAGCGGCAGCACGTTCATCGGCGGCGTGCCGACGAATCTGGCCGCGAAGATCGTCGCGGGGGTCTCGTAGAGCACGTCCGGCGGGGCATCCTGCTCGATCCGGCCGTTGCGCATCAGCACGACCTGATCGGCCATGGTCATGGCCTCGACCTGATCATGCGTGACATAGACCATGGTCATGCCGAGCCGCTGCTGCAATTCGCGGATTTCGCGGCGCATCTCGACGCGCAACTGGGCGTCGAGATTGGAAAGCGGCTCGTCCATCAGGCAGACCGGCGCCTCGGCGACGATGGCGCGGCCGAGCGCGACGCGCTGCTGCTGGCCGCCGGAGAGCTGCGAGGGCTTGCGCTCCAGCAGGGCGGAGAGGCCGAGGATCGAGGCGGCGCGGGCGAGACGCTCGTCGCGCTCGGCGCGCGAGACCTTGCGGACCTTGAGGCCGAACAGGATGTTCTCGGCGACGCTCAGATGCGGGAACAGCGCGTAGCTCTGGAAGACCATGGCGATGCCACGCTGCGAGGGCGAGGCATGGGTGACGTCGCGCCCGCCGATCTCGATCGTGCCGCTGCTGGTATCCTCGAGGCCAGCGATCAGCCGCAGCGTGGTCGATTTGCCGCAGCCGGACGGGCCGAGCAACGCGACCAGATTGCCGCCCTCGACGGTGAAGCTGATGGCATCGACGGCAGCGGTGCCGCCCCAGGTCTTCGAAACCGTCTTCAGCGCTACAGAAACCATTCGCGATCCGGTGAGCCGAGGTCATGTTGAGCCGGCACAGCAATAGCGTGTCACCAGCGTGAAGTCAGCGCGACCATGACGCGAAAATTCTTTTGCGCACAAGAGGCTGCGGCCTGCCTGAGGTGTAGGGGCTTCGAATGCGCTTCGATGCTTTGGAGCTTATCGGTTTACGACGGACCCACGCCGTCATCCCGGACAAGCCGCGGTAGCGGCGCCGATCCGGGATCCATCATAGAGCTCCGGAACCTTACGATGGATCCCGGGGCAAGCCCGGGATGACGTCTTGGGTTCCAGTAGGTCAGCCGACCTGCCCGCCATGGCGCCGGACGAAGGCGAGGGCCGTCTCCCAGGCGCCGGCATTGGCCTCGGCATTGGCGGCCGGCGTGCCGCCCATCGTCGTGGCGATGCCGCTGACCGGGTGGCGATGGGCGATGCGGGTCGCCGGCGTATGGGGAAACAGGATGGAATGGCCGGCCGCGGGCCAGTTCTTCCAGAGAACCTCGTGCGGATGGCCGGCCGCGAGCAGGCTCGACTGCACGATCAGCGAGTAGCGGTCGGAGGGCCAGGCGCCGTCATCGCCGCCGGAGAGCAGCAGCACCGGCCCGGCGATCCGTTCCACAGGAATGCGGGCGCGGCCCATGGCGACCGGGTCGCCGAGCGCGGTCCGCATCGCATCGGCATTGCGGCGCGTCTGCGTTGCTTCGTCATAGGGCTTCCAGCTCGCCGTGGCGTTGTCCTGCCATTGATGGACGAGCGGCTGGCCGTCCAGCGTCCAGCCGGGACCGTCGCGGCCGAAGGCCGGGTCGGCCGCAGCCTGTCCGCCATGCACGAAGGCACTCGGGACATAACCCAGCACCGCCGAGACCTTGTCGGGGAAGGTGGCGCCGAGCAGGAGCGCGAGCTCGCCGCCGCGGGATTGCCCGGCGACGGCGACGAAGCCGTTGAGCGGTTGCACGCGGGCGCGCAGCCAGTCGAGCCCCCGGGCGAAATACTCCAGCGGCGTGTTCGAGATGTATTTCGGCAGGCCGGGCGCGCCGAAATAGCCGAGCGCCAGTGCGGCCACGCCGCGCGAGGCCCAGAGCGCGGCGCGCGGCTCGTTGATGCCGCCGCCTGAGCCGTTGAGGATCATGATCGCCGGGTGCGGGCCAGTGCCGGCCGGCAGGAACAGCGTCCCGACCAGCCCATTCTCGGCGAGCGGGTGCCGCGTCACGCCGTCCGCCATCAGCGTCTGGCTGAAGCGCCCGGTTGCGACGGTCTCACCGCCTCTTGCGGCGGTGAGCGTGGTTTCGAGCGGGCGGGACAGGTTGGCGGGGAACAGTTCGCCTTCACCGGTCTGCGCCCAGACCAGCCCCATCGCTGCGACGCCCGCGTAGTCGCCGCGCAAGGGCGCGTCGCGTTCGAGGTCGATGCTGCCATCGACACCGGCCGCGAACACCGTCTGCGCCCGCCAGATATGACCGTCACGCAGGGTCTCCGCGGCGATGGTCACCTCCGCGCCCGCCGGCAAGCCGGAAAGCGCGATCCGGCGGGGCACGTCGATCAGGTCGATGGCGGGGCTGATCGCGAAGGCGGCGGGCATGGCTGTTTGCGTTTCCGTTGCGTTCGGATCGTTCGAGGTTTTCTCGGAAACACGCCGTCATCCCGGGCTTGACCCGGGATCCATCGAAGGGCTGCAGCGCTCTACGATGGATCCCGGATCGGCGCTGCTGCGCAGCTTGTCCGGGATGACGGCGTGGTTCGGCAGGCTGACTTTGTAGGTCAGGCTCGGGAATTACTTGACCTTGCTGACCTGCATCGCGACGGTGCGGTCGCTATGCCAGGGCACGACCTTCAGGTCCGGCCGGCTCGCCCAGATGTTCTTGTAATGGTAGAGCGGCATGATCCCGACATCGTCCATCACGACCTTGACGGCGTCCTTGATGATCGCCTCGCGCTTGGCGTCGTCGAATTCGGCACTGGCCTTGGCGAGCGCCTCGTCCAGCTTCGGATTGCTGTAGCGGCCCCAGTTCGAGGCGCCGAGGCCCTTGGCGGGATCGACGGTCGCGAGGATCGCCAGCATCGCATAGGTGCCCTCGCCAGTGCCGTTGCCCCAGCCGATCATGCTCATCGCGTATTCGTTCTTGTTGGCCGCGCCGGAATAGACCGAGAAGGGCACGACCTCGACCTGCGTCTCGACGCCGATGCGGGTCCAGAACTGGGCGATGGCCTGCGCGGTCTCCGGCGCCAGCGGATAGCGCTCGCCGGGCACATGCATGGTCAGCTTGAAGCCGTTGGGATAGCCGGCCTCGGCCAGCAATGCCTTGGCCTTGTTGGGATCGACGTCGATCTTGGAGCGATCGGGATCGTAGCCGAAGCTGCCGGCGGGCATCCACTGCGTCGCAACCGTCACGCCGCCGCGCGCGACGCGGTCGGCGATCGCCTCGCGGTTGATCGCCATGTTGAGCGCCTTGCGGACGCGGACATCGAGCAGCGGGTTCTTGTCGAGCGGCTTGCCGGCCTTGTCGGTGAGGAATTTCGACGGGTTCGGGTTGAAGCTCGGCTGCATGATCAGCGCGCGCAGGCCCGGATAGGACCAGACCTTGACCTTGGGGTTCTTCTCCAGCTTCTCGATATCGGAGAAGGAGACCTTGTCGATGACGTCGACATCGCCCGAGAGCAGGGCGGCCGTGCGCGCCGCCGGGTTGGCGATATAGCGGTAGTTGACCTTTTCCCATTCGGGCTTCGGGCCCCAGAAGCGCTCGTTGCGCTTCATCTCGATGCGGTCGCCCGGCGTATAGCTGACGAAGCCATAGGGGCCTTCGGTGACCATCGCCTTGCCGCTGTTGTAGTCGTCGGTCGTCGCGCCCTGGCCGACATGCTTGCTGACGATGTAGATGCTGGAGATGTTGATCGGCAGCAGCGGATCGGGCGCATGGCTGGTGATCACCAGCGTATGCGGGTCCTTGATCTCGACCTTGGCGACATTGCGCAGGAAGCCCTTGTAGCTCGCGACCGTGCCAGGCACGTTCTGGGCGCGCTCGTAGGAGAAGGCGACATCCTCAGCCGTGACCGGCTTGCCGTCGCTCCAGACCGCGTTCTCGCGCAGCTTGAATTCCCAGGTATTGGGGGCGAGGTTCTTCCAGGAGGCGGCGATGTCGGGCACCACGCCGCCCTCGGTCTTCTGCGCGACGAGACGCGACCAGAAATGCTGCGAGACCGAATGGTCGCCGGCATGGTTGTTGAGCTGCGGGTCGATCGCCGAGACCGGATCGGCGAAGCCGATGCGCAGGTCTTGCGCATGGGCGGTTCCTGCAGCGACGATCAGCGCCGCCGAGAGGGCGAAGGTGCTCAGTTTGGTCGTCATGCGATCTCTCCTGTTTGCGCGCAGGCCGGGGCCGCTGCGACGTCGTTGAGGTGGCAGGCAGAACGGTGCCCCGGCACGATTTCGCGCAGGGCGGGGCGCTCGGTGCGGCAGCGATCGAAGGCGGCCGGGCAGCGCGGGTGGAAATGGCAGCCGGGCGGCGGCGCGGCCGGGCTCGGGATCTCGCCCTTCACCGGCGCATAGACCCGTCGCCGCTGTTTCAGATCGGGAATCTCCGCGAGCAACCCCTGCGTATAGGGGTGGTTCGGATGGGCGAAGAACCGGGCCGCCGGCGCATCCTCGACGATGCGGCCGAGATACATGATCACGACGCGGTCGGCGATGTGCTGGACGACGCGCAGGTCGTGGCTGATGAAGAGATAGGTCAGGTCCAGCTCGCGCCGGAGCTGCATGAACAGGTTGAGGATCTGCGCCTGGATCGAGACATCGAGCGAGGCGACGGATTCGTCGCAGACCAGGAAGCGCGGCTGCAGGGCGAGCGCCCGCGCGATCGAGATGCGCTGGCGCTGGCCACCGGAGAACTGGTGCGGGAAACGCTGGCGATAGGCGGGGTCAAGCCCGGCCCGGCGCATCTGCGCGCAGACATAGTCGTCGATCTCGGAACGCGAGGCGATGCCGTGAACGAGCGGTGCCTCGCCGATCGCCTCGGCCACCCGCATGCGCGGATTGAGGCTCGCCTGCGGGTCCTGGAAGATCAGTTGCACGTCGCGATGGACCGAGCGGTCGCCCTCCGGCGAGCGCCCGAAGACCGCGACCTCGCCGGTGCTCGGCGGCAGGAGGCCAGCGGCGATGCGCCCGAGCGTCGACTTGCCCGACCCGGATTCGCCGACGAGCCCGACGAACTCGCCAGCCGGGATGGTCAGGTCGATGCCGTCGAGCGCCCGGATGATCGGTTGCCGCTTCGCCAGATGCAATTTGACCGCAAGTCCGTCCGGGCGGCCGAAATGCCGGGTCAGCTTGCGCGTCTCCAGCGCGGGTACGGAAGAAATGGTGGTCACGGTCATGCCGGCACCTCGGCGGCGGAGGCGGGGCCGGATAGCGGATGGAAGCAGCGCAGGCGGTGCGCGCTCACCGTGAAGGCCGGCTGGCGCTCACAGGCGTCGTCGCGGCGGGCGCACCGCGGCCCGAAGGCGCAGCCTTGTGGCGGATCGACCATGTCCGGCGTCGTGCCGGGGATCTGCACCAGCATCGAGCCCGGCGCGCTGGCGCCCGGCAGGCTGCCGATCAACCCGGCCGTATAGGGATGGCTGGGCTGGTCGAGCACGGCGTCGACGCTGCCCTGCTCGACGATGCGGCCGGCATACATCACCGCGATCTCGTCGGCGATGCCGGCGATTACCGAGAGGTCATGCGTGATCCAGAGCAGGGCGGTGCCGCTCTCGCGGGTCAATTGCTGCACCTCGGCCAGGATCTGCGCCTGGATGGATACGTCGAGCGCGGTGGTCGGCTCGTCGGCGATGATCAGGTCGGGCTTGTTGATCAGCGCGATCGCGATGGCGACGCGCTGGCGCATGCCACCCGAGAGCTGATGCGGATAGGCGTCGAGCCGCGCCTCTGGGCTCGGAATGCCCATGGTGCCGAGCAGGTCGCGGGCGCGGGTCCGAGCCGAAGCGTCGTCGATCGATTCATGCGCCCGGATCGTCTCGATCATCTGCGTGCTGATCCGGAGCACCGGGTTCAGCGTCATCATCGGGTCCTGGAAGACCATGGCGATGCGGTTGCCGCGCAAGGAGCGCATCGCCTCTTCGCCGAGCTTCGTCAGGTCCTGACCCCGGAACAGGATCTCGCCGCCGACGATCTGGCCGGGCGGGTCGATCAGCCCCATGATCGAGAAGCCGGTGACCGACTTGCCCGAGCCGCTCTCGCCGACGAGGCCGAGCGTCTCGCCGGCCCGCAAACTGAAGGAGACGTCGCGCACCGCGTCGAGATCGCCGCGATCGGTGCGGAAGCGAGTGCGCAGGTTGCGGAGTTCGAGCAGCGGCGCGGTCATTTCAGCGCCCTCGGATCGAGCACTTCGCGCAGGCGGTCGCCGACGAGGTTGATCGCGACGATGGCCGTCAGCAGCGTCAGGCCCGGGAAGAAGCTGATCCAGTATTCGCCGGAGAGCATGAACTGGAAGCCGTTGGCGATCAGCAGGCCGAGCGAGGGCTGCGTCACCGGCGCGCCCAGCCCGAGGAAGGAGAGCGTCGCTTCCAGCGTGATGGCACGCGCGACCTGCAAGGCGCCGATGACCAGGAGCGGCGGCAGGCAGTTCGGCAGGACATGGCGCAGCAGGATGCGCGAGGTCGGCAGGCCGAGGCCTCGCGCGGCCTCGAAATAGTCACGCTTGCGCTCGACCAGCGCCTGGGCGCGGGCGGTGCGGGCGTAATAGGCCCATTCCAGCAGCACCAGCGTCAGAACGACATTGCCGATGCCCTTGCCGAGCAGCGCCAGCATCAGGAGCGCGACCAGGATCGAGGGCAGCGACATCAGGAGATCGACGAGCCGCATGATCAGCGCGTCGATCAACCCGCCGCTCCAGGCCGCGATCAGCCCGAGCAGGATGCCGATGACGCCGGCGAGCACGGCCGAGCCGACACCGACGGTGAGGCTGGTGCGCAACCCGTAGAGGATGGCCGAGAACAGGTCGCGGCCCTGTCCGTCCGTGCCCAGCAAGTAGGTGATGTCTCCGGTCGACGACACGGAGCCGGGCGTCATCCGGGCGTCGAGCACGTCGATGGCGGCGAGGTCGAACGGGTTCTGCGGCGCGATCTGCGGCGCGAACACGGCGCCGACCACGAGCAGGGTCATCAGGCCGAGCCCGATCCAGGCGGACGGCGCGCGCAGGAAGCGGCGGAGCGCGCTGCTTGACGGGCGACGGGCGGAGGCGGCGGCGGGAACCGTGGTCATGCCGAGGCCTCCTCGCGGACGCGCGGATCGAGCACGCGATAGAGAATGTCGACGATGAGGTTGATGATGACGAAGAGCGTCACCACGACCAGCAGATAGGCCATCACCACGGGGCGATCGAGCGCGTTGATGCTGTCGAGGATGAGCTTGCCCGAGCCCGGCCAGGCGAAGATGCTCTCGGTCACCACGGCGAAGGCGATGGTCGAGCCGAGTTCGAGCCCGAGCACGGTGACCAGCGGGATCATGATGTTGCGCAGGATATGCATCATCACGATCCGGCCGCGGCGCAGGCCCTTGGCCCGTGCGAAGCGGACATAGTCGAGTGGCAGCACCTCGCGCACGCCGGCCCGCGTCAGGCGGATCACCAGCGAGACCTTGAACAGCGACAGGTTGATCGCCGGCAGCAGCAGGTGCCGCCAGCCGTTCAGCGTCAGGAACGACCATTCGACGCCGAAGACGCGCACGGTCTCGCCGCGCCCGCTCGCCGGCAGCCAGCCGAGAGAGACGCTGAAGGTCATGATCAGCAGGAGCCCCACCCAGAAGGTCGGCAGCGAGAAGCCGAGAATGCTGCCGGTCTGGATCAGCTTGGAGAGCAGGCGCTCGGGATAAAGCCCGGCATAGAGCCCGAGCGGCACGCCGATGATGACCGCGAAGACCATCGCCGCGAAGGCGAGTTCCAGCGTCGCCGGCAGGCGCTGCAGGATCAGCGTCACGGCGGGCACGTTGTAGACGAAGCTGCGGCCGAGATCGCCCTGCAGGGCGCTGCCGACGAAGTTCAGGTACTGCTCCCAGAGCGGCCGGTCGAGGCCGAGCCGCGCCACGAGCTCGGCCCGGTCGATCTGGGTCGCGTCTGGCGCCAGCAGCAGGTCGGCGGGGTTGCCGACGGCATGCAGCCCGAGGAAGACCACGAGCGACATGGCGATGATCACGAGAAGCGCCTGCGCGACGCGCTGGAGCAGCCACCCGAGCATCAGACCGGCACCTTCGCGGGTTCGGGCAGGATCGGCACCCATTCGTCGCCGAAGATTTCGGGCTCCGAATACTCTTGGCCGCGCTGGAAATGCGCCTCGATATCCTCGCGGAAGAGGCGTGACGCGATCGCCTGCGACAGCCGCTCGGCGCCGTCGCTGATCGCTGGGATGTCGCCGGAAACCGTGCCATGCGACATCATCGCCGGGTAGCAGAAGCAGTGGATGCGTTCGAGCCCGGGGCATGTGCCGGGCAGTTTCGGCTGAAACTCGAAGGCAGGTCCCAGATCGGGCATGGCGCCGAGGCTGGGTTCGGCGTCAGGGGGCACGCCGCGATCGACCCAGTTGCGGGCGCAGGCCGCGATCTCGCGAAGGAAGGGCCGGCTGCCCCAATCGACCTTGAAGCCGGTCGAGAAGATCATGAAGTCGAAGCGCATCGCGCCGGCGCTGGTCTCGACCACGATCTCGTCGCCCTCCATTCGGGCCGAGATCAATGCGGTGCCTTGCCGGAAGAAGGCGTTCGGGAAACGCGAGACGCGCAGCACGCTGGCGCGCGGCGGTGGCACCTGCTCGCGGGCGATATAGCTGTTGATCCGCCATTTCCAGGCGTCGGGCAGATGGCGATAGCCGGCGATCGAGCCGGGATGGCCCATGCCCTTGCCGCGGTTGATGCGCGGGATGTCGCGGCGGCGGATCAGCAGGTCGACGCTCGCCGCGCCGGCTTCGAGCGCCGTGCCGGCACTGTCCATCGCCGACGCACCGGCACCGATGACCGCGACGCGCTTGCCGCGCAGCAGGGCGTAGTCGTTATCGTCCGAGGAATGCGCCCAGCGCTCGCGGGGCAGGCTCTCCGCAATCTCCGGCACGGCCGGGCCGCCGAGGCCGTCGCGGCCGGTCGCGAGCACCACATGGCGGGCGAGCACGCGCCGGCGCTTGCCGTCGGCGTCGATCTCCAGCGTCGCATGCTCGGGGCCGGGATGGATCATCGCGATCTCGTGGCCGCTGCGGACATCGAGAGCGAGAACCTCGCGGAACCAGCGCAGATAGTCCATCCACATCAGGCGCGGGATCTTGTCGAGCGCCTCCCAGTCGGCAGCGCCGAACTGCGCCTCGAACCAGGCGCGGAAGGTCAGCGAGGGGATGCCGAGCGCCGGGCCAGTCAGGGTCTTGGGCGAGCGCAGCGTCTCCATCCGCGCCGTCGTCGCCCAGGGGCCCTCGAAACCTTGTGGGCGCCGGTCGAAATTGACGGCGCGCAGGCCGATATTGCGGAAGGCGGCGGCTGCGGCGAGCCCGGCCATGCCGGCGCCGATGATTGCGACATCGAGCACCGGCTCGCCGCCGATGCTTTTCTCCGGGACCCAGGGCGCGGCCGGCAAGGTCAGCAATTCCAGTTCGCGGGCGACGCGGCGGTTCAGCGCGTCGAGCCCTTCCGGCGCCCCGGCTTGTTTCGTCGTCACAGCCGCGTCTCCTGTTTGGTCAGCGAGGCGAGGAGCGCGTGGTGCTCTTCGGGCGGGATCAGGGTGAAATCGGCGAGCCGCTTCTGTGCGGTGACTCTGAGCGCGGTAATCAGGTCGCGGGCCCTGTCGGAAAGGGTGACGCCGCGCGCGGTCACGACGCCGAAGCAATAGGGGATCGAGGTCGCCAGCGGCAGGATGCGGATGCCGGGCGTCGGATTGCCGGTCAGCGTCAGCGGCTCGACGATGGTGTGACACGAACAATCACATGGCAATGAAGCGGGATTAACCGGGACTATCCGGGATCAGGCGGAAAGCGGCGGCACTGCAAGCACTTAGGCGGGGCGCGGCGCGGCATTCATTGCCATATGATTGTTCGTCGATTTCGTGGCCGGAAATCCAGTAGGCCGGAAAGCCAGAAATCGGGCCTGCCGCTAACCCATTGAAATCGCGTCGGCGCCGGCCGCGGAACTCGGAACAAAACCGCCTGTGTGCGCGCTGCGCTTCCGAGTTTCGAAAAAGGCCGCGTTTTCAAGCCTCTACGCCACAACATCGGGCTTCATACCCATTCCCGAACTCGGAAGCGAATTCAGCCCCGCCGGAAGCGCTCCACGGCGCGCTGGGCCAGCTCGTCTTCGTCGATCGCGACCAAGGCATAGCTCGCCACGAGGTAGGCCATGCGCGTGCGCTCAAGCTCGTGCTGCTCCTCTGGAATGGTTGAAGCGACTTCTGCCCAAGCCTTGTCGAGGGCGCCCTGCGCCCGCGCGACATCGGCAGGATCGCTGAAGCTTGAGAATGGAATTTTCCAGGCCTCCTTGAACAGCCGGGTTGTATCAACCGACTTGCCACCCGTCACGATCTCTATGGCGTAGAGCGACCCTTTGGCGCGGCGCTCCAATTCCTTGCAGCTCGGCTGGTCAAGGCCGATGCCGTAGGGGCTGACTGGCTTGTCGACGCGACGGCCGCCGCAATCCATCGCGAATGCATCGGCGGTGCGAGCGTTGAGGAAACACCAGTTCATGCGACCGGCATGGCTGGTGGTGACGTGATCGAACCAGGCAGCCCAGCGATACATGATGGCGGCGCCGGCGTGCAGGCCGCCCATCGGTATGACCATCTCGACCTGGAAAGGATGCGAAACGTCGCGCCGTTTGTCGGTGATCTCGCCCTTGCGCCTGGCCATGATCAGCCCCGCCAGGCGTATCGGATGACGAGACCGACCAGCACGATCGCCAGCAGGATCAACCCCAGCCTCTGGTGCTGGCGCGTCCTCAGATCATGTTCGGTGCGGGTTCGATCGACGCCGCCAGGCTTGTCCCCGCTGTTCACCGTGATCTCCGCTCCTGACTCGTGGTGTCATAGAACGCCCTTGAGAACGAAACAAGAACGCGCTTCCATAGGCCTGCCCCAGCGGCACTGGGGCGTCAAAAGGAGAAAGCCATGAGTAAGGCAGACCCGACGCGGGAGACCGTCGCACATCTCACGTATTTTGTGGTTCAGGCGTACACAGCGGTGAAAAGGGGCAAGATTTCCGCCGACGAGCCGATCCCGGCCCGCGACCGGGATCATGCCATGCGGATGTTTGAGCGCTTCAAGCAGAGCCGAGCCGGCGTTGTCGCCTTTAGCCGTACTGGCGATCCGGCCACCGGAGATTACGAGGATGCGGTGATCATCGCACGCCACGGCACTGTTCCGTCAGAGATCGACGGCCTTCAGGACATGAGTGACGCAGAATTCGAACGATGGGAGCTCAGCGAGCACGATTTAAAGGTTGCTTGAAACACCGGAGGGCGGCTGAGAAGCCGCCCTTACGGCCTCGTCAAATCGCTGGACATCCACAAACAGGTGACGTCACCGGCAGGACGATAGCAGAAAAAGCCGGACCAAACGGCGGTATCCTCGACGAATAGCATCGTGCCCTTGCTTACGATCCGGCATTTTCCAGCAAGAACAGCCGCCCCGGCCAACTTTTTGAAAGCCTCGTGATCTCCGGAGTTGGCAATTTTCGCTATCCGACTCTGGAGCTCCTTATCCGCACAGCCAAGCGCGTCCCTCTGCGACGGCCTGGCTGACTGAGAGAGAGCAGCCGAAGCTGACAGGCCGATTAAGAAAGCGGCTCCAGCTGCCTGAAACAGAGTGCTGCTCAACGTCATATCTTCCCTCCCGCCCAAACGATCTTCCCCGCGATCCGCAATGCCTCAGCCTCCGGCGCCGCAAGCGTCTCAGATTCATAGCGCTCATTGTCGCTGATCAGCACGATCTTCCCTTCCCAGCCGCGACCAATCCGTTTGATGCGAACATCCTTGCCGTCGATGAGGGAGTAAACGCCCTCTATTCGTGGGACCTGGAACCGAGTGTCCAGCAGGCAGATCGAGCCGTCGCGGATCGTCGGTTCCATACTGTCGCCGCCGAGCTCGAGCAGCCGCGCGAAGCTTTCAGGCACCCCGAGCTCCGCGAGCCAGCGCCTTGGGAAAGGTAAGTGGTCTATGGCGGCGGGAAATGGATTCTCGATGCCCGGCCCGGCCGAGGCGACCACATCGAGAAGCGGGATATAGGCGATATCGGCATCCCCGGTTTCCCTCACCGACATGGCTTGAATGCCGGCCGACTGTTCGATGCCAGCCAGCCAGTCGAGTGATCGATTGGCTGCCTTGGTGAGTCGGACGATGGGCCAGAAAGGCGGACGAGCCTTCCGATCACGCCATTTAGCGACCTGCTCCGCCGAATAGCCCGCGAGCTCCGCCGCCAATTGGAGCGTTCCAAGCGCGTCCAGAACCTCCCGAAACCGCTGATAAAAGACATCATCCGGCCAAGTGGCGTCAGATGCCGCTAATTGTTCATCCATGGCGGTTGCGTATCGCTAAAAATCGAGTTACGGTATCTTTCGTTACTGAGAAGGTTAACAGATGGCGGGATCACTCGCCAAATGTCGAGGTCGCATGCACCAAGCCGATATCCTCGCCGCGGTTCGGAAGACGCAGTATCGCTTTTTGCCGAAGATTGCGGAGCGCTATGGCGTTTCTGACACGCAGCTCCGCGCGGCGCTTCGCCGGCCGCAACTCGCCGCCGAGAGAGCCATTTCCAAGGCAACGGGCATCGCGCTGCATGAGCTCTGGCCTGATCGCTGGTCAGAAGATGGCAAACGGCTTGTCCGTCGTGGCCTGAAGAGGGCTGCCTGATGAGCATCCTTGCCACGCTCACAGCCGGTTCGCCGCTCATTATGGTCGACCTGTCGACGATCGATACGACAGATCGCCTTCGTCCCGTGACGGCTGCGAACGCGCAACTAACTGCTGCCTCCCTGAATGAAAGCGGCCAGATTCAACCGATTGTCGTCCGGGTTCACCCGGAAGGAAACGGCCTCAAGCTTGTTGCAGGCGGCCGGCGCTGTGCAGGGGCTGGGCTCCTTGGCTGGGAGCAGATCGCCGCAGTTCTGATCGAGTGCACGGATGACGAAGCGCGCCTGATCGAAGTCGACGAGAACTTAGCTCGTGAAGAGCTGACCCCGCTCGATCGCGCGCTCTTCTTGGCGGAGCGGAAGCGGGTTTACGAGGTCCTTAATCCCGAGGCCGCTCACGGCAAGGCTAAGAAGCCGAAGACGGAAAAGGGAAAAGTCGCCAACTTGGCGACCTTTGCTCGGTTCTCGAAGGATGCCGCGAAATCTACCGGTTTGGGAGAGCGCACTATCCAGCGCTCCGTCGAGCTTGCCGGCAAGCTCTCCCCGGACGCCGTCGCGCTGATCCGCGGCACGAAGGTTGCCGACAATCAGGCTCAACTGCAGGCGCTGGCGGAGCTGGAGCCGGAGCAGCAGAAGGTCGTCGCTGGCCTGATCGCAGCCAATGCGGCCGGCAACATCGCCAAGGCTCGCATCGTCGCCGGCTTTATGCCGGAGGGCGGCGCAGTGCGCGAGCCGGAGCGCTTCCTCACCAAGATCGAGCCGATGTTGCCGCGGATGTCGGCGCGGGATCTCGAAACATTGATCGAGATGGCAAAGACCGAGCTCGCCGGCCGCCGCAAAACGGATAAGCCCGCCCGCGCCACGAAGGGCGGCGCGGCATGAGCACTGTCCGCGAGATCAGCGCAGAGATCGCCCGCCTTGTGGCTGATGGCGCAGATTACTGGACGATTGCCGGTGCCCGCGAGCGCCGCGCCGTTGCCGAACGAAAGGACGAGCGCCGCCGCCTCGTCACGCTCATCGACCGGCTCGATGCCAGCCGCGAGCGCCGCCGCGGCGCCCGCCTGAGCCCTGATGAGCTTCGGCTGCTGCTCGACGAAATCTATCTCCTGAAGGGCCAGGCGGTCATCGGGGTGCGCTCGTGAAGCTCTGGCTGACGTCCTCCGAAATCGCCGATCTCGCGCTGCCCGGCATGCCCGAAACCGACCGCGGCGTACGAATGGTGGCCGAGCGCGAGGACTGGGCGCGCTTCACGGCGCTGTGCCGTCAACGCGCTGGTCGCGGCGGCGGGCTGGAGTACCATGTCAACCTGCTGCCGGTGGCGGCCCGCCACGACTACTATGGCGCGGCAGCCCCGGCGCCGACCGCCGGCGAGGAGCTCCAGGCGGCTCCCGAGCCGGCTCCCGGCACCACCGGCAAGGCTATGCAGCAGCTCGATGCGCGGCTGGCCGTGCTCGCGGCGATGCAGGCCTTCGTCCGGGCCTCGGAGCTGAAGCAGACGCTGGCGATCAGCTACTTCGTAGATCTCTATAACCTCGGCAAGATCGACGTTCCGGACTGGACGGCGCACCTGTTGCCGCGGCTTGCAACCCGCACAGTGCTACGCTGGCTTTCGGCATCGCGAGAGGGCGAAACCGAGCGGCTCGCGGTCGACAAGGGCGCGGCCCGGCGCGGCCAGGGCGTGCTCGATGCTGCGTTTGACGGCGAGATCAAGCATTTCGCGCTGGCGGTGCACTCGTTCAACGAGCTCTACACCTCCCGGCACATCTACGGCGCGGTCAAGGATCAGTTCGGAGCGCGGCTGGAGGCTGCGAGCATCGACTTGCCCGGCCTGCGCGGCTTCGAGATCCGCTTTAAGGCCTGGAAGCAGGAATACGCGGCCGGCCTGCTGAAAATGATGGACCCGGATGGCTTCCGCAACAAGATGCGGACCTCCGGCTCCTATGCCCATATGGCGCCGCATCTCAACGCGCTTTGGCAGATCGACGCCTCGCCGGTTGATGCGCTCTGCATCGACGGCCGCCACAACATCTATGTCTGCATCGACGTCTGGTCGCGCCGGCTGATCCTGCACGTCTCGAAGACGCCCCGCTCGGAGGCCGTGCAGCAGCTGATGCGCAAGGCGATCCTCGCCTGGGGCCTGCCGGATGCGGTGAAGACCGATAACGGGTCGGATTTCGTGGCCCGCGCCACCGTTCGCCTCTTCGCCAAGCTGCAGGTGGAGGCGATCAGGTCGGCCGCCTTCTCGCCCTGGCAGAAGGGCTTCGTCGAGCGCGCGATCCGCACCTTCCAGACGGATTGCGCCCGCATGTTGCCGGGCTTCGTTGGCCACTCGGTCGCCCAGAGGAAGAAGATCGAGGGTCGGAAAGCCTTCGCGCAGCGCCTCGGCCAGGAAGACAGCAGGGCCTTCAACGTCACCATGACCAGCGGCGAACTGCAGGCCACGGTCGATCGTTGGGCGGAGGAGATCTACGCCAACCGCGAGCACGGCGGCATCGGCAAGATGACGCCCTTCGCCCGCGCCGCATCCTCGACGCGGACGATCCGCACCGTCGATGCCGATGCCCTCGCCACCCTGCTGATGCAGGCGCCGGATCGTGAAGGGCTGCGCACGGTCAGCAAGCGGGGCGTCCGCATCGGCGAGTTCCACTATCTCTGCCCGAGCGTTCTGCCCGGCGAGCAGGTCTTCGTCCGCCTCGATCCGCAGGACGCCGGCACCATTTGGCTCTTCGACCCGGAGACCGACCGTCTGCTCGGCCGCGCCATCAATAGCGAGCGGGCCGGCACCGATAGGGCCGAGCTGGTGGCGGCGACGCGTGCTGCGCAAGCCCGGCGTATCGAGGAGGAGACCGCTCCGATCCGCCGCCAGGCCAAGCGCGAGGTCACCGAGCGCACGGTGCTGGAAGGGCAGTTCGCGATGGCGGCCCAGCAGGCCGGCAACCTCGTCGCCTTCCCGCCACGCAGCGAGATCCACACCACGCCTGCGCTCGATGCTGGCCTTGAAGTCGCAGCGATCCGCCGGGGGGCGCCATTCGCGCCGCCGCGCGTCGACGAGCGCTTGCATGCCGAGATCGAGGCCGAGCTCGCGGCTCCAAACGTCCAGCCGCTGCGAGCCGAAGAGACACCCCATCAGCGCTTTCGCCGGGCGCGCAGCCTCGAAGCAGATCTCGCCGCCGGCGAGGAACTGGCAACGGCCGACGCTGTCTGGCTCGGCGGATATCGGGCGACGGCCGAGTACCAGGCTCACGCCACGATCGAAGAAGATTTCAAGAATTTCGGTGAGGCGGCGTTGCGTTGAGCCGCCGAAACAAAGGGCCCGCCGCTGCAACGGCGAGCCCTGAGCAAGTTCAGATCGAAGGAACCAAGATGCTTGATAAAGAGAAACAGAGGTTCGCTCCGCTGAAGAATGTGACGGCGCTCTGGACGCTCGTCAACAGGCTGCAGCAGCGCAACGATGATCTGCCGGGCTTCGGCGTCTTTCACGGCCCTCCGGGGTTCGGAAAGACGAAGGCGGCGATCTACGTCCACAACAAGTGCCAAGCCCCTATCCTGACGATCGGCGAAAGCTGGACGCGTAAGAAGTTCCTCGAAAAGCTGCTGGGCGAGCTCGGTGTGGGGAAGATCAAAGGCACGGTCGCCGACCTCACCGAGCAGGCGATCTGGCGCCTCGGCGAGCATATCGATCGGCCGCTCCTGATCGACGAGGCCGACAAGGCCATCGACAAGGGCTGGATCGAGCTCATTCGCGATCTGCAGGACAACAGCAACACGCCCATCATCCTGATCGGGGAAGAGGAGCTCGTCTCCAAGCTGAAGCCTACCCCGCGCGTTCATGATCGCGTGCTCGATTGGGTTCCCGCCCAGCCCTGTGATCTGGATGATACGCGTAAGCTCGCCACGGCCTATGCGCCCCAGCTGCAGATCGAGGACGATCTGCTTGAGATGGTCCGCATCGAGAGCGGAGGAGTCGCGCGGCGGATATCGACGACCGTCTCGCATATCCGCGAGTTCGCGCAGACCGCGGGGCTGACGAAGCTCACCCGCGCAAACTATGCCGGGCGCATCCACACCGGGCGCGCGCCGTCGGCGCGGTCGGACGAAGACATCCGCAGGCTTGTGAGGGCAGCCTGATGGTTAGTTCCGCCCGACTTCCCGATAGTGCACGCGCGATCGCGTGGCAGGCGATGCGTACGCTCTCCTCCGATTACGGCCATTTCGGCGTGGGCACGATTGCCGCGCTGACTCCGGCTGCCTATCCGCCGGTCGCCGAGTGGATCGGCTTCCTGCACCGCGAGCGGGTTCTGGAGGCCGTGGGAACAGGTCGCCATGGGCCGACCTATGCCGTTCAGATCGCCGGCGAGGCCCCGCCACTGAGCCGCATGACCAACGGACGATGCGCCCAGCAGCAGCGCCAGATGTGGGCAGCGATGCGCAAGCTTCGCAGCTGGAAGACCGATGATTTGGCCGATGCCGCCTCGACGGAGGAATGCCAGGTCACAGCGCATGCGGTTCGAACCTATTGCCGGTCGCTGATGCAGGCCGGCGTGGTCGCTGATCACGGCGGCTTGTGGCGCCTCAAGCCAGCGGCCGACACCGGCCCCCGCGCCCCCGTCACCTCAACCGCCTTCGTCTTCGACCTAAACCTCGGGCGCGCCATTAACCTTAACGGAGCGTCGTCATGAGCCGCCCGGTGAAGGCCGGCCCGGTCGAGCGCGCCCGGCGCGCATGGGGTGAGGGAATACCGGTCGAGGTCGTCGCGTTGGCTGAAGCTTGCCGCGCGCGGTCCCAGCACTCCGTCGCTCAGCGGCTGGGCTATTCCGACGCGACGATCTCCTACGTCCTTTCGAACAGGTACCACAACGGCGATCTGCCCAAGCTCTTCGTCACGATCCGGGGCGCTCTCATGGGCGAAACGGTCGAGTGCCCGGTTCTCGGCGAGATCGCGCGCGACCAGTGCCTGGACAATCAGGGCAAGCCCTTCAGCACCGCCAATCCCGCACGAGCGCGTCTCTATCGCGCTTGCCGTCGATGCATCCACCGCCAGCAGAAGGATGTCGCCTGATGCTCTTTCAATCCGCCTTCAAACTGTTCTGCTTCGGCGCCGCGATGCTCGGTCCCTTCGCCGCCGGCGCGCTCTTCCATTACGTCCGCGAGCCCGAGATCTACGCGATCTTCCTGGCCGGCGGCATCCTGCTCGGCTTCGGCGGCCTCTGCGGCTTCGCCTCGACCGAGCGCGCCGAACGCCGTCGTCACCACGTCGCCCGCTTCGGCCGGGAGCTCTGACGATGCAACAGCAGCCAGTCTCCAGTGATCTCCGCATCCTTTACGTAGCCCTGCGCCGCCAAGCATGCCTTGGCGAACCCATGGAGCCCTCCGTCTGCCGCCGGCTCGCGATTGCGCTCGCTCGGCTGGCGCGCAAGGCCGACGAGCTGGAAGCGCAGGCGGAACTGATGCCCGAGCTCGAAGACGAGCTGCTCGCGGTCGCCTCGGACATCGACGCGGTCGCGCCGGCCTCGATCGAGCCCGGCTATCAGGCTGCGCTGCGCGAGCAGCAGCGCGAACTCCAGCGCCAGCTGGATGGCGGCGGGCCGGTGCATGTCTCGCGTCCCGGCCTCGCCGCCCTCGCCATGCCGATCGGCGACACGAACGTCATCGCCATGCCGATCGCGCCTCGGCCCCGGCCGCTGGGCGGCGGAGACGCAGTATGATCCGGCCCTTCCACACCCTGCCGGACATCATGGAGCTCGGCCTCCTGGTCGCCCGCATCCAGAACGAAAGCGGCGCCGATCGCGATATCGACGAAGAGGTCATGAGCCTCTTCTTCAAATGGGAAGAACGCTTCATCGGCGTTCGCGACGAAGACGGCCATCAGATCCCTAGCACTGTCTGGGTCAGTCCACTGACCAATGACTGGGTCAGCAGCGGACCTCACAGGTTCACCGGCTCGGTCGATTGGATCGTGCAGGCCATGCGCGAGTTCCTGCCGGAGACGTCCTGGTCGCTCCAGGCGCCCTCCGAGCAGCCCGCCACCGCGCTTGTCCGCAACGGCGCAGCCTTCAAGGCCCGCACGGCTCTCACGCCTCAGCGCGCCTTGCTGACGGCCTTCCTCTGCCTCGCCGACCAGATCCAGCGGGAGGCGGCATGAGCGAGCGCCACGTCACTGTCGAGATCATCATCGCGGCCGTCTCGGCCGTCACGGATGTCTCGCGCATCCAGATCGTCGGCGACCGCCGCGACCCCGACACTGTGCGGGCTCGCGACGCCGCCCTCTGGCTGGCGTCGGAACTGGTCGATGTCAGCAAGCCCATGCTCGCCCGCATCTTCGGCGATCGAGACCACACGTCGATCGTCCGTGCGATCGAACGGGCGCAAGGCCGCCGCCGCGAGGATCGCAGCTTCCGCGTCGATACGGACGCAATGTTCGGCACGCTCAAGGCCATCCAGCAGAACGGCCTGTTCCGCCTGGCCGAGACCATCGACCCGCTCGCGATCGCCCGGCGCATCCTCGCCAACCCGGAGCGCGAAGCGGTTCGCATCTCCAGCCACGAGATCGTGGCCCTCTGTCAGATCGTCGCCGAGGCCTTCGCCGACGGCGCCAACCCTTCCCCCGAACTGGAGAATTCCGATGTTTGAGACCACTCCGGTCATCCCGGCCGCCACCGATGTTCAGTTCGTTCCGGGTCGCGCAGCGCCCGCCATCACCAGCGGAATCGTCGAGGTCGCGGGCCAGCCGCATATGCGCGACGCCAAGGGCCGCCTCGTCCCGATCGAGCTGGTGAAGCCCGCCGACAAGCTCGAAGACGAGATGGTGCGGAAGGTCATGGCCTTCGCGCAGGATCTCGCGGCGCAGATCTCGCGCTTCAAGGAACATACCTTCGCCGACCTGAACGGCTTCCAGAAGCTGCTTGAGCAGGATTATGGCGCTCGCGCCGGTGGCGAGAAGGGCAATGTCACCTTCCAGACCGTCGACGGCCTGATGCAGGTCAAGGTCCAGATAGCCGACCTGATCGAGCTCGGCCCTCAGCTCCAGCAAGCCAAGGCCCTTATCGACGAATGCCTGGTCGAGTGGGGTTCTGACAGCCGGCCGGAGATCCGCGCTGTCATCACGGGCGCCTTCGCCGTCGAGAAGGAGGGCCAGATCAACAAGGCGAACCTGTTTCTGCTGCTCAAGCTCGACATCGTCGAGGAGCGCTGGACGAACGCCATGAAGGCAATCCGCGACGCAATCCGCGTTACGGGCACCAAGGAATACGTCCGCTTCTACCAGCGGAAGCGCCCGCAGGATCGCTTCGAGGCGATCCCGATCAACATCGCCGACGCGTGAGGGCGCCATGGCCATGCTCTTGACCAAGGCCAAGGCGGGCGAGTGCCGCTGGTTCGTCTGCGACACCGTCACCGGCAGCCGCGACCTGTTCGGTGGGCGCCGGGTTTGCGGCGCCGCCACGGCCTGGCCGAGCAGCTACTGCATGGCGCATCGGCTCCGCGTCTATCAGCGCACCGAGGGCGTCGCGCAGCCGCCGCGGGAGTTCGCTGTCCTGCGCCGCCGGCCCGAGGCTGAGACCCTTCCCGAACTGACGGAGATGTTCGGGTGACCGAGGACCGGACCATCAAGCCGGTTCGCGGCTGGGTCGAGCGCCGCGACAACAAGATCTCGGTCAACCTCGAATTCGACAGCGATGCCGATGCCGAGGCTGCCTTCGCCGGCATGGCCCGCGCGATGCGCGAAGGCAGCCTCAACATTATCGCCGGCGTGCCGCCGGTCTCCAGTGCACAGGAACCCCGAGGATGACCCCGCGCGAGCGTCTGAAGGCCAAGATCGCCGCTCTGCAGGCGAAGACCGAGGCGAACGGTTGCACCGAGGCCGAGGCCATGGCTGCGGCCGGCCTCGCGGCTCGTCTTATGGCGGAGCATGCTTTCGACCAGGCCGAGATCGAAATTACGGAGGCGACCGCGCCAAACAAATGGCAGCGCTCGGCTTGGCGCGACAGGCTCTCGGCCGGCATCGCCGTCGCCACCAATTGCGACTGGATCGTCCGACCAAACTCGGCAGACGTGCTGTTCATGGGCCGCGAACCCGGCCCGGATATCGCCGCCTATCTCCGCGATATCTGCTTCCGCGCCGTCGATCGTGCAGTGCGCGAATTCAAGGAAACTCCGTTCTATCGGCGCCGCCGTAAGCTCGCTACGCGTCGCGCCGCCGTCGCCGACTTCGTCGAGGGCATGGTCAACCGCCTGATCATGCGCATGTTCGAGCTATTCAAGCCGCTGATCAGCAAGCCGGCTCGAGAGGAGGCGAAGCAGGCGCTCGCCCGCCGTTTCGCCGGAGATCTTGTTACCCGCCCCATCAAGGCGCACGACCCGCGCTTCTCACAGGCCGCAGGAGCAGGTTGGCGCGCCGGCGCCGATGTCGGCCTGCATCACGGCGTTGGTGCCTCGGCCGGCCCGAAGCTGATCGGGAGCGGGAAATGACCGCGCCCGCGATCCCGCTCGTCCAGCAAATCGAGGAGGTGAGGTTCGCCGTCGTGCGGCAGCAGAGCCTGCTCAAGGGTGTCGAGCTGCGCGAGCGTCGGCCTCAGGCGATTGCCGAACACGGTCTCCGGAAGCTGGAGATGGCCGTCCGCACCCTGGAAACACTCGCCGTCAACGCAGACGAGATCCGCGCCTTCCTGAAGCTGCCGGCCGAGGCGCGGAAGGCCGTGATGTCTTGGGGCGAAACCATCGCCGAGAGCCAGATCCTGGCCGCTACGGCGCCGGGCGAGGAAGGGCAGCCGTGAGGGTCCTGGTCGCCTGCGAACGTTCCGGCATAGTCCGCCGCGCCTTCGAAGCGCGCGGGCACGACGCATGGTCCTGCGACCTTCTGCCGGCTGAAGATCGCACGAACCGGCACATTGTCGGCGATGCTCGCAGGCTGCTTCGCGACGGCTGGGACCTGCTGATGGTCGCGCATCCGCCTTGCACCCGCCTGTGCAATTCCGGGGTGCGCTGGCTTTCGACACCTCCGCCCGGCCGAACCGAAGCCGAGATGTGGGCCGAGCTCGACGAGGCCGCTGCCCTGTTCTCCGATTTCTGGACCGCGCCGATCGAGCGCATCTGCGCCGAAAACCCGATCATGCATCGCTATGCCAAGGCGCGGATCGCCGACTATGCGGCGCCGGCCCAGATCGTGCAGCCCTGGTGGTTCGGCGAGCCCGCCTTCAAGGCAACCGGCCTGTATCTGCGGCGCCTGCCTCCGCTGCGGGCCACCAACCGTCTCACGCCACCGGCGTCGGGCACCGCCGAGCACAAGGCCTGGTCGCGCATTCATCGCGCCTCGGGATGGAACCCCGATCGGGCTCGCGACCGCAGCACCTTCTTCCCCGGCATCGCGGATGCCATGGCCGCCCAGTGGGGCGATCTGGACGGCCTCGCGCCGTTCCAGCGCGAGCTGTTCGAGGTGGCGGCATGACCGTCTCGATCCTTATCGGCGATGTCCGCGATCGCCTTCGCGCCATGCCCGCACAATCCGTCCATTGCGTCGTGACCTCGCCGCCCTACTGGGGGCTCCGTGACTATGACGTCGCCGGCCAGATCGGGCTGGAACGGACGCTGGGCGAGCACATCGACGTGATGGTCGATGTCTTCGCCGAGATCTGGCGCGTGCTGCGTTCGGATGGGACCGTCTGGCTGAACTACGGCGACTGCTTCGCCACGTCCCCGAATGGCCGCCCGGCGGTGGATGTCACCGGCGACGATCGCACTTTCAGGGACAAACCCTTTTCGACTGTCGGCCCTATCTACGATCCCGCCTACGCGGCCAAGCGCGGCAGGTTCTACGGCTCCGAGCTCGGCATCGGTCACGTCGGAACGCGCCGCATCGACCATGGGGGCCGCGTCGTCGCCGGCGGCACGCTGAAGAACAAAGATCTATGCATGGTGGCAAACCGGCTCGCGATCGCGCTCCAGGACTGGGGCTGGTACGTCCGCCAGGAGATCGTCTGGCACAAGCCGACGGCCATGCCGGAAAGCACGAAGGACCGGCCGACAACGGCACATGAAAAGGTCTGGCTGCTCTCGAAGGGCGAAGACTATTTCTACAATTTCGAGGCGGCGAAAGAGCCGGTGACCGGCAAATCGAAGCGCCGCGGCCCGAAGTCTCCCGGCCCAAACAGCAGGATGTCGGTCGACCGCGTGCCGCTGGGCCGGAAAGGTCTCGGCCGGAAGTCCGCGCCGCCGGGCAGCGGCGTGAAGGCGAATGCCAGCTTCAATGCGGCCCTCACAGATCTCGTCGAAACCCGCAACATGCGCAGCGTCTGGACGATAGCCAGCGCTCCATTCCGCGAAGCGCATTTCGCTACGTTTCCGCCCAAGCTGGCCGAGCGCTGCATCCGCGCCGGTACGCCACCCTCTGTCTGCGGCGCCTGTGGCGCTCCCTCGAGCTGCGGCGGCCTCTGCGGGCAGTTCGAGCGCGAACCCGGTCACGTCCTGGACCCGTTTGGTGGCGCCGGCACCGTAGGTCTGGTCGCCCGCCAACTCGGCCTTCGCTCCACGTTGATCGAGTTGAACCCTGATTATGCCGAGATCGCCCGCCTTCGCATCTACGGATCGGAGGCTGCCTGACCGATGTCGCGCTTCTTCGCCCAGCGCCCAGCCCCGTCCGACGCCAGCGCCATCTCGGCGCTGCTTGCGAAGGACGAGCTGCGCCGGCTGGACGAGAAGCGCGAGCGCCTGAAGCAGATCATCGCCGATATCGCCCCGCGGCGATCGAGCATCATTGAAGGCCAGTTGAAGGCGCTGACGAAGCAGCGCGTCGGCCTCGTCGCCGCCATTGCGAGGACCGGCCGATGAGCACGCATCCCGCCATGCTGAAGAAGATCCAGATCGCCCGGCGCGAGCTGAAGCTGCAGGAGCCGGAATATCGCGGCCTGCTCGTCCGCGTCACCGGCACGGACAGCTCCAGGGATCTCTCGGACAAGCAGGCCAACGCGGTGATCGCCGAATTCAAGCGCCTCGGCTGGGTCGCAAAGGAATCGACCCGGCCGCGCGCCGAGCGGGACGATACCCGCAAGCTCTATGCCCTGTGGGGCGCGCTCCATTCCGGCCCGATCGACCGCGAGGCCCTGCGCGCCTGGGTGCACGGCAGGTTCAAGGTCTCGGCGCCGGAGTTCCTGAAGCCGCCGGAGACCAGCCTCGCGATCGAGCAGCTGAAGGCCTGGCAGAACCGGCTCCGGGGGAAAGCATGATCCGCGTTACCGACCATGCTCTCGTCCGCTTCCTGGAGCGTTCCGGAGCGCTCGATGTCGAGCGGCTGCGAGCGATGATCTCCGGCTCGCTGGAGCGCGGTCGCAAGATCGCCGAGCGGGCCGGCATCGCCGAGTACACCATCAGCGCCGACGGCCTGAAGTACATCGTGGAAGATGGCGAGCTCGTCACGGTGCTCGACAGCTCGATGCGCCAGAAGCCGGGAGCGTCGGGATGACGCGCGCCGGTTGGCCAGATCTTCCGCCGCTGCTCGCCGAGATCGCCGATGTCGCCGGCATCGAGGCGGCGCTGGCGATCGCCGAAGCGAAAGGTGGCCAGCAGGTCTTCATCGTCGCGCACCTGCGGCCCGGCAACTGGCTGATCGAGGCGGTCGGCGGGGAGAAGGCCAAGCTGATCAGCGATCATTTCTGTTCGGGCCGGTCGCGTCAGAAGTTGACGATTCCCTTCGGCCCTGCTGGTAGTTATCAGGCGCTTCGTCGGCGCACCGCGCGCGCACTGGAAGATGCGGCATCGCGGGGCGATTCCGCCAACCAGATGGCGGCGAAGGCAGGCGTTACCACGCGAACCGTGCATCGGTTTCGCTCCCGGCGCCGGGCGCACAACTCCCCTCAGCTCAAATTGCTTTAGTCGCACCTGACACGCGTCAGGGTCCCTGACACGTGTCAGTCTTTTCATAGTCGGCAGCATGACCGGGCGCGCGCCCGGTGCGGAGCTGCCCGTGAAACTCGTCCCGAACTGGAAGCGCGTGCTCTGGCACTCGTGGTCCTTCCACATCAACCTGATCGTCGCCGCGGCCTCCGCCGTCGAGGCTGGCATCACCTATTGGGTCGATGGCCGCGTCTCCGCGTTCCTCGCCGTGACCGGCGCTTCGCTGGCGGCGAGCGTCGCCCGCGTCATCAAGCAGGAGACGGTGTCGGGGCCGAGCGATGGCGAGTAGGCGAGCCACGCTTGCGATCGCCGGCGCGGCCACCGCGATCTCGCTGACGACGACGGCGCTGATCGTCCCCTGGGAGGGGCTGGTCACGACCTCCCATTGGGATCGCTACGCCAAGATCTGGGACATCTGCATCGGCGAAACGCGGGTCGACGGAAAGCCCGTTCGGCCGGGCATGAGCTTCACGCCGGCCGAGTGCAAGGCGATGCTGAACAAGCGCATCGTGAAAGACTACTATCTGCCGCTGACCCGCTGCATCTCCGGCTTCGACGCCAAGCCGAAGAGCTGGCAGGCGGTCGCCATCTCGGTCTCCTACAACGTCGGCGTCGGCGCCGTCTGCAAGTCCACGGCGGCCGTGTTGGCGCGCGAGGGCCGCTATCGGGAAAGCTGCGAGGCCTTCACCCGCTTCAACCGTGCCGGCGGACAGGTCGTCGAGGGCTTGAGGCGGCGGCGCGAGGATGGCGACGCCCAGCGCATCGGCGAGCGCGAGCTCTGCCTGGAGGGCCTGTGATGGGCCTCCTGCTCAAGCTGATCCCGGAGCCCTACGCGTCGTTGCTTCTCGCGGCGGCCGTCGCGGTGGCGTGGCTCTATGGCGACCTGACCGGGAGCGCGCGGGAAGCGCAGAAAGCCGAGATCGCCCGTCTGGATCAGACCGTCACCGTGATGGAGCAGCAGCGCGACGCCGCCGTCGCGATCCAGACCCAGATGGCGCAGCGCCTTTCGGAGGTTCGCGCCGAAAGCCTTCAGCGAAAGACGACGACCGATGAGCTCATTCAACAGCTTCGCGAGAAGCCTGCTGGGGCTGGCTGCATTCTCGATGATGCTCGCCGGCTGCGGCTCCAGAAAATCCGCATTGGATCTCCGCGCGCCGATTCCGGAGCTCGATAGCAAGGTGCGGGAGGCCTGCGACGATCCCGGCGTCGATCGCAACGCCGAGGTGGCGATCGCGCAGACGCGCAGCGCGCTGGCCGACTGCGAGGACAAGCGGTCGCTCGCTGTCCAGGACGGCGATCTGGTTCGCCAGCATTTCGGAATGAGGCGGCCGTCGGCCGTGGATGGAGCCGTGCCGTGAACGAGATGATGGCCTTCCTGCAGCAATACGGCAGCGTCCTTGTCCTGCTGAGCCAGGGGGCGATTCTCGCGATCGCCTCGAAATTCGTGACCCGCACGGACCACGAGCGGGCGATCGCGTCGCTCGACGGCAAGTTCGTCCACACGGTCGAGAAGATCGACAAGGTCGAGGATCGCGTGGCGGCGCTGGAGAACGAGTTCCGGCATCTGCCGGATCGAGGCTCCGTCCATACGATCCAGCTCTCGCTCGCTGAGCTGAAGGGCGAGATGCGCGCCATGGGCGAGCAACTGAAGCCTGTCGCCGCGATCTCCGAACGTTTGCAGGAATTCTTGCTGGAGCAGGCCAAGCGATGAGCATGGACACCTTCATCCGCGAGGAGGCGCGGCTCATCATCCTGAAAGCGCTCGCCGCCCAGCCGGACGAGTCGTTGCAGAGTGAACTGCTCCGACGCGAGCTCGCTACTTATGCCATCCGCCGCGAGCGTGAATGGGTGCATGACGAGCTGCGCTGGCTTGAGCAGATGGGCGCCGTCTCGGTGGTCGCCGCCGGCACCGTTCTGATCCCCACGCTGACCGAGAAGGGCGCACGCCACCTCGCGCGCGAGATCGCCATCGAAGGCGTGAAGCGCCCGTCGAGGCCGAAATGACCAAGGCTAAGCGGGGCCGGCTGTCCTCCATCGACCTCCTGCCGATCGAGGCCGAGGAGGATGTAGCCTGGGCCTTCGCTGAGCTGCGCGCCCGCAAGCAGACGCAGGACGATATCCGCGAGGCGCTGAACCTCCGCCTCAAGCTGAAGGGCATCGCTCCGATCTCACCCTCGGCCTTCAACCGGGCCGCCGTCCGGACGGCGCGCATGGCGCATCGCCTTGGCGAGGTCCGCGAGATGGCCTCGGCCCTGGCGACGAAGTTCGAGGACGGCGGAGATGAGGATCTGACACTGATGGTCTCGGAAACCATCAAGGCAATGGTTTTCGAGATGCTGGAAAACGCCGGCGACCTGAAGGCCAACCCGCTGACGGCCGAGATGATGGCGAACCTCGCCGCGGCGCTGACCGGAGCAGAACGCGCCAAGAAGATCAGCGCCGACACCCGGAAGATGATCGAGCGCGATTTCGTCAAGAAGGCGGATGCCGCCATCGAAAAGGTCGGTGCGTTCAAGGGGCTTTCGCCGGAAGCCAAGGACGCCTTCAAACGCGAGCTCTTCGGGGTGCGCGATGACTGATAGCGCAATTCTGAAGGCGGCTGGTCAGGCGCTGCGGAAAGGCGCCAGCGCCGCGATCGCGGCCACCATGGCGGTCACGGCCGCCATCGGCGACGTCGGCGACCGCCCGAACCGCGAGCAGTGGATTGCGATCCGCACCGAGCAGGGCCGCGCCACCCCGGCGAGCTGGCGCGAGACGCCGGCACTGCTTGGGTATCAGCGCAAGATCTCGCTCGCCTGCGATCTTTACGATGTCGTCTTCGTCGAGAAGTCGCGACGCACCGGCGCCACCTGGGGCGCCGCGGCCGACGCGGTGCTGCGCTCGGCCTCGCCCCGAAACAACGGCGGCATGGACACGCTCTACATGGGCACGTCCCATGACATGGCGAAGGAGTTCATCGACGCAGCCGCGATGTGGTCGCGGCTCTTCGAGAAGGTCTGCGGCGAGATCTCGGAGACGTTGTTCGACGATGGCTCGGAAAAGGGCGTCCAGGCGCTCAAGATCGATTTCGCCTCGGGCTTCTCGATCGTCGCCTTGTCGTCGAAGCCGCGCAGTCTGCGCGGCCGCCAAGGCTTCGCCATTCTCGACGAGGCGGCCTTCGTCGACAATCTCGCCGAGCTGCTGAAGGCGGCCCTGGCCTTCCTGATGTGGGGCGGCAAGGTGCTGGTGATCTCGACGCATAACGGCGTGGACAATCCGTTCAACCAGACGATCACGGACATTCGGGCCGGCCGCAAGAAATACGGCCTGGTCCGCTTCGACCTCGACGATGCGCTGAAGGACGGGCTGCTCGAGCGCATGTGTCTGGTCAACGCGCACAAGCACGGTGAGTGGTCGGCAGAGAAGGAGGCGGACTGGCGAGCTAAGCTGCTTGGCGAATATGGCGACGGCGCCGACGAGGAACTCTACTGCATCCCGAGCCAGGGCTCGGGCGCCTGGCTGCCCGGGCCTCTCATCGAAGCGCGGATGGTCGATGCGCCCGTTCTGCGGCTCTCGTTCCCCGAGAGCTTCAACCTTGAGCCCGAGCATCGCCGGCGTGCCGAAGTCGATCGCTGGATCGAGGACGTGCTGCGCCCGGTCATGCTCGCCACGCTGGACCCGAACCTGATGTCCGGCTTCGGCATGGACGTCGGCCGCCTGCGCGACCTGACGGTGATGTGCCCGATGCAGATCACACGGCTGATGCGCAGGGTCGTTCCCTTCCTGGTCGAACTCTTCCGCGTTCCCTTCCAGCAGCAGGAGCAGATCCGCGACGCGCTTGTGCGCGGGCTTCCTCGCTTCATCGGCGGGCGAACCGACGCCACCGGCATCGGCGCCAGCCTCGCCGAATCCGGCATGCAGAAATTTGGGCCGGCCATGGTCGAGGTGAAGCTTTCGACCGAGTGGTACCGGGTCGAGATGCCGCCGGTGAAGGCGGCCTTCGAAGACGACATGATCGCGGTACCGCGCGACGCTGAGGTCGGCGCGGATCTGCGCGCCTTCAAGGTTGTGAAGGGTATCGCCTGCCTGCCGCATGTCCGGACGGAGGCGGCCGCCGGCGGCATGCGCCACGGCGACGCCGGCATGGCGATCGTGCTGGCCTATTCGTCGACGCGTCAGCCGCACGATGCCTACGGCTACCAGTCGGCGCGGGTCGGGGCCGACGAGCCGCGCCGCACTGGCATGCGTCGGGTCGACCAGGCGCGCGACGTGATGATGCCTGGCCGGCGTGACGGGCTCTGGTGAGGTGAACCATGGCTGACAGATTCCGCCTGCTCGACGCCTATGGCGTTCCGGTGAAGATCGACCGCTCGGCTCTGTCCCGGGAACGGGCCGTGCCGGAGCTCACCGGCATCCGCCATCAGTTCGATGAGATGATGGCGCCCGGCCTGACGCCGGCCCGGCTGGCGCGGGCGCTGCGCGATGCCGCCCTGGGCGAGGTCTATGACTTCCTCACGCTGGCCGAGGAGATCGAAGAGCGCGAGCCGCACTATCGCTATGTGCTGGAGACCCGGAAGAACGCGGTCACCGCGCTCACCGCCCAGGTCGATCCGGCCTCGGAAGATCAGCGTGACGTCGATATCGCCGACTTCCTGCGCAACGAGGTTGTCGAGACGCCGGCCTTCCAGACCCTGCCGGACATGCTGATGGACGGCCTGTCGAAGGGGTATTCCCATGTCGAGCCGATCTGGGAGACCGGTTCGGCGTGGATCCCGCGCCGCTACATCTGGCGAGATCCGCGCCTATTTCAGTTCGACCGGGAAACCCGCAAGGAATTCCGCCTGCGCGTCCAGGGCGAGACCGATGGCGTGCCGCTGGGACCGCTGCAGTTCATCACCCACGTCCCGCTGCTGAAGATGGGCCTGCCGGCGCGCAACGGCCTCGCGCGGGTCGGCGCCTGGTCGTTCATGCTGAAGAGCTTCAGCATGCGGGACTGGGCGCAGTTCCTCGAAATCTACGGAATGCCGCTCCGGCTCGGCAAATACGGCCCCGGCTCTTCGGCCGACGATCGCGCCGTGCTGCTCGCCGCCGTGCGCAATCTCGGTCGCGATGCCGCGGCGATCGTCCCCGAGGGGATGACGATCGATTTCATCGAGGCCAAGGGATTCTCGGACAAGCCCTTCGAAAGCAACGTGCGCTTCATCGACGAGCAGATGTCCAAGCTCGTGATCGGCAAGCCCGGCGATGGCACGGGCGCCAGCAAGGCCGGCGAGGAGGTTCTGGACAAGGTCCGCGCCGACATCCGCAAGTCCGACGCCCGCGACCTGCAGCTCACGTTGATGGAGCAATTGATCCGCCCGGTGGTGGATCTCAACTTCGGACCCCAGAAGGCCTATCCGAAGGTCCATTTCCCGATTCCGGAACGCAAGGATCTTCAGGTCTGGTCGAACGCGCTCACGCAGCTCGTCGATCGCGGGCTCGAGGTGGAGCAGAGCCAGGTCTACGACATCATCGGCCTGAAGGAGCCGGCCCCCGGTGCCAAGCTCCTGAACATCCCCAAGCCCGACGCGCCCGGCGAGCAGCCGCCAGGCGTTCGGCGTCCACCGCCGCAGGTACCGGTCGCGAAGGCCTCGGCGTTGCGCATCGATCCGCGCGTCTGCCCGTCCTGCGGCCCGACGCTGCTGGCAGCGGATGATCCGACGGCCGAGCCCGACGAGGTGGACGAGCTCGTCGCCGAGGCGCTCGACGGCTGGCAGCCGGATCTCTCGCCCGTCATCGCGGCAATCCGGGCGGTGGCCGACGAGGTGTCCTCGTACGAAGAATTCCAGGCCGCATTGGAGAAGCTCGCGCCGGATCTCCCGGTCCAGCGGCTGGCACGCCGTCTCGGCGTCGTGGCGATGATCGGCAGAGGGCGTGGCGATGCCGAGCTCGACTGAACGCCAGACCGGGCGCCAAACGGCCACAGGGCTTTCAATTTCAGTTTCAAAAGATTCTCCGGCCCGATGGGGCGGTCAGCGGCTCGCGGCCGTTCTGGGCCATCTGTGGGGCTCGCCCTTCAATGGCCGTTGAAGACCTGTTCGCCACGGCGCCGAAACCGGTCGTCGAATATTTCGACCGGCGACCCTCCAAGCCGTCGTTTCGTTGGGACGAGGTCGCGCCTCGCGAACATGCGCTCGGCTTCACCGTCGCCCGCACGGCAGGCTTCGACGTGCTGGACGATATCCGCGCCGCCACCCGCAAGGCGGTCGTCGATCGCATTCCCTTCGCCCAGTTCCGCGACGAGCTCATGCCGGTGCTGAAGGCCAAGGGCTGGTGGGGCGAGAAGAAGGTCATCGATCCGCGCACCGGCGAGATCGCCAAGGTCCAGCTCGGCTCGCTGCGCCGGCTCGATCTGATCTACGACGCCAATATCCGCTCGGCCGAGGCCGCCGGCGACTGGTCGCGGATCCAGCGCGTCAAGGACGCGCTGCCCTATCTCGAATATCTGACCAGCACGTCGGAGCGGAAGCGGCCGCTGCATCTCAGCTGGGTCGGCACCACCTTGCCGGTCGACGACGCGTGGTGGTCGACGCACTATCCGCCGAACGGTTGGCGCTGCAAATGCCGGGTTCGGTCTCGAGCCATGCCGCGCGAAGGGGCGCAGTTGGACCGTCCGGCACTCAATCTTCGCCCTTGGGAAAACGGCACGACTGGCGAGAGGCGCCTGGTGCCGGCCGGCATCGATCCAGGCTGGGACAACAACCCCGGCAAGGTCCGAGAGCAGATGGCGAGCCGGCGCCTGGTCGACAGGCTGGATCGGATGGGCAGCGAAGCCCGGCGGGCCGCCGTCGAGATGCTGCGGCGAGATCCCGTCTTCGCCTATGTCACGGAGAATGGCGCCCGCTTTGATCATCGGCGCCGGCTCGATCCCGAGCAGGCGGGCGCGGGGCGCCTGCGCTGGCCGGTGGCGGTTCTGCCCGATCCCCTCGCATCGCAGCTCGGCACCACCACCCGGACGGTTGCGCTCTCGGTCGCCGACGCGGCGAAGATCGGCGTCAAGCATCGAGAGATCGGCCCCGAGTTCTGGGCGGCCCTGCAGCAAGGGCTCGATCGACCGGAAGCCGTGGCCCGCGGCGACAAGCTGCGCGTGGTGTTCCGGATCGACGGAAAGCCGCACATCGTCGTGTTGAAGCGGACCTCGGCGGAGGAGGTGCTGCTCAACAGCGCTCACCGCATCGAGGAATGGCAGGCCGACAAGCTGAGGGGGGAAGAAGCGGCCGGCGGGGCATAACTCCCGCGCGTCACAGGGACGGAGGTACTGTCTCGACCGCGAGCCCAATATAGGCCAATCTGCTCTCGAAACCAAATCACGGCCCCTGACACGCGTCAGGGGCCTTTTTGCTGCCGGCTGCTCGCATGGTGCGGGCATGTCCAAGCGCCTCGCCCTCTGCAGCTCCTTGCCCGAAGGCCTCGAAGCCGGCATCGCCGTCTTTGAGGTCGCGATGGCCGCCGCGCAGGCTGGCGGAGACGAGCAGCCGCCCGAATGGGTCCAGCTGACGCCGCGCGGCCAGGTGGTCGCCCGCGACGGCCGCAACTTCATCTTCGACCCGGAAGCGCTGGTCGAGGTGTTCCGCGCCGGTGGTCTGAAGCTGCCGATCGACTTCGCTCACGAGACCGAGCACGTCGAGACCCTCGGCGCTCGCCCGGCGCGCGGCTGGATCGTCGAGCTGGATGCCCGGCCCGAAGGGCTCTTCGGCAAGATCGACTGGCTGGCCGATGCGGTCAGCGCTCTCCGCGCGAAGGCCTATCGCTACATCTCTCCGGCGGTGTTTCTCGCCGCCGATCGGACCACCGCACGGCTGCTGAAGGGCGCGTCGCTGGTCACGTCCCCCGCGCTCAACATGCCGGCCGTCGCGGCCACTTCCTCCCAGCAGGAGCAATCCATGACCAAAGCCATCCTTGCCGCGCTCGGCCTCGCCGAAACCGCCCCCGAGACCGACGCCGTCTCGGCGATCGCGCGGCTCAAGGCCGGCGACCCGACGCTGTTCGTCCCGAAGGCCCAACATGACGCCACCGTCGTTGCGCTCGCGGCTGCCGAGAAGAAGCTCCAGGACGCCGACGATGCTGCTCATCTCGCGCGCTGCAGCTCGCTCGTCGACGAAGCCATCAAGGGCGGCAAGATCGCCCCGGCCGCCAAGGATCAGTATCTCGCGCTCGCCAAGTCCAACTTCGACGGCACCAAGGCGGCGATCGACGCCATGCCGGTGGTGCTGAAGGCCGGCGGCGATCCCGAGATCGACAAGGTCGATCCGACCAAGGGGGCGGCTGGCCAGCTCTCCGAGGCCGAGAAGCTGATGGCCAAGAGCCTCGGCCTCACCGAGGCCGCCTATCTGGCCGCTCGCGCCGCCTGATCCGCTCACAGACCCACTAGGAACGCGCTGCCATGCCGCTGTCGAAGCCCAGAGACACCATCGAGCGTGGTCGCGACCTGCTCGTCCTTCCGGTCGCCGCGGCGACCACGATCCAGCAGGGCGCGCTCGTCGCTGCCAATGCCTCCGGCCAGGCTGTCCCCGGCTCGACCTCGACAACGCTGAAGGGCGTGGGCCGTGCGGAGGAGACGGTCGAGAACTCCGGCGCCGCCGGCGACAAGTCGATCACCGTCAAGCGCGGTGTCTTCAAGTTCAAGAATTCCGCCGGCGACGCCTGCGTCCAGGGCGACACGCTGGCCGATTGCTACATCGTCGATGACGAGACCGTGGCGAAGACCAACGGCGCCAACACCCGATCCAAGGCCGGCAAGATCCTCGAAGTCGAGGCGACCGGCGTCTGGGTCGAATTTTCCTGACTTTGGCGGAGTGGCGCAGCGGTAGCGCGCCGGGCTCATAACCCGGAGGTCGGCGGTTCAAATCCGCCCTCCGCAACCAGAAACCTGATCGCGAGGACGGTCCATGATCATCAATTCCCCCAATCTGCGCATGCTGACCACGGGCTATCACGCCAACTTCCTGGCCGGCCTCGCCGCCGTCGCGTCGATGTGGGGCCGTTTCGCGACGGAGGTTCCCTCGACGACCTCGGAAGAGCTCTATCCGTTCCTCAACCAGATCCCCGGCATGCGGAAGTGGATCGGCGAGCGCCAGCTGAAGAACGTCGGCACCGGCGACTACCGCCTGGTCAACGAGGACTGGGAAGACACCGTCAAGGTCACGCGCAATGCGATCGAGGATGATCGGTATGGCATCTTCGCGCCGCTGATGACCATGCTCGGCGATGCCGCGGCGCGGCAGCCCGACGAGCTCATCTTCCCGACCTTCGGCAAGGGCTTCAGCACGAACTGCTTCGACGGCCAGTTCTTCTTCGATACGGACCATCCGGTGCTCGACGCCAATGGCTCGATGACCTCGGTCTCCAACATGCAGGCCGGCGGCGGCCCGGCCTGGTTCCTGCTCGACCTGACCAAGGCGGTGAAGCCGATCATCTTCCAGAACCGGAAGAAGCCTGTCTTCGCCGCCATGGACAATCCCGACGACGAGTCGGTGTTCATGCGGAAGGAGTTCGTCTACGGCGCCGATAGCCGCAACACCTCGGGCTTCGGCTTTTGGCAGACCGCCTACGGCTCGAAGGCGACGCTCGATCCGGCGAATTTCAAGTCGGCCTTCGACGCGATGTCGCTGTTCAAGAAGGATTACGGCGCGCCGCTGGCGATCACGCCCAACGTCCTCCTGGTCGGCCCGACCAATCGTTCCGCCGGCGAGACCATCGTCAAGAAGATGAACCTCGCCGGGGGCGAGTCCAACCTGGACTACGGGCGCGTCGAGCTCGTCGTTTCGCCCTGGCTCGGCTGATCGGCCGGGTTTGCGTCGAGCCCTCCGCGAGGAGGGCTTTGGCAAGCCCGTAGGAGATCGCCATGGACCCCAAAAGCAAGTCGAAAGCCAGCACTGCCGAGGCCGGCGAGCAGGAAGCTGCCCGCGACCGCCGGAAGCCCGAGAGCGGCCGCATCATGGTCGCCGCGACCGCGAAGGAGGGCCGGCGTCGCGCTGGCCTGGAATTCAGTCAGGCCGGCACCGTGATCGACCTCGCCGAGATCGACCAGGAACAGTTCGAGCAGATCATCGACGATCCCCAGCTCACGCTGCGCCCCTTCAAGGACAAGGCCCCCGACGCCTGACGAAATCCAAGCGAAAGGCTCCGTGGGCAACGGCATCCAAGCGCCTCGTATGGCCCGGATGCGTCGGGAGAGCTGAGTAGGCGTCCGTCGCCGCGATGCGGCGGCTGCAGGGGACTGCTTCCCCCGAGGCGGTGAGAGGCCGCCACTGCCGTTTCAGAGGACATCATGGCCTACGCCACCCGCGAAGACATCGAGGCGAAATACGGCGCCAACCACCTGGAAACGCTGGTGGCTGCCGATCTCGATCTGGACACTGCCGTCGCAAACGCGATCGAGGCGGCGCAGGCGACGATCGATTCCTTCCTGCGCAAGCGCTACGTCCTGCCGATCGCCGTGGCGGTTCCCGCCATCCTGAAGCAATGCGCGATCGATATCGCCTGCTGGGAGCTCGCGCCGGCTGCGGATCGCCTGTCGGAGGAGATCGAGAAGCGCGCCAAGCTGCGCATGGACTTCCTGCTGAAGATCTCCCGCGGCGATGCCGAGATTGTCGAGCTCACGCCCGTTGCCGGCTCTGGCGATGGCGCCGGCGTCATCTCAGGCGGCGGCGCGTCCTTCTCGGCCGAGCCGCGGCGTTGGTCGGGAGAGCTCGAATGAGCACCCTCGCCATCCATGTCCAGCTCTCGGGCTTCGAGACAATCGAGCAGGCACTCGCCCGGCTCAACCCGTTCCAGGGCGAGCAGCTGCTCGAAGCTCTCGCCCGCCTGATCCAGCAATCCGTCCGCGAGCGCCTCATCGCCGGCGGCCCGGCGCCGGATGGCTCGGCTTGGAAGCCAAATCTCGAAGGGCGCCGCCCGATCCTGCATCGCTCCGGCGCGCTCGCACGCTCGATCGACTATGCGGTCTCGGGCATGCAGGCCGTCGTCGGCTCCGGCTTGATCTATGCCGCGATCCATCAGTTCGGCGGCACGATCCTGCCGAAGGCGGCCGACCGACTGTCGTTCCGGATCGGTAACCGGCAGGTCTTCGCGCGCAAGGTCACCATGCCGGCTCGGCCCTATATCGGCCTCTCGGGCGAGGATCGGGCCGAGCTCGTCCAGGCGGCCGGTGCGTATCTGCGGAGCCTGTTCCCATGAACCGGATCGCCGAATTGCTCGATGCCGTCGCCGGCGTCATGAGCGCCGCCGAAACCGCGCCGAACGTCAACCTCTTTCGCGACGTGCGCATCGAGCTCGACCGCTACGACCTCGCCGACCTGGTCGCCGAGAGCACGAAGACGCCGGCCTGCCGCATCTGCTTCCTCGCCGGCAAGCCCGTGCCCCGGCCCGATGGCGGCGACGACATGGACGTCTCGATCGCGCTCGTCGTCGTGGCGGGCGCAACCGGCCGCCCCAACCCCAGCTTCGCCTCGGCCGACATGGCCGCGCTCGATCTCATCACCGGCGTCAGCCAGGCGCTGAAGCTCAATCCCTCGGTCGGCCTCGGCAAGATCGCGGACGCGAGCGTCGGCCAGAGCCTGGTCGCGGTCTCGCAGGCCACCAGCAAGAAGAATGTCGCGATCGCGCTGGTCGAGGCGAAGTGGCGGCTGCTCGAAGTCGTGGTCGCCCGGCCGAGCGTTCAACAGGCGCTTGAAACCGGTTTGAACGCCTGGGGGCCGACGAGCTTCTCGACGAATGGCAGCCCGCCTCAGCCGGTCCCCGGCGTGGGAGGCGAGCCGTGAACCTCCAGATCTTCGCCAAGCGGCTCGCCGCGCTGGAACGCCGTGTTGCCACGCTGATCATGCCGGGCACCGCGCAGCGCAGCGAAGGCAGCAAGACCGTGGTGCGCTTCGATGACAAGGGCGCGGACGGCCAGCCCTTCGAGTCCCCGGCGCTCTCTCACATCGCTCCCTCGGGCAAGAAGGGTGGCGGCGTTTCCAGCTTCAGGAAGATCGGGGATGGCGAGCCCGTCCTCGTGATCTCGCCCGGCGGCGAGCTCGGCAAGCACTCGCGCGTCATGCCGGCCGGGCCGGTCGAGGATCATCCGTCGCCGGGCTCGGCCGAGCAGGACGGCGAGGTCATCGAGCATGGCGACGCGAAGATCTCGATGCGCTCGGACGGCACGCTCATCCAGCAGGGCGAGCAGAGCGTCCTCATGAAGAGCGACGGCTCCATGGTCCTGACCTCGAACGGCGCGATCACGGTGTCCGGCGCGAGCATCACGCTCGATGGCCCGGTCTCGATGCTGAAGGGCTTCAGCGCCAATGCCGGTGCCGGATCCAACGTCGCCGCGACCATCGACGGCCAGATCAACGCCACCCGCGACATCACCTCTCAAACCAAAGTGGCCGCGCCTGTCCTGCAGGGCACGGTCGTAGGAGCCTGAACATGGACGACGAAAAGAAAGCTTATGCCGTGACCGATCGCGCCGGCTGGTATGTCGCCGGCCGCAAGGTGCCGTCGCGCCGCGACGAGGATGGGAACGTCGTGCCGCTCGTCGGGCACGTCTTCTGGTTCACCGAGGCCGAGGCGCGCCACGAGTTGCGCAACCTCATCATCGAGGAAGTCGACCCGACGACCGGGCAGCCCGTCGCTCCGCTCGTCGAGCCCGAGCAGGCGCCGGCGCCTGAAGGCGATGGCGAAGAAACCGCCGGCAAGCGCAAGAAGAAGGTCGCCTGACCATGCGCGTCGGGCTGAACAGGCGCACGGGCGAGGTGCTGACCGGCTGGGACCATTGTATCCAGTCGATCTGCTTCATCATCCTCACGCGCATTGGCAGCCTGATCATGCTCCGCGCCTTCGGCTCGCTCGTGCCGGAGCTGCAGGACGATAATGCGACGCCGCAAACGATCATGCGGGTTTACGCGGCGATCGCCGCGGCACTGAAGGCCTGGGAGCCCTGTTTCCGCCTGACGAAGATCCAGCTGACCAGGCACGGGCCGGACGGCGTCTTCGCCTTCATCCTGGAAGGCCGGTTCTATCCGATGGGCCATGTCGGCGATTACTCGGTCTTCGAAGCGAAACGGGCCGTGCTCGCCGCCAATGACAACGGCCTGAAGGTGCTGGCGGCATGAACCCGACCTCTCCCGTCGCCATCGATCTGTCGCGCCTGCCGCCGCCCGACGCCATCCTGCCGCTCGACCACCCGACGCTTCTGGCGGAATTCGTGACCGGCTTCATCGGCTACTGGACCGAGCTGCGCGCAACGCGCCCGGACCTGCCTGCCTTCACGGTGGAATCGCTCGCGACCGATCCGGCGATCGTCGTCGGCCGGATCACCGCCTTCCTGCGCCTTCAGGACCGGGCAGCGGTGAATGCGGCCGTCCGCGCCGTGCTGGCGCCGCTGGCGCGCGGCGCGGATCTCGACAACGTCGTCGCGCGCATGGGCGTCGTCCGCCTCGAAACCGCGCCCGGCGTGATGGAGACCGACGAGCAGCTCTTCCGGCGCTATCTGCTCTCCTTCGGCCGAGCCAGCGCCGGCAGTATCGACCGCATCCTGTTCGACGCGCACACGGCTTGGCCGGCGATGTGGGATGCGCGCGTCAACGGCTTTGCCGTGCATGGCCGCCGTGGCGAGATCGACCTCGTTATCAGCGGGCCAGCCGGCGTGACCCCGCCCGAGAAGCTCGCTGCCGTTCGCGCGGCGGTGACGGCGCCTTCAGCCAAGCCCGAGGCCATCGGCATGTTCGTGCTGGCGGCCACGCCGCTGACCTATGCGGTCGCGCAGACGATCCGCGTTCCGGTGGGCCCCGATGCCGAGCTCGTCCGCCTCGAGGCGGTTGCCCGCGTCGCTGCCGCGTCGGATGTGCGCCACCTCATCGGCGGCACGATCCAGCGCGACCTGGTCGCCGGCGCGAGCTATGGCGCCTCCATCGTCGGCGTGAACCACGCCACGCCGGCCGCCGACGTCATCGCGACGCCCTATCAGATCCCGGTTCGCACCGGCATCGCCATCGATGTCGAGGTGATCGGATGAACTGGTCCGAACTTCCGCCGGATACCGCCGGCCATTACGAGCGCGTCACCATGGACGCGGCGCAGGCCGAGCTGCCGATACCGCTGCGCCAACTGGTTGATCCGGCAACGACCACCCCAGCCTTCCTGCCCTTCGTCGCAGTCCATGAGGGCGTGAAGCTCTGGTTCGATGACTGGAGCGAGGCCCGCAAGCGCCAGATCGCGGCGGCCTGGCCACAGCTCTCGGACCTCATCGGCACCCGGCCCGGACTGGTTGGCCTGCTGGCTTACGTCGATGCGACGCTCGTGTCGGCCGTTGCCCATCCCCGCCGCTTCGTCGCCGGCCAGTCCGCCGTTGGCGTGCAGCCTCTTCAGTTTCCCCCGTTCACCGCGCGCTATCTGGTCAAGGTCACGCTGCGCCGGCATGTGCGCGCCGTGATTGCGGGCCGTTCGGCCTGCGGCATCGGAGCGAGTGTTCCGGTGTCTCGCGAGCCGATCTTTCGCGCCCAGGTCGCCGCCACGGTCTCCAAGGGCCCTGCGACGCAATACACCGTCACCTTTGCTCACCGCCGTCGTCCCACCTTCGACGAGATGCTCTTCGGCATGGGTTTCGACGAGTTCATCGACCGCACGAGCCTGTAGGAGCCAACATGGCGCAGCGCATGCTGTTCAACGACGCCGAAGTGATCGAGGCGGAAGACCTGACTGCCATTGGCCAACAGGCACAGTCGGCAACCGATAGCCTGGTCAAGGATGCGATCGGCTATCCGGCCCACTGGTCAGGCTTCACCGCGACCCAGCAGTCGGCGCAGATCGTTCGGCTCACCCCCGGCCGGTACTACACGCCGGAGATGATCTTTGCGGCGGATGCGGCGACCGATATCAACCTGCAGGTCCATATTCCGCTGGCATCGTCGGATCAGCGGTGGGTCGCGATCATCCTGCGCGGCAATGTCGAAACCGCCACCGCACAGCGGATTTTCGAGACCTCAACCGACGTCGAAACGTCGGTGCCTGTCGAGCAGACGGCGCCCAAACGCGAAATCCGGAAGGCCGGGTTCACCTATCAGCAGGGAGCAGCGTCGCCGGCGCCCGCGCTGAAGCCGGCCGTTGCAGGCACGGATGCAGTGGTCGCCTGGGTGCTGCTCGGCTCGGCCGGCATCCTCTCGATCGAGCCCGGCGAGCCCTCGCGGGTGAAGTCGCTCTACGAAGTGGAGGGACGCGTCACCGATCTTGAGAATGAAGTCGGCGGCATCGCCATTCGCACCACGGCGATCGAGACCGACATCGTAAACATCGCGGCGCGCCTGCGCGACATCCCGCGCCCGGCGCTGATGCGGCAGATCCAGCGCAATCTCGGCCAGCTGAACCGCGAGATCGTGCTGCCCGAAGAAGCCCGCGCGCATGTCTTCGATTCCTTCCTGACCTACGACGTGTGGGACCCCACGCACGCTGCCTGGCGCGGCCGCGTTCGCGAGGGAGGCAGGTTCCCCTATGTCAGCGAGAGTGTTTCGCAATTGACCCTTGCGACGCCTGACGACCCGGCGGTGATGATCCGCAATGGCCGCATGATCCCGGCTTTCGACGAGATCGTCCGGATCGCCAACGAGGGCCGAGATACGGTCCTCAACATCAGCCAGCTGACCCACACAGAGGTCACGGCGACCAAGCATGAGGTCGCCCGCTCGCGGTTCGCCTGGTCCACGGCGCAGCTGGTCTGCACCAATACCCAGTACTGGGCGAACGTGCTGGCCGGCGTGCAGATCGGCCAGATGTTCACGCTCGATGGCGAGACCTTCCTCCTCGAAGGATCAAACGGCCTTGTGCACTACTCGGGCCAGGACATGTATCGCCATATCCGACGCGCGATCGTGGAGGAATGGAGCGAGGTCTACTGGACCTATGAGAACACGGAGGTCGGGCTCAACGGCTCGGTCTACGCGCAGAGCTTCCTCAACGCGCAGCCCTTCATCGCCACCGCAATCGAGCTCGATTTCGAGCGGGTGGGCCCGACCGGCGATGTGACGGTCATGATCTGCGTCTGCAACGCAATCGGCGCTCCGGATTTCGGTCAGGTGGTCGCTCATGTGACGAAGCAGCGCGACGACCTGGTCGTCGGCTGGAACAGGTTTGAATTCGATTACACGCTGCTTGAAGCCGGCAAGCGCTATGCGTTTGAGACTGTGACGACTGGCAACCACTCGATCTGGTGCACTTCCGGCAACAAGTTCACAGGCGGCACCCGGTTCGCCTGCACGGACGGCGTCTTCCAGCAGGGCGACCTCTCGGCGGACATGGCCTTCAGGGTGCTCGGCGCCCGCCCTCGCCAGCCGCGCACCGAGATCGCGTTCGATCCGGTCACGCTCGCCGGCGGCATGACCGATGTCGAGATGGTGATGAAGTCCTGGGCACCCGGCGGCACCGCGCTTGAATGGCAGTTCCGGCCCTCCGGCCAGCCCTATTGGTTTTCGATCGAGGACGACTATCCGGGCGGCGGCCATCCGCTGGCGGGCCTGCCGGCCTTGATCGAGCTCAAGCTCGTCATGCTCGGCACCGCCGATCTCGCCCCGATGGTTGTCGTCGACAACAAGCTGAAATGCCGGGTCGGGCGGAACCGCAACGAAGCCTGTCTATCGAGCAAGGTTTTGGCATTCGGGCTCTCGACCACACAGATCGTGACGCAATACCTGCTCGATGCCTTCGACGCCGCTCTGCACACGTTCACGCCGCAGATCATCATTGGCGGCACGACCTATCCGGCCACGGCTACCACCGTCTCGATCGATGTCGACGATCCGAAACGGCGCTTCGTCGAGAGCACCTTCACGGTGCCGGCGACCACGAGCGCCCGCATGGCGCCGAAGATCGAGACCAGCAACGTCGTCGACGTCCCCTTCATCAACAACGCCATGTTGATCGCCACCTGAGGACTGATCATGCCGAAAGCAACGCCGCCGGCGGCGCCGCCGCCCTATGACCCCAGCCGCACTTACGATGTCAGGCTCAATCAGATCGTTCGCGTGGGTGTGCTCAAGCTGCTGCCGCGTAATGAGCACCATCTGACCGGCGCGGTGCTCAACGCGCTCGTCCAGGAGCACGGGCAGGAGATCGTCGATGCCGCCGTCGCCAGAGAATAACTACACGGTAGGGCCGACCGAGAAGTTCTCGCGAGCCCTGTGGAATGAGGTCGTCACATCGATCGCAACCCGCCTAGCGGCGCGCGAGGCGCTGGAAGCGACCTTCGAGGCCTTGATTACCGGGGGCACTCAGGCCGCCCTCGACGTCATCACCCAGAATGTTGCGCCGCAGCTCGAAAGCCTGCTCGAGTCGGTGGCTGACCTGCGGGTGCAGGTCGAGGAGGTGCTCGGCGACGGCAACGCGCCGAACGCGCTGAAGCTCGGCGGCAACCTGCCGGAGTTCTATCTGGCGCTGGGCAATGCGACCGGGACGCTCGCCTATAACAAGGTGGCCGGCATCGACGCGGCGATCGCGGCCGCCGTTGCCGGGCTGGTCAATTCGGCGCCCGGCGCGCTCGACACGCTCGGTGAGCTGGCCGCGGCGCTCGGAAACGACCCGACCGTTGTGTCGGGCCTTCTGACGGCCATGGGCAACCGCCTGCGCGTTGATGCGGCGCAGGCACTGACCGGGCCGCAGGTCTCGCAGGCGCTCGATAATCTCGGCTTCTCGACGATCGGCAAGCTGCTGAAGGCGGCGTCGACCGAGGCTGCGGCACGGGCGGCGATCGGCGTCGCTGCACATGATTTCGTGCAGGGGCTCACGCTTAGCAACAACATCACGGATCTGGTCAACGACATCGATGCCAGTCCCGGCTCAGCTCAGGCCGGATCCGTCTACGTCGCCAGCCCGTCGACCATGACGAAGCGTCTCGATGCGGTTTGGACCGCCGGTCATAACGGCGGAGGGCTGGATACCGGCGTCAAAGCCAATAGCTCGACCTATCACTGCTGGTCGTTGCGCAAGGACAGCGACGGGTCGTTCGACTGGTGCTACTCGCTCTCGCCGACCGCGCCGATCGTCCCGACGGGATATGCGAAGGTGCAGCGCCTAGGCGCGGTCTTGACGAACAGCAGCGGAAGCATCCGCGCCTTCGTGCAGCACGGTAATGTTTTTCTGCTGTCTGCCATGGTCGCTGACGTGATCGATAGCACCCTCGTCAACACCGCAAAACTCTACACGCTATCAGTTCCTGCCGGGATTAAAGTAGAGGCCCATTATCGAGCTTATATCCAGGCAACGACCGGCGCTCCGGGCGGCATTGCGTGGGTATTGTTCTCATCTCCCGACGAAAGCAACCAAGCTGTCGTCGCCGGCGCGCCTATGACCCTAACCAGCGGCGTCAATTACGCGGCAGGCGCCGGCGAGTTGCGCACCATAACGAACACCTCATCTCAAATCAGAGCGCGCGGCGAGAGTAACTTCCCGCCGATCACGAACACCTCGTTGAGCACCTATGGATGGCTTGACTACCAAATCCCAAGGATCGGCGCATGAGCACAGTACATGTGGAGCGTGACGGCGTTGGCAAGATCGTCGCCGTTTACGCGAATCCCCAAGGGATGACGGAGCCCGTCGGCGCCGATGATCCCGAGGTCGTGTCCTTCCTGAACCCGCCGGCGCCCGGGCCGACGCGGTTGTTCAAGGCCGAGCTGTGGCGCCGGCTCACTGAGGCCGAGGCGGATGCCCTGGACGCGGCCTTGGCGGCCGCTCCGACGCGGCTGCGCCGCATCTTCGAGGCTGCGCAGTATCTCGACACGGCAGATCCCGACTATCCCGCCCTGCGCGCCGGCATCGTCGCGGCGCTCGGGGAGGCCCGTGCCGACGAGGTGCTGGCGCCGACCCACTGAATTCTCGCCCTCGCCACCCGAACGACAAAGGCCCCTGACGTCTGTCAGGGGCCTTTTGCATGGGGCAGACACCTAGCCTCGGCTCCGATCCCAGCGATGTCAAGCGCCGGCGCCGGAGCACAAAATGGCCACCACCGAACGGTTTCACGGGACGCGCGTCTTCAAGGAAGGCCAGACCGCGCGCCCTGTCGAGGTCCTCGACTATTCGACCGCCGGCACCGTCATGATCGGGCCGAATGCGGACCCGGACTTCTATCCGCTCGACGAGCTGGTCACCGTCTTCACCAACGATACCGACGCCCGCGCGGCCGCTGGCACCGGCGGCAATGTCGAGGCGATCTGGGACGCGATCGACGACCAGGGCGTTGTCGCCGAGCTGCAGATCGTGCGCGTCGCCGAGGGCGCCTCGGCCGTTCCGCAGACCAAGCTGGAGCAGACCCTCGCCAACATCGTCGGCTCCGGCGCCAACAACTCCGGCGTCCATGCCTTCAAGGAGGCTTCAAAGCCCGCCAAGCTGCTGTTCGTGCCGGGCTATGACAGCCAGCGCATCAGCGGGGCCAAAAACCCGGTCGCGGCCGAATTGACCGGCATCGCGAACCGTCTGCGGGCCATCAAGATCCTGAACACGCCCGACGCTTCGAAGGAGGCCGCGCTCCAGTATCGCGAGGATTTCGCCGACGATCCGCGCGCCTATCTCTTCCACCCCTCGGCAAAGGTCTTCCGCGGCACCACCATCACCGAGCCGGCCTCGGGCCGCGTCGTGGGCCTCTTCATCAAGCGCGACAAGGAAGTCGGAGGCCCCTTCCGCAGCCCGTCCAACCAGTCGATGGGCGGCATCACCGGCCCGTCCCGGCCGATCCCCTATTACGACGGGGAGTCAGACAGCGAGGCGAACTGGCTGAACCAGAACGAGATCGCGACCCTGCGCGCCGGCTCGATCCTGTGGGGCAACCGCACCTGCGCCGCCGATCCGCTCGACGCCTTCGTCAACGTGGTCCGCACCCAGGACATGATCGACGACACGGTCATGCGCGCCTTCTACTGGGCGCTCGACGACAATCTGTCCGTGCCGCTCGCCCAGGCCATCCTGGAGACGCTCGACAATTTCGGCGACGAGCTGAAGAGCAAGGCGGGGGTGCTCGGCTTCCGCGCCTGGTTCGACCGCAGTCAGAACTCCAACACCGCGCTCGCCGGGGGCATCCTGCGCCTGACCTACGATCGCGAGCCGGCCGCGCCGCTCGAAGACCTGCAGTTCGGGGCGCGCCGCAACGTCGAGTACTACGCCACGCTCGCCGACGGCATCCTCAACATCTCCAGCAACATCACCGCCGCCGCGGCCTGACGGCGGACGGACGGCCGGAGGCCTCCATGACCAAGCTTTCGCTTCTCAACGTCCGCGGCATGAACTGGTACACCGAGGATGCCGCCGGCACGCCGCTCAACATGCATCTCGCCACCGAGAGCTCGAAGGTTCCGGCGATGTCGGAGAACTTCGAGACCTTTGTGCCGGCGGCGACGAATGGCGCGATCGAGATCCCGCTGAACCGCGAGGCGCTGGAGATCAGTCTCGCAACTAAGGGCCTCCAGCCCGAGCTGCTGCGGCTGTTCTCGACCCCCTTCGGCGTGCGCCGGAAGTTCACGGGGTTCGGCGTGCTCATCAATGAGTACGGCACCACCCAGGCCGAGCGCGAGTTGCAGGTGGTGGCGACGGCCTATGCCCGCCTGGGCGCTGAGATCGACGAGCACAACGGCACCTCGCTGATGGGCACGAGCTACGCGATCAAGTCGATCGCCAAGTACGTCCTGACGATTGGAAACACCGAGATCTGCCGTTTCAACATCGAGCTCGGCGGCTGGGTCGATTACGAGGGCCAGCAGGAGCGGATCGCCAACATGCTCGGCCTGAACGGCTGACGCCATGAAGGAGAAGCCGCACGATCCCCATTTCGATCCGATCCGCCCGCCGCCCGGCGCGCCTGACCAGCTCGGCGTGGCGCGGGAACCGCCCCGTGCCTGGATCGACCCCGCCGCCAATTCCGACGAGGACATCGCGAACGGCAAGCTGACCATCAGCTTCTCGGTGCCCGTTATCCGTCCGGCCGATCCGACCGCGTGGGAAAAGGTGGTTCCGCTCGACTTCCCGCTGCTGGTCGATGGCGCCGCCCTGACGGAGATCCACATCCGCCGGCCGACCGGCGCGGATATCGCCGAGCTGATGGAGGAGAGCTCCGACGAAGAGACGCTTCCGGCGCGGCTCTACGCACGGATTTGCGGCGTTCATCCCGCCGTCTTCGGGGCGCTGTGGCCGGACGATTCGGAGCGGGTGGCCGAAGCCGCCCGCCCTTTCTTGCCGCGCGCCATCCTCGACATCGAGGCGGCACAACGGGCGGAAAGCGCGAGCGGGTGATCCGCCGCTCGCCGCTCGCCCTCGTGCCACTGCTCGCGATCGAGGTGGCGCGGGGCACGGATACACCCTTGCCGACCGTGCTCTCCTGGCACGTCGGCAAGATCCTGTTCTGGCACAGCGAGGTAGGCACCCTCGCAGGCGCGTAGGAGCCGACGCATGCGCGTCAAGATGATCCTCGACCTGGTCGCCAATACCAAGAGCGGCGCGAAGCAGGCGCAGCGCGACCTGAAAGGCGTGAAGGACGCCGCCAAGAGCCTGGATGGGGCCAAGGGCGGCCAGCGGATCAGCCGCGACTTCCTGAACCTTGCCTCCAGCTCGAAGACCGCGACGCGCAATCTCAAGGACACCAAGGTCGCCACCGACGCGCTGGGCAGAAGCGCGGGCGCCAAGAAGCTCGGCCGCGAGCTCGACGACGTGGCGCGCAAGGCTGCACGCGCGAAGGCGGGAATGGATCGTGTCGCCGCCTCCGATGGCCGCCTCCGTGATCGCCGCGGCCGGTTTGCAGGCGGGGGCGGTAGAGGCGAGGCCGGCAGCGCGAAGGAAGGTGGATCGACACTTTTCGCCGGCACGAAGGGGCTTCTCGGCGGCTATCTCGGCATCCAGGGCGCCCGCATGGCTGCTCGTGGCACGGTCGGCCAGTCGATCTCCTTCGAGAAGGCCATGGCCGAGGTCCGCAAGAAGGTCGACGGCATGGACAATCCGGCCGAGCTCCAGAAGATGGAGCAGGCCGTCTCGAAATGGGCGATCGCCTATGGCCGCGCTCGCGAAGAGGTTGCCTCCCTCGTGGCCGAGGCCGGCGCCGGCGGCGTCACGCTCAAGGACATGCCGGAATTCGTCCGCATCAACCTCGCGGCGGCCACCGCATGGGATGCCACGGCCGATAAGACGGGCAATGCGCTCGCTAAGATCCGCGCCGCGACCCAGTGGGGGAACAAGGAGCTCGAAGAGTTCGGCGACAAGGTCAATGCGCTGTCCGACGCGGGCGCGGCGAAGGAAATGGACGTTGTCGACATGTTTCAGCGAGCCGGCGCGGCTGCCAAGGCCGCTGGTGTAGAGTTCGATACCTCGCTCGCCTTCCTGACCGCTATGAACAACGTCGCCATCGCGCCGGAAGTGGCCTCGCGCGGCTTTGCCGCTCTTTCGTCCACACTGCGAACGGGCAGCGGCAAAAAGTACGCTGAAGGCTTGGCAATGCTCGGTCTCACTCCCGGCAAAGTCAAAGCGGGCATGAAGAAGAATGCGACCGGCACAATCATCGACTTTCTTGAGCGGCTCGAAAAGAGCTCCGAGAAGGCCGACGCCGCGATCAAAATCGTTGGCAAAGAATGGTGGGACGAGGTGGCGCGCACAGGGCAAGCGCTGCCTGAAATTCGCAAAAACCTCGAAATTGTCCAGGACCCCAAGAAATGGCAGGGGTCGATGGCGAACAACCTCAACATCCAGCTCGCGACCACCGACAACCACCTTAAGCGTCTCTCCGCACAGGCTAGTGAGGTAGGCGACCGCCTGGGTCGCTGGGCGCTGCCCGCGATCAACGAGGGTATCGAGAAGATCATCGCCGGCATGGATGCGCTGGATAAGCGCGCCGCCGACAAGAAGGCCGAAGCCAGCCTCAGCGAGAAGGTCGCGGCCGGGCTGCCGCTCTCGGCCGAGGAGCGCGAAAGGCTCGCCAACGACGGGCTGCTGGCCGCCCGCGTCAAAGGCCAGAGCAACGCGATCTCGGCTCGCAAGGATTTCGAGGACACCGCGAACCGGACGTCTCAGTCCGATCCGCAGACTGTGCTCTCCGAGCGCGCGCAGCTGTTGCGCCGCCAGCTCCAGCGCCAGATCGAGACGCTTGAAGCCGAGTTGAAACTGTCCCCGGACGGCTTCGGCGATAGGAAGAAGAACAAGCGTCTTGCCAACCTGCGCAAACAGCTCACTGAGATCCCGACCGGCTCCTTCGACCTTCATGCGTCCCGGCCGGACGCGCGCCGGCCGGCCGACCAGGACGAGCGCGGCCGGCCCGACCGCAGCGAGGTCATGGCGCTGCGCGAGCGCGTCCTGCAGCTGGAATCGCGGCTGACCACGCTCGACGAATTGCGCCGCACCTCGGGCAATCGCGACGATCGCCTGGGCTTCGGTGGCGACGCCCTCGCATATGAGCGCCGCCGCAACCAGGCGGACGAGCAGCTGCGGAACCGGCTCGCTCCCAACGCGACGGCTGCTGGCCGCTTCGGCTTCGGCCCCGGCGGCGCGCCAGTGTCGGCTCAGGCCAAGGGCGCCGGATCGGGAACGGCGTCCTTTCGCCCGTCAATACAGAACTGGGCGAGCAGCGTGCTCGGCGCCCAGGACATCGACCTGAGTGGCATCGGCGTCACGATTGCCGAGAGCCTGGCGCAGGGCCTCAGGAGCGGGGGATCGTCGGCCGAGGCGGCAGCGGGCGGAATTCGCAGCGGCATCACGGGTGCCTTTTCCGGTGCCGATCTCTCGGCCGCCGGCGCGCACATGATGGCGACCCTTGAACAAGGCCTCACCGCCGGCGGCGATCGGGCCGTCGCAGCAGCGCAGCGTATAGGCGCCCGGCTGAAGGGCGCGCTCGCCGCCGGCGGGCGCCAGTCGCTCTCCGGCGCCCTGCATGACGGGGTCGAGTAGATGAGCAACGGTTCCGCGATCAGCTTTGGTCGGGTCGTCGCGATCCTGTCAGACCAAGCCATCTTTCTCGGCCTCGACGCGGACCCCCGCCATGACGAGCGCAAGCGCGGCATGCCCAGCGTCATAAAACCGCTTCTCGTCATCGGGCGTAGCGGTCGCTTGCGGCAACCCGTTCCGGATCATGGTTTTCAGGCGCTCCTGCATGCTCTCTGTCCAACCAAGATTGCCATGGAGCCGGGTGATCTCTCCGCCCAACTCGGAAGCGATTGCGATCGTGGCCGCAAGCATCGCCGCCATGGAGTTCATCTGCTCGTTCACAGCCGCTTTCCTCTCGCGCTCGGCGCCGCGCTGGCAGCGTTTCGCGAGTCGTGGTCGGGAAGCAAGCAATGAGCGGCGTCCCGATCCTCGCCATCGGCCCGCATATCTTCGCGGCGCTGCCGCTCTCGCTCCAGAAGATCGAGGAGCGGACCAAGATGAGCTGGCCGGCGATCAGGCGCTTCGGCGCCGGCCCGGCGCGCCAGAACACCGGCCGCGACGAGGACGAGTTCACCGTCGAGGGCCTGTATTTCGACGACGAATGGGGCGGCCATGCCGAGTATCTGGCGCTGAAGATGACCCAGCGCGCCGGCCTCCCGGTGGAGCTGCTCGGCGCCGCGGCCGGCGGCGGCGCGTCCGTGTTCGGCACCGTTGTCATCCTCGAAGTTGGCGCCAGCCATTCCTTCATCCGAAAGAGCGGGATCGGGGCGAAGACCGAATTCGATGTGAAGTTGGCGCCGTTCGGCGGCGAGCTCTCCTTCGGCGGGCTGCTCTGATGCGTGTCGAGGTCACCCGCGAGAACATGACGCTGGACCTGGTCGTGTGGAACGCGTTTGGCCGGCAGGATCCCGGCGTGGTCGAGCAAGCCTTCGAGCTCAATCCGGGCCTGGCGGAGCTGGGGCCGTTTTTGCCGGTAGGGACCATCGTGGAGTTGCCGGAGCCGCAGGCGGCGAAACCGCCTCTGCGCGAAACCGTCGTGCTCTGGACCTGACGGCCATGCCGTTTGCTCTCCCGCAGCCCAACGCCCTCGGCTACACCCCGATGATCTCGATCAAGGTCAACGGCAAGGAGGTCGCGGCCGGCTTCTACACCCGGCTCAACAAGGCGACTTTGACCGATCAGGCCGGGCAGACATCCGACAAGATCACCTTCGAGCTCGACGACGCGGACAACGCGATTATCGTGCCACCGCCCAAGGCCACGATTGTCGTCGATCTCGGTTACAAGGAAACCGGCCTTGTTCCGAAGGGGACCTTCGAGATGCAGCCGATCGCCTTCAAGGGCGATATGGATTTGGGTGAGCTGCTGACGATCCAGGCGAGCTCGGCCGACCTCAAGCGCAAGCTGAAGGGCAAGGGGCGCGAGAGCTTCAGCAACATGTCGCTGAAGGAGATCGCCGAGAGAATTGCCGGCCGCAACGAGATGACCGTGCATGCCGATCCGACGGTCTCCAGCTTCAAGTTCGACTTCCGCGCCCGCGTCGATGTCAGCGAGATCGACTTCCTGACGACCATCGGCGACGAGCTCGACGCGGTCGTGAAGCCGATGGGTGACAAGCTCGTGATTTCGCGCAAGGGCGCGGCCACCTCGGTTTCCGGCAAGACATTGCCGCAGATCCTGATCGAGAAGTGGGACTGCAAGGGTTGGGAGATCACGCCGGACGGGCGCGTCGAATACGGGACCGTCAAGGCGCCCTGGATCGACCAGAAGACCGGCAAGCGCGAAACCGCCGAAGCCAAGACGGGTCTGAAAGGCCCGGAGACCGTGCTGCGCGCGCCCTATCCGACCAAGGAACTGGCCGAGAAGGCCGCCATGGCCGAGGCGCGGCGCCTGACCAGGCAGACGGGCAGCGGGCATTTCGAGCTCTACGGGCGGCCCGAGGCCATGGCGGAGGCCGATGTCATCGCCGGCCAGAGCTTCCGCCGGGAGATCGCCGGTAACTGGCGCGCCGATTCCGTCGAGCACGTCTTCGACCCGAACGGCTTCATCACCACCGTCAACATCGCCGCGAAAGAGGACGGCTCGTCCTCGAAGGAAAAGGACTGACCATGGCGACGCAGATCTACAACATCGTCCCCGGCAAGGCTGGGAAATACGTCGCCGGCATCCGCCTGACGCCCGGCCAGACCACGATCGAACTCACCCCGGAGCAGGCCGATTATGAGCTGGCGCAGGGCACGATCACCGCGACCGGCCAGCCCGGCAGCGCCGTACCCGCGGCCGCGCCGGTAGCCAAGACGGACACCGTGCAGCTGCTGCGGAGCGGCCTCCCGACCCGGCCGACCGTCGCGGATCTCGCCGCGTTCGTCCAAGCGGCGGCGCAATCGGTCAGGAGCTACGACGCCAACACCGTGCTCGGCGCGGCCGACAAGGGCGCGCTCGTCATCGTCACCAATGCCGCGGCCCGTGCCGTGACGCTGCCGGCCGACTGGCTGCCGGGCGAGAGCGTGACGGTGAGGCGCGGTGGCGCCGGCGCCGTGACCTGGACGCTCGCCGCCGGCGCGACTCTCGCGCTGCCCGCCTCGAAATCCGCCCATGTCGGCATTGCGGCTCAGCACGAGGAGGCCACCTTCAAGGTGCTTTCAAATGCCGGCAATGCGGCCGTCTGGGCCGTGGCGGGGGCGACGGCGTGACCGGCGCCTTCGTCATCCTCGCCTGCGCCATGCTGAACCGCCTGCGCGGTGACGACAGTTGGATGCCGTCCTGGCTGCGCGGCCGCGCTCTCTTCTATGTCGCGCCGGCGATCGGCGCCGTCGCGTGGTTGGTTCAGCCCTGGCCGGTCGCACTCGCCTTTGCGCTAGGCTTTGCCCTCTGGGCCGGGCCGGGCTGGGGCCACATCCTGATGCGGGTCGGCGGCCGCCGCCCTGATCGTTCGCCCGATGTGATGGAAGCGGCGCTTCTGGCTCTGCCGGGCTCTCTGGCGCCCGTGTTTGCCCGGATGATGTTCATCCTGCCGACCGCGATCGCCGTCGCCTGGCTCACCGGCCGGCCGGAATTCTGGCTCGCGGCTCCGGCCTTCGCTGCGGTGGCGACGGTCGTCTACCACACCTTGTTTCGTCCGCTCGCGGCCTATGACTGGCTGCGCGCCGAGCTCGTCCTCGGCGCCCTCTGGGGCATCCTTATCGTCGGAGCCTGACCATGCGCGCATTCGCCTTGCTGATGGTGGCCTTTGCCCTCGCGGGCTGCGCCTCGCGTTTCGATGGCCAGGACGGCATGGACGGGCGGGCCGTGGCGGCGGGGCTCAGATACGAGCTCAACAACGAGAATAGGTGACGTGACAGGGGAGCCTTGCGGCTCCGGCGGCAGTGTCCCGGGAAGGTCTTTGCCGCCCGACGAGTGCGACATCACATCGCCCGCCACGACGGCCGTGAGGCCGCGCCATAGCGGGCGTCATCAGGTTCTAAGATCAGATGAACGAGGTTCGTCCTATTTCGCCCGTCGCCGGCTATATCGGCGGCAAGAAGCAGCTCGCTCGCACGCTCGTCGAGCGGATCAGTGCGATCGAGCACACCACCTACGCTGAAGCCTTCGTCGGCATGGGTGGCGTATTCCTGCGCCGGCCGACCAGGCCGAACGCCGAGGTCATCAACGACGCGTCGCGCGATGTCGCGACGTTCTTCCGGGTACTCCAGCGCCACTATCAGGCCTTTCTGGACATGCTGCGCTGGCAGCTCTCCAGCCGCGCCGAATTCGAGCGGCTGAACGCCCAGGATCCGGACACGCTGACGGATCTCGAACGCGCGGCCCGATTCCTCTACCTGCAGAAGCTGTCCTTCGGCGGGAAGGTCGCCGGCCGAACCTTCGGCATCGATACGAAGGCGCCGGCGCGCTTCGACATCACGAGGCTCCAGCCGCTCCTCGAGGCCGTTCACGACCGCCTCGCCGGCGTCTGGATCGAATGCCTGCCGTGGCAGTCGTTCATCACCCGCTGGGACCGGCCAGGCACGCTGTTTTATCTGGATCCGCCCTATTGGGGCACCGAGCACTTATATGGCCGTGGATTATTCGGTCGGGAGCAGTTCGAGCAGCTCAGCGCCGCTTTACAGCGCCTTCAAGGCCGCTTCATCCTATCGCTGAACGACGTGCCCGAGGTGCGCGAGCTGTTCGCCTGGGCTTCGATCGAGACGGTCGAGCTGAGCTATCAGGCCGGCGGTGCGGGGAAGACCAAGCGGGTGCGGGAAGTGATTATCTCGCCATCGAGGGGGGGGCGAGGATGGCCGCTGAGCTAACACTAGACGCGATTCTAAAGATCGCAGGCGTTGGAGGCGTGGCTGCCGCAGTGGCCAATCAAGCGCTGAAAACTGGCGTCGACATTGCGACGAGCTATTTTGGTCGACGGTCGGACAATGCTTATTCAGCCGTTCGATGTGTTGTGATGCTCGAACGGTACGTCCAGCAGGCTGAAGCACACCTCACCGAGACTGAGATCGCCTTCAGTCGGGAGCAAACGCTGGAAAGCCTCCCCGTACCCGATCCGCTCCCAGCCGACATAAACTGGAAGAACTTCGATACGGCGCTCTCTTTCCGGGTTTTGAGCTTCGCTGCCGAGGTCGAGCTGGCCCAAGCGGCTTGCGATCTAGAGGAGAGGGAGACCGGCTATTGGATAGGCAACACCGAGGCGAAGCGGCTGGGGCTGGCCGCATGGGCATTGGCAGTCAGCATCCGCAAACAGTACGGCCTTGGCCCTAACCACGAGCTCGCCAAGCTCATCCCCATGCTTGACGACCGGGATATGGAGCAGGCGCGGCGTAGGGGGAAACTAGTGGCGGAGCGTGGATTGAGAAGACGGGCTACCCCACCGCCGGTGAGTGATTGAAACTCAATCTGTTGCCATTTGATTGTTCGCGCGTTGCCATTTGAAAGTTCGCGCTACAGATGGCGACGCCGGCCCCGGCCCGGATGAAGGAGAGCACGTTCATGGTCGAGGTCGTGCGGACCCTGACCCGGACATCGACGCTGGCCGCAGTGAGCGCCGCGCGGATGCGCGCCGGCACGCCCCGGCGCAGGGACATGCCGACGAGGTCCCGCCCGGAGAGGGCACTGAGATCGATCGGCCCCTCACTGCGGGCGAGCGGATCGGTCTCGGGCACGGCGAGCACGCAAGGAGCGGTGCCCAGCCATTCGAGCGCGAGGTCGCGATGCAGCAAAGGCGCGCTGGTGGCGCCGAGCTGCGCATTGCCGGAGATCACCGCGTTCTGCACGCGGTCGGGGTTCTCGACCTCGATCGCGAGCCGCGGCGCATCCGCCCCATTCCAGGCATCGGTGAGCAGGCCGAAGGCGAGCGACGACACCGCCGATATCCGGATCGGCGGCTCGGCCTCGCCGATCACCTCACGGGCGCGCTCCCATAGATTCACGAAGCCGGCCAGCGCCCGCTCGACATCGTCGCGCAGCACCATGCCCTTCTGCGTCAGCACCAGCCGTTGGCCGACGCGCTCGAACAGCGGCTGGCCGAGATCGCGCTCCAGCTCCTGGATCATGCGGCTGACCGAAGGCTGGGACACGCCCAGATGCTTCGCCGCCGCCGTGACGCTGCCGAGCGAGGCGACCTGCAGATAGGCTTCGAGGATCTTGAGACGGCTCATCTCACCCGTCTTTGCGGACCGGATCGCCGAGGATGTGCATCAGCCGGTTGGCCCAGCCGAACAGGGCCGTGGACAGGATGAGATCGACGATCTCGGCTTCGTCCAGTCCAGCCTCGCGCAGGCGGGTGGTGTCGGCCTCGGTCACGGCCGGCGGCGATTGCGAGAGCTTGACGGAATAGTCGAAGATCGCCTGGTCGCGCGGGCCGAGCTTGGCCTTCTCGCCATTGGCGAACAATTCGTCGGTGACGGCGGTGTCCTTGCTGAGCTGGGCATGGCGCGCGGCATGCACGGCGGCGCAGTAGATGCAGCGATTGACCACCGATGCGCCGATCGCCCCGAGCTCGCGCTCGGCCCGGCTCAATCCGCCGGGATCGTACATGATGCCGTTGAACAGCGGCGAGCGCACGTTGAGGGTCTCCGGATCATGCGCCAGCACCAGCACGTAATCCGAGACCTTGGTGTTGGACGGCGTGACCTTCAGCGCCTCGAGCTGCTCGGGGCTTGCCTTGGCGAGATCGACCGGGGTCACTCGCGGCTGCCAGTCCGGCACGTTGCGGGTGAAGCGATGCACGACCCGGCTCATGCGGAGGCTCCCTTGAGAACGGCGAGCCCGGCAAGGACGCGGCACTGGTAGCTCATGAAGGCGTTGAGTTCGCAGAGCCGCACGATATCGGCCTCGGCCACGCCGGCTGCCTTGAGCCCCTCGATCTCCTCGGCCTGCACGGCCCGCGGCTGGGTCGCGACCCGGTCCATGAAGGTAATGACGCTGCGTTCGCGGTCGTCGCGTCCCGCTTCGGTGGGGTCGGCGAGGATGCGCAGTGCCGGCTCGGTCACGCCGGCGAGGTAGTGCGCGGCCAGCTCCGGCAAGGCGTTCTGAAGCGCGATCCGGGCCGAGATCGCGCGGCGCCAGGGCGAGGGGAAGCCGCCGGGATCGCGCGGATCGATGACGGCGTTCTCGGCCTGCCGGCTCATCTCGAAGATGTTGCTGCGCGACTGTGCGGCGGCCGATATGGCGCCGAGCCAGGGAGACGCCTCAGGGTTGGCGGGTTGGGCCATGGCAATCCCTTTCATGCATCAACTTCGCTGCTTGATGCTTTAGATGAATGAAGCAACGAATTTGCGCTGCGTCAAGGAGCTTTGCCGGCAGCGTGATAGGCTGCGCCGTTCCGGCGCTGGGCTGAGCTTTCGAACTCATCGGAGGGCCTGCGCGAGCAGGAGAAGGCCGGGGGCGGCCATGAACACGCCGGTCGCTTCGGCAGTCCGGGCTTTCGCCGGCAGCAGGCGCTCCGCCGTGACGGCGATCGTCACGCCGATCATCAACGGCAGGTCCATGACACCGCCCGCGATCAGGACCGCCATGGGCCCGATGCAGGAGGCGCAGCAGCGCAACCCGAGGAGCGCGCCGGCCCGCAGCGCCGATAATGGAGCAGACCACGCATGTGATGCTTGGGGGGAGGCAACGCGGCAGCTCGCGAGGAGCTGTGCCTTCCAGCGGGAAAATTGTGCGACCCCCGCGATCAGGACGAGAAGGCCGCCTGCGATCGGGCCGAGACGCCCAAGCGCGGGCCAGAGTATCGCGGCCTGTGCCAGCGCCGCACCAGTGAGGAAGACAAGAAGGCCGAGGCCGGTCCAGACAGCGAAGTAGCTGGTGCCGACCAGGGCCGCGAAGCAGCCGGGTCGGCTCGTGCCAGCCGCAAATACCGTTCCCCGATAGCGCCACAGCACGGGCGTCAGCGAGGGCAGCATCATCGCGACCGTCATCACGAACCACATGCCGAGGAAGCAGGTGGCGGTATCGAGCCAGGACTGGCCGCAGAGCGGCAGCCAGATACCCGAAAGCAGCCAGCCGCCGGCCATCGGCACGGCGCCCATCGTCTCCATCGCCGCGCCGGACAGGATCGTGACGGTCGTTGCCGCTGCGAAAAGCAGTCCGGCTGTTCCGAAGAAGACGAATTGGGCCCCGCGCCCGGCCTCTCGACCGGACGCGGAACCCGTTTCGACACCTGTTCCAGCTGCGCTCACGACGCAGCTTGGCGGGGGGCGTAGCGGTCGCGATGGAGCCACCACGGGCCTTCCGCCTCGTTGCGGCCCTTCGGCGCCCGGTCGAGCCAGGCATACATGCCCCAGACGCCGTCCACGCCGCGCGAATAGCTGGAATAGGTGTGGTAGATCGCGCCGCCCTCGCGGATGAAGGCGCTCATCCCCGGCCGGTCGCGGTGATAGGTCGGCACGTCCACGCCCGACATTGCGGCGAGCGAACGCTCGATCTCGTTGCCGGAGGTCCGCCACTCGAATTTCGGCTTGTGGCGGAAATTGTAGTCGATGCCCTGCGTCCGCTCCTGCATCTCGGTGAAGGAGACGTTGTAGTCGAAATTGAAGTCGGTCTGGCCGGCCGAGGCCCAGGGGAAGCTCCAGCCCATCCGCTCGCGGAAGGCGAGGAGCTTGTCGAGCGGCGCCCGCGAGATCGCCCAGAGCATCACGTCGTGATTGGCGAGATGGGTGGTCGAGCCGTTGAACCCGTCGGCGATCGCCGAGCAGGACGGGCAGCCGGCCGTGTAGTCCGGCCCGAACATGAAATGATAGACGAGGAGTTGCGAGCGCCCCTGGAAAAGGTCGGTGAGTGAGGCGTCGCCCTGCTCGGTCTGGAAGAGATAGTCCTTCTCGACCTTGACCCAGGGCAGGGCCTGCCGCCGCTCGGCCAGCGCGTCGCCCTGCCGTGTATAGGCCTTCTCGGCCTCCAGCAGTTCGAGCCGGGCGGCGAGCCATTCCTCGCGTGTTCCGATCGCATGACTGGTCATGGTGTTTCACTCCTGTCGTCGGATGTCCGCACCGCTTCGACACTCGATGCGGCGTCGCGATCGGTGGTAAGGCGGAGGCGGCAGACGGTGGGAGTGACAAGTTTGGCGGGATTCCGATGGACTCGCTGATCACGGCGGCGGCCCGCGCGCTCGCTGCGGGCGATCCGTTGGGGGCGCTGAACCGGGTCGCCTTGCGCGACGATGCGCCCGCTTTGGCGCTGCGCGGCATCGCCATGGCGCAGCTCGGCGATTTCGCCCGTGCCAAGGCTTTGCTGCGCCGCGCCGGCCGCGCCTTCGGGCCAAGGGAGGCGGTCGCGCGGGCGCGCTGCACCGTCGCCGAGGCGGAAGTCGCCCTGGCCGCGCGCGATCTCGGCTGGGCGCCCGGAAGGCTCGATGAGGCAGCTTCGGTGCTCGAAGCCCATGACGACCGCGCGAATGCCGCCCATGCGCGCCTGCTCGACATTCGCCGGCTGCTGCTGATCGGCCGGCTCGGCCATGCGGGCGAGCGCCTTGCCGGTATCGACCCGGCGCGCCTGCCCGCCGCGCTGCGCGCCATCCACGGGTTGGCAAGCGCCGGGATCGCCTTGCGCCGGATGGAAGCCCGCGCTGCCCGGGTTGCATTGGAAGGCGCGCGTGATGCCGCCGGACGAGCCGGCATTCCCGCGCTGATCGCCGAGGTCGGCGCCGCCCGCCGCCTGCTCGACGAGCCGGCCGCGCGATTGATCGCTGACGGCGCCGCACGCCCGCTCTTGCTCGACGAGGTCGAGGACCTGCAGAGTTCGCAGGCTTTGATCGTCGATGCCTGCCGCCATGCCGCACGCGACCGGGACAGGTCGGTTTCGCTGGCCACGCGGCCTGTGCTGTTCGCCCTGCTGCGGGCGCTGGCCGAGGCCTGGCCGCAAGATGCGCCGCGCGAAGTGCTGATCGCGCAAGCCTTCGGCTCGCGCTTCACCGATGAAACATATCGGGCGCGATTGCGTGTCGAGATCGGCCGGCTGCGCGCGGCGCTGCGGCCGCTGGCCCGGATCAGCGCGACCGAGCGCGGCTTCGTCATCGCGCCGCGCCGCGCGACGGGGATCGCGGTGCTGGCGCGCCCGGTCGAGGAAAAGCATGCCACGGTGCTCGCCCTCATGGCCGATGGCGAGACATGGTCGAGCTCCGCCCTGGCGCTGGCGCTCGGTTCAAGTCAGCGCAGTGTCCAGCGCGCGCTGGATGCGCTCGCCGAAGCCGGCAAGGTCCAGTTCTTCGGGCAGGCGCGGGCACGCCGCTGGGTGATGCCGCCGATGCCGGGTTTCGCGACGAGTTTGTTACTCCCGGTGTCCTGGCCGGATGGCTAGGGTCCGGCATCACGACAGACGCAGGAGCCAAGCGATGACCATACCCGCTGCCGAAATCACCCGCACCTACGGCCCGTTCCCGGGCGTCGAGAAGGTCCATGGCGTCAGCTTCGACGGCGCCAATGTCTGGTTCGCCTCCGGGGACAGGCTGAACGCGCTCGATGTCGCGAGCGGCGAGGTCACCCGCACCATCGACGTGGCCGCCCATGCCGGCACGGCCTTCGACGGCACGCATCTCTTCCAGATCGCCGAGGACCGTATCCAGAAGATCGATCCGCGGACCGGCTCGGTGCTGGGCACGATCCCCGCGCCGGGCAAGGGCGGCGATTCCGGCCTCGCCTGGGCCGAGGGCTCGCTCTGGGTCGGCCATTATCGCGAGCGCAAGATCCACCAGATCGACCCGGCCACCGGCAAGGTGCTGCGCAGCATCGAGACCAACCGCTTCGTCACCGGCGTGACCTGGGTCGAGGGCGAGTTGTGGCACGGCACCTGGGAAGACGGCGAAAGCGAATTGCGCCGGATCGATCCCGCCACCGGCAAGGGCCTGGACGCGCTCGCGATGCCTCCGGGCGTGGGTCTGTCCGGGATGGAGTCGGATGGCGCCGGCCTGTTCTATTGCGGCGATGCCGGCAAGAACGCGCTGCGGGCCGTGCGCCGGCCGAAGCGCGCCTGAATCTTGAATCATGAGCCTGTTCGACAGCCGGTGAGGCGAGTTCGGGCTCATCTCTACGCCGGCCGGCGGAGTGTTTGGCTCCATAGATCGGGGAATGTTCGGAAGGCTCTTCCCCGAGAGCGTGCCGCAGGAGAGCGTTCGTCTCTCGTCGGCCGAAGCTCAGCCGGCGGGCAGCCTGTGCCTGACGATTCCGGCATGGAACCGCGCGCCGTGGATCAGCCCGCGATCGTCGAAATCATAGGACGCATTGTGCAGCGGCGCAGAGCCCTCGCCATTGCCGACATAGGCGAAGCAGCCGGGCACATGGTCGAGGAAGCGGGCGAAATCCTCAGAGCCCGTCATCGGCTCCGCAGCGACCGCGACATTGTCGTCACCCAGCACGGCCCGCGCGGCGGCGAGCGCTTCCTGCGAGAGCGCCGTGTCATTCACCAGCGGCACGAATTCGCGCGTATAGGTCAGTTCGCAAGCGAGGTTGTAGCTCTCGGCCGTGCCGCGCGCGATGACGCCCATCTGGCGCTCGATCGCGGCGCTGACCTCGGGGCGGAAGCTGCGGGCGTCGCCGAGGATGCGGGCCGTTCCCGGCAGTACGTTGCGGGTGCCGTCGGTCAGGAGTTCGGTCACCGAGACCACCGCGATATCGGCCGGGCTCAGGCGGCGCGAGACGATGGTCTGGAGCTGCATCACCAGCGCGCAGGCGGCGACCAGAACCTCGCTTCCGGCATGCGGCTTGGCGGCATGGCCGCCGACGCCCTTCAGCACGATCTCGAAATTATCCTCGGCCGACATGAAGGAGCCGGCGCGCGTCTGGAACTGCCCGATGCCGAGGCCCGGCATGTTGTGCAGGCCGTAGATCTCGTCGAAGGGAAAGCGCTCCATCAGTCCGTCGTCGAGCATGGCGAGCGCGCCACGACCCCATTCCTCGGCCGGCTGGAACAGGAAGCGCACGGTGCCGTCGAAGCCGCCTTCCTTCGCCAGCAGCTTCGCCGCGCCGAGCAGCATGCTGGTATGGCCGTCATGGCCGCAGGCATGCATTACGCCGGGCGTCTGCGAGCGATAGGGGCGCTCGCCCTGCTCGGTGATCCGCAGCGCATCCATGTCGGCGCGCAAGGCGATCGCGCGGTTGCCACTGCCGCGCCTGAGCGTGCCGACGACGCCGGTGCCGCCGATGCCCTCGACGACCTCGTCCAGGCCGAATTCGCGTAGCTTTTCGGCGACAAAGGCCGCCGTCCGCTTCTCCTCGAAGCCGAATTCGGGATGCGTGTGCAGGTGGCGGCGCCACGCGGTCATCTCGGATTGCAGGGCATCGAGATCGAGCTTGGACATCGGAGCGGCCTCGCGTCACGGGGTTGCGAAGGGATAGTGCAGATGTGCCGCAAGAAGCGCTGCAATCCCGCCTGCCGGGTGCAAGTTTGTTGCGCGGGCCTGAGGCTATCCGTTGCGTGCGTCCGGTTGTGAGCCGGGCGTGCGGTCCGACCGGGCGGGGCTGTTGCCGGCTGCGGCCTCGATCAGCCAACGGCACACCGCCTCGACCGGGCCTGGATGCCTCGGCTTGCGCGGGAAGACGATATGGAAGCCCGCTTCGACGGGCAGTTCCGCCGGCAGCGCGCGGGCCAATCGGCCGGACGCGATGTCGTCGGCGACGAGGAACAGGCTCGCCAGGGCGAGGCCCTGCCCGGCGATCGCCGCCTCGACCGCCAGCGAGGTCTGGTTGAAGCGGACGTTCTGGCCCGAGGCCGGCGTGCCGCCCGGAAACGCCGTGCCGAGGAACGAAGGCCAGAAATCATGGGCATCGTGCAGCAACGGGTAGCGCGCGAAATGCCGGGGATCGCCGGGCTCGCCGAGCTTCTCGATGAGCAGGGGGCTGCCGATGGCGATGATGGTCTGTTCGTGCAGCAATTCCGCATTCAGCCCCGGCCCGAATGGCGGCTGCCCGAGCCTGACTGCGAGGTCGACGTCATCCGTTTCGAAATTCGAGAGGCGGTCGGTCGCGACGATCCGCAGGTCGATCGCCGGATGGGCGGCCGTGAAGGCGGGAAGGCGCGGAATGAGCCAGCGCGAAGCGAGGCTCGGCGTGACGCTGATCGTGAGGCGCTGCGGTTCGGCGCGCAGCTCCCGCGTCGCTTCCGCGATGAGTTCGAAGGCGCGGCGGATTTTGGCGGCATATTGCTGCCCCGCCTCCGTCGGTTCCAATCCGTGGGCGCGTCGCAGGAAGAGTTTCAGCCCAAGCTCGGCCTCGAGGCCGCGGATCAGTTGCGCGACGGCGCCTTGCGTCACGCCGATCTCCTCGGCGGCCAGCCGGAAGTTCAGATGGCGGGAGACGACCTCGAAAACGCGAAGGCCATTCAAGGGCGGCAAGCGACGGGAGGATGAGGGCATGCGATAGTTTTTCTACTGTCTCTACTGCGCGGAACTGGTTCGCCGTGCGGCGCTGCCGATGCTAGAACGCGAGTGGACCATCACTCTGCTGCGGCCCTGGCTGCTGCTGCATCGAACCGGAGGATAGCATGTCGGTAGAAAAAGTGGCTCTCGTCACCGCGGGCGGCAGCGGCATGGGCGCCGCGGCGGCGAAGCGCCTGGCGCAGGACGGCTTCGCGGTCGCTATCCTCTCTTCATCGGGCAAGGGCGAGGCACTGGCGGCCGAGCTCGGCGGCATCGGCGTCACCGGCTCGAACCAGTCGAACGACGATCTGAAGCGCCTCGTCGATCTCGCGCTGGAGCGCTGGGGTCGCATCGACGTGCTCGTCAACAGCGCCGGCCACGGGCCGCGCGCGCCGATCCTCGACATCACCGACGAGGACTGGCATCGCGGCATGGACACCTATCTGCTCAACGCCATCCGCCCGACGCGCCTGGTGACGCCGATCATGCAGAAGCAGAAGGCCGGTTCGATCATCAACATCTCGACCGCCTGGGCCTTCGAGCCGAGTTTGATGTTCCCGACCTCGGCGGTGTTCCGGGCGGGGCTCGCCTCCTTCACCAAGATATTCGCCGACACCTATGCGGCCGACAACATCCGCATGAACAACGTGCTGCCGGGCTGGATCGACAGCCTGCCGGCGACGGAGGAGCGGCGGCAGGGCGTGCCGATGCAGCGCTACGGCACCAGCGACGAGATCGCCGGCACGATCGCGTTCCTCGCCTCGAAGGACGCGGCCTATATCACCGGCCAGAACCTGCGCGTCGACGGCGGCATCACCCGCGCGATCTGAGGCTGTTCCGGGCGCCGTTCAGGCGCCCGGCTTGCCGGCTTCGGCCACCGGAACGGCGGGATGAAGCTTCGGCTTGCGGATCAACGGCAGGCCGATCGCGACCACCGCCAGCAGCCAGAGCACGATGCTGGTCGGCGTCGAGAACAGGATCTCGTAGCCGCCATCCGACAAGGACAGCGCCCGGCGGAAATTGTCCTCCAGCAGCCGGGCGAGCACGAAGGCCAGCATCAGTGGGATCAAGGGTATGCCGACCTTGCGCAGGATATAAGCGAGGATGCCGATGCCGGTGGTGATGATCAGTTCGAAGGCCGAGTTCGAGACGGCATAGACCCCGGCATAGGACAGCGCGAGGATGCCGGGATAGAGGATCCAGGCCGGCACCAGCAGCAGGCGCGCGAACAGCCCGACCAGCGGCAGGTTCAGCACGAGCAGCATCAGGTTGCCGATATACATCGAGGCGATCAGGCCCCAGGCGACCTCCGGGCGCTGCGTGAACAGCAGCGGGCCGGGCGTGATCGAATACATCAGGAAGGCGCCGAGCATCACGGCCGTGGTGCCGGAGCCGGGAATGCCGAGGGCCAGCATCGGCACCATCGAGCCGGTCTGCGCGGCGTTGTCGGCGGTTTCAGGCGCGGCCAGGCCGCGCATGTCGCCCTTGCCGAAGGTACCCTTGTCGGAGATGCGCTTCTCGGCGGTATAGGCCATGGCCGAGGCGACGGAGGCCCCGGTGCCCGGCAGCACGCCGAGGAAGAAGCCGAGGCCGGTCGCGCGCAGCATCGCCGGCAGGCAATAGACGATCTCGCGGAAGCTCAGGCGCGCGCCGTTGCCGGTGCGCGAGACCACGCCGCTGATCATGCCTTCCGCGAGGAAAAGTATCTCGGCGACGGCGAAGAGGCCGATGGTCAGACTGGTGAAGTCGATGCCGCCCAAGAGCTCCAGCGAGCCGAAGGTGAAGCGCTCGACGCCGGTGCCGCCATCGACGCCGACCATGGCGAAGAGCAGCCCGAGCGCCACCGCGATCCAGGTCTTCACCGCCTTGCCCTCGCTCATCGTGCCGAGCAGCGCAAAGGACAGGACCATCAACGCGACATAGTCGGCCGGACCGAAGGAAAGCGCGAGCCGCGCCAGCGGCACGGCCAGGAAGGTCATCAGGATGACGGCGCTGGTGCCGCCGACGAAGCTGCCGATGCCGCTGATCGCCAGCGCCGCCGCGCCGCGCCCGGATTTGGCCAGCGGATAGCCGTCGAGCGTCGTCATCACCAGCCCGGGATCGCCGGGGATGTTGAGCAGGATCGAGGAGATGCGGCCGCCATAACCGCTGCCGTAATAGAGCCCGGCGAGCAGGATCAGCGCCGTCTCCGGCGGCAGCTTCAGCGCGAAGCAGAGTGGCAGCAGCAGCGCGACCGCGTTGATCGGCCCGACGCCGGGCAGGGCGCCGATCGCGGTGCCCAACGCCACGCCGGCGAAGGCGACGGCAAGGTTGAGCGGGGTGAGCGCGACCTGGAAGCCGGAGAGGAGGGCGGCGAATGCGTCCATCTCAGATCCCCAGTGGTCCGCGTGGCAGCGGCAGGTCGAGCAGTTTGTCGAGCAGCACGAAGAAGACGATCGCGGTGGCGACGGCCGAGACCGCCGCCGGAAGGGGCCGCGCATGGAAGGCGAGCGCCGCCACGAAGCAGAGCAGGGCCGTGGCGGCGATGAAGCCGATCGGCAGCAGGAGCAGCGGATAGATCAGGCTCGCCACGAGCACGGCGAGCGCCCGCGGCCATGTCCCGAACTCCATCGTCACCGGCCCCGGGCGCAGCATCAGGATGCATCCGCCCAGGATCAGCACGCCGCCGATGATCGTCGGAAACATCCGCGGCCCCACCGGGTCGGCCGCGAAGGGCACATGCAGGGTCTGCGCGTGCCAGATCGCGCCTGCACCAAGCAATGCGCAGATCAATCCGACCAGGCGATCGATCATGATCTCCTCCCGTCCCGCTGTCGTGGCGAAGGGCTTCAGACCTTACTTGGCGAGGCCGACCTCGGCGGCGAGCGCCCGGAAGTCGGCGGTCCGCTTCTTGGCGAAGGCGTCGAACTCGGCGCCGACCATGCTGAACTCGAACAGGCCTTGCTCGCCGCGCGCCTTCTGCCAGCGCGGATCGGCGTTGAGCTTGGTCAGCACGCCCGTCCAGTAGGCATAGGACGCTTCTGGCGCCTTCGGCGGGACATAGAAGCCGCGCACGATCGGCCATTGCACGTCGTAGCCCTGTTCCTTGGCGGTCGGCACGTCGGCGAAGGCGCCGGGCAGGCGCTTTTCCGAGAAGGTCGCGAGCAGTCGGATCTCGCCGGCCTCCAACTGACCGCGCACCTCGGAGGCATCGCCGGGGAAGAGGTCGATATGGCCGCCTATGAGGGCGCCGATCGCCTCGCCGCCGCCCTCATAGGCGAGATAGCGCATCTTGCGGGGGTCGACGCCGGCCGCCTTCAGCACGAGCGCCGGCTTCATCCAGTCCTGGCTGCCGACGGTGCCGCCGGCGCCGACCTTCACCGAGGTCGGGTCCTTCTTCAGGGCCTCGACGACATCGGCCAGCGTCTTGAAGCGGCTGTCCTTGCGCACGGCGAGCACGCCGTAATCGGCGCCGATCGCGCCGAGCCAGCGCACGTCGGATTCGCTGAAGCGGCCGAACTTGCCCTGCGCGAGATTGACCCATGAACCGGTCGAGACCGCGACGATGACATTGGCGTCGGCGGCGCGCTGCGCCTGGATGTTGTTATAGGCGATGGCGCCGATGCCGCCCGGCATGTTGGTGGTGCGGATCGAGGGGCCGACCAGCCCTGTCTCGTTCAGCATGCGGCTGGTGAGCCGGCAGGTCAGGTCGAAGCCGCCGCCGGGCGCGGCCGGCGCGATGCATTCCGGGTTCTGCGGCTGGAAGTCCTGCGCGTGGACGGTTGCCGAGAGCAGCAGCGCGCAGCAGGTGGCGATCGTTGTCCTCATGGCGTTCCTCCGAAAGTCTTGTTGGCCCCGCCTGTCGGCGGCGGGCTTCTGTCGCCAGTCCGGGCTCTCGATCGGTCCGGTTCGATTGTCGACAATTTTTAGATTAGCGACCCGGCGCCGCTTGTCAAACGGGCAAGTCGATGTAATTTGTGTCGACAATAAATGCTTGCCAAAACGAAAAGGCGAGCGATCGATGCGAGGAACGGCCTAAAATGGCGACATTCAACAACAATGAGCGCCCGGCTCCGGACGGCGTGCTGGTCGATATCGCCGATTACGTGCTGAACTATCGCGTCGAGAGCAGCCTCGCCTACGAGACCGCCCGCAACTGCCTGATCGACACGATGGGCTGCGGCATGGAGGCGCTCGAATATCCCGCCTGCACCAAGCTGCTCGGCCCGGTCGTTCCGGGCACCACCGTGCCGAACGGCGCCCGCGTGCCGGGCACGCCCTATCAGCTCGATCCGATCCAGGCGGCGTTCAATTTCGGCACGATGATCCGCTGGCTCGACTTCAACGATTGCTGGCTCGCAGCCGAATGGGGCCACCCGTCGGACAATCTCGGCGGCATCCTCGCGGTTGCGGACTGGCTCTCGCGCACTGCGGTCGCCGCCGGCAAGGCGCCGTTGACGATGCGCGACGTGCTGACCGCGATGATCAAGGCGCACGAGATCCAGGGCTGCCTCGCGCTGGAGAACGCCTTCAACAAGGTCGGCATCGATCATGTCATCCTGGTCAAGGTCGCCTCGACCGCGGTGGTCGCCGGCATGCTCGGGCTTGACCGCGACGAGATCGTCAACGCGCTCTCGCTCGCCTTCGTCGACGGCCAGGCGTTGCGCACCTACCGCCACGCCCCCAATGCCGGCTCGCGCAAGAGCTGGGCGGCGGGCGACGCCACCAGCCGCGCCGTCCGGCTCGCGCTGATCGCCCGCACCGGCGAGATGGGCTATCCGTCGGCGCTCTCGGCCAAGACCTGGGGCTTCTACGACGCCTCGTTTCGCGGCCAGAGCTTCAAGTTCCAGCGCCCCTACGGCTCCTATGTGATGGAGCATGTGCTGTTCAAGATTTCCTACCCGGCCGAGTTCCATTCGCAGACAGCGGTCGAGGCGGCGATGACCCTGCACGGCCAGCTCAAGGCGATGGGCCGCAGCAGCGACGACATCGCCTCGATCAGGATCAGGACGCACGAGGCCTGCATCCGCATCATCGACAAGCGCGGCCCGCTGCATAATCCGGCCGACCGCGACCACACGATCCAGTACATGGTCGCCGTGCCCTTCATCTTCGGCCGCCTCACCGCCGCCGATTACGAGGATGATGTCGCCGCCGATCCGCGCATCGATGCGCTCCGCGACAAGATCGAATGCGTCGAGGACCCGGCCTTCACCAAGGACTATCACGACCCCGAGAAGCGCTCGATCGCCAACGGCATGACGGTGACCCTGAAGGATGGCACGGTGCTGCCCGAGCTCGTCGTGGAATACCCGATCGGCCACAAGCGTCGCCGCACTGATGGCATCCCGCTGCTGGAAGCCAAGTTCCGCACCAATCTCGCCCGTCGCTTCGTCGAGAAGCGCCAGCGCCAGATCCTCGACGTCTCCTTGGATCAGGCCAGGCTCGAAGCGATGTCCGTCAACGACTACGTCGATCTCTACTGCAACTGAGCGCCCATGCCCTATCTCGTCGCCTCCGATCTTCCGTCAGAGCCGGCCGGCCAGCGCTTCCGGGCGCTGGTCGAGCGCGGCGGCATCGCCCAGCTTCCCGGCGCCCATAACGGCATGGCCGCGATTCAGGCCAGGATGGCCGGTTTCGAGGGACTGTATCTGTCGGGCGCGGCGATGACCGCCTCGATGGGCATTCCCGATCTCGGCATGATCACCGTCGACGAGGTTGCCTTCTTCATCCGCCAGATCGCGCGGGCCTCGGGCCTGCCGCTCTTGGTCGATGGCGATACCGGCTATGGCGAGGCGCTCAACGTCATGCATATGGTCCGCGTCTTCGAGGAGGCCGGCGCCGGCGCCGTCCATATCGAGGATCAGCTGCTGCCGAAGAAATGCGGCCATCTCAACGACAAGAAGCTCGCCGACGCCCATGACATGGCGGCGAAGGTCGCCGCCGCCGCCAAGGCTCGCCGGCATCTCTACGTCATCGCCCGCACCGATGCCGCCGCGAGCGAAGGCATCGACGGCGCGGTCGCCCGCGCCAAGCTCTATCTTGAGGCTGGCGCCGACGCGATCTTCCCGGAGGCGCTGACCACGGCCGAGATGTTCCGCGAGTTCGCCCGCCGCATGCCCGGCGTACCGCTGCTCGCCAACATGACCGAGTTCGGCCGCACGCCCTTCTTCACGGCCTCGGAGTTCGAGACGATGGGCTACCGCATGGTGATCTGGCCGGTCTCCTCGTTGCGCGTCGCCAACAAGGCGCAGGAAAAGCTTTACGCGGCGCTCGCTCGCGACGGCGGGACGCATGCCATGGTCGATCAGATGCAGACGCGGGTCGAGCTCTACAAGACGATCGGGCTCGCCGATTACGAGGCGCTCGACGCCTCGATCGTCGCGACCATCGCGCCGGAAGGCATGCCCCAGCGCGAGCGCAGTGCATGAGGCCAGCGGGGCGCCGGAACGAGCCGGAGCCCGAACCGCGGATCACGCGGCAAGAAACGACCAGAAGAAACGACCAGCTCGAAAAGAGCGGCGTAACGACAACGGGAGGAGATGAAAGATGCTGAAGCGTTTGACGATGGCCGGCGTCCTGGCTCTGGGGCTCGGCGCCGGTGCGGCCCTGGCTGAGCCGGCCAAGGTGATGATCCCCGCCAATCCCGGCGGCGGCTGGGACGGGGCCGGGCGCCACACCATGGCGGCCTTCGCCCAGTCCAAGGTCTTCACGGACGGGGCGTCCTTCACCAACAAGGGCGGTGCCGCCGGCACGATCGGCCTCGCCGAATTCGTCCGCACCGCCAAGGGCGATGACAATGCCCTGCTGGTCACCGGCGTCATCATGGTCGGTGGCGTCATCACCAACCAGACGCCGGTCTCGCTCAAGGACACGACGCCGCTCTTGCGCCTGACCAACGAGTACAATGCCATCGCCGTGCCTGCGAACTCGCCGATCAAGACGCCGGCGGACTTCATCGCCGCGCTCAAGGCCGATCCCGGTGCGCTCTCGGTCGGCGGCGGCTCGGCCGGTGGTGCCGACCATGTCATGCTGGCGCTGCTCGCCAAGCATGCCGGCGCGCCCGTCGCGAAGATCAACTTCGTCGCCTTCTCCGGCGGCGAGATCCTGGCCGCGCTCGGCGGCGGCAAGATCAAGGCGGCGATCTCCGGCGCCTCGGAATTCCGTGCCTTCGCCGAATCCGGCCGTATCCGGATCATCGCGACCTCCGGCCCGACGCGGGTCGAGGGCCTCAACGCTCCGACGCTGAAGGAAGCCGGCATCCCGGTCGAGGTCGGCAACTGGCGCGGCTTCGTCGGCGCGCCCGGCATGAGCGACGCCGCCAAGAAGACCTGGCTCGACCGCTTCGCCAAGCTCCACGCCACCAAGGAGTGGAAGGAGACGCTGAAGACGCAGGGCTGGGAGGACGCCTATCTGCCGGGCGACGCCTTCAACGCTTTCCTCAAGGGCGAGGAAGCGAACTGGACCAGCGCGCTCAAGGAAGTCGGCATCCTGAAATAATCCGTGCCTGAACAATGCGGCGCGCGCGAGCGCGCCGCCCGCGTTTTGCTGTGAAGAGCAGGGTAGGGCGATGCCGTCGATGAAGAACGATTCCGTAGCGTCCGGCGGCGGACGGCCCTGGTGGCTCGGGCTCGCGATCCTGGTCATGGGCGCGCTCTGGCTCAATGGCGCGCGCAGCATCGCCTCGACCACCAATTATGTCGGTGTCGGGCCGGCCGCGATCGTGCTCGCCGTCGGGCTCGGTCTCGTTCTGCTCGGCTTCCTGCTGATCGTGCAGGCGCTGAAGGGGCAATTGGCTTCTCACAGCGAGGATGAGGAAGAGGCGCCGTTCTCGCGCCCCGCCTTCCTGATGGCGCTGGCTGGCGTCGGCGTACCCTTGCTGACGATCCGCTGGCTCGGCTTTCCCTTCAGCGCGATGCTGGCCTTCACGCTGGTGACCCATGCCTTCGGTTCGCGCCGGACGCTGCTCGATCTCGGTATCGGCGCGCTGATCGCCAGCCTCGCCTGGCTCGGCTTCTCCCGCCTCGGCATCAGCCTTGGCCCCTTCTTCCCGCTGCTGGGCTGAGTCATGGACATCCTGAACCAGTTGCTCGGCGGGTTCGCGGTTGCCCTGCAGCCGATGAACCTGTTCTGGGCCTTCATCGGCTGCGGCCTCGGCACGGCGGTCGGCGTGCTGCCCGGCATCGGCCCCGCGCTGACCATCGCGCTGCTTCTGCCCGTCACCGCGCAGGTCAATCCGGCCTCGGCCTTCATCATGTTCGCCGGCATCCTCTACGGCGCGCTCTATGGCGGCTCGACCACCTCGATCCTGCTGAACACGCCGGGCGAGAGCGGCTCGGTGATGACGGCGCTCGAAGGCAACCGCATGGCCCGCCGAGGCCGTGGCGCGGCAGCGCTGGCGACGGCCGCGATCGGCTCCTTCGTTGCCGGCACGATCGGCACGCTGGCTCTGACCTTCCTCGCTCCGGCCATCGCCGAGCTCGCCTTCGTCTTCGGCCCCGAAGACTATTTCGCTTTGATGATGCTGTCCTTCACTTCGGTCGCGGTGGTGATGGGGCGCTCGATGGTGCGGGGCTTCGCCGCGCTGTTCTTCGGGCTCGCGCTCGGGACGATCGGCATCGACACCCAGACCGGCCAGACGCGCATGGTCTTCGGCTCTCTCGAACTGCTCGACGGGATTTCCTTTACCGTCGTGCTGGTCTCGCTCTTCGCCATCGGCGAGACGCTCTATGTCGCGAGCCGGCACAGCGCCGCACCGGCCGCGATCAATCCGCTCTCCGGCGGCAGCTGGATGACCCGGCAGGATTGGAAGCGTTCATGGAAGCCCTGGCTGCGCGGCAGCGTCATCGGCTTCCCGATCGGGGCGCTGCCGGCCGGCGGCACGGAAATCCCGACCTTCCTGTCCTATGCGCTGGAGCGCCGCCTGACCAAGCATCCCGAGGAGTTCGGGCAGGGCGCCATCGAGGGCGTCGCCGGGCCTGAGGCTGCCAACAACGCGGCCGCTGCCGGCATTCTCGTGCCGCTCCTGACGCTCGGCCTGCCCTCGACTGCGACAGCCGCCGTCCTGCTCGCCGCTTTCCAGAATTACGGGCTCCAGCCGGGACCGCTGCTCTTCGCGACCAACCCCGATCTGCTCTGGGGCCTGATCGCCTCGCTCTATATCGGCAACGTCATCCTGCTGATCCTCAACCTGCCGCTGGTCGGCATCTGGGTCCGGCTGCTGCTGATCCCCCGGCACTACATCTATGGCGGTATCGTCGTCTTCGCGATGGTCGGCGTCTGGGGGCTCTCGACCTCATGGATGGACCTCGCGCTGATGTTCGGGCTCGGCCTCGTCGGCTATGTCGCGCGCGTCCATGATTTTCCGATCGCGCCGGCGCTGATCGGGCTGATCCTCGGCCCGCAGGCGGAAATCCAGCTCCGGCGCGCGCTCGCGGTCAGCCAGGGCGACTGGAGCGTGCTGGTCGGCACGCCGATCGCGGCGACACTGCTCGCGGTCGCGGCTCTGGTTCTGATCGTGCCACCGCTGCTGGCCTATCGCCGCCGCCGCGCCGAGGCGGATGGACAATCGGCCACTGCTGCCGGCTGAGCGGGGTCAGCGCTTCGCGCCGTTCCGGCGCTTGCCGGGCTTGGCGCTCTCGCTTGCCGCAAGCGCGGCCTGAAGCGCCATGCGCGCGGCGCGGATATGGCGTCGCATCAGGATTTCCGCGAGCTCGCCGTCGCGATGACTGATCGCCTCGGTGATGCGCATATGCTCACGCCAGGCCTCGCGGCCGCGCCCCGGCACGGTGGAATGCAGGCGCCGGCACAGGCGCAGCCGCGGGTAGAACTGCTCGCAGAGCAGTTCGGCCAGGATCGGATTGCCGCTGCCCTTGGCGATCCGACGGTGGAAATCCGCCTCCGGCTCGTCCTGGAGATAGGCGCCCATCGGATTGCGCTCGATCTCGCCGCGATGGCCCGTGACCAGCGCTTCCAGCGCCGCGATCTCGTCGTCGCTCATGCTTTCGGCCGCGAGGCGCGCGGCCATGCCCTCGGTCGCCTCGCGCACATCGAGCAGCGCGAGGAACTCTGCAGCGCTCGGCTCGGCGACGCGCGCGCCCTGATTGGCGACATAGGTGACGAGCCCGCGCTCCTGCAGGCGCCGGATCGCCTCGCGCACCGGCGCGCGGCTGACGCCGAAATGGCGGGCGATCGCCGGCTCGCTCAGCTTGGCGCCGGGCGCGATCTCCCCGGAGACGATGGCCGAGGTGAGATCGTCATAGAGTTTGACGGTGACGCCCACGCTCGCGGGGGGCAAAGTCTCGGCCAGCATCGAGCGGGTGCCTATCTGCTTCTGTTGCGCGGAGTATAGCGCAGCCGCCGCGATTGCCGAGCCTGTTCATTGCCTTGCCGGCGATATCGACAGCGCCGGTAACAGGCGCTACCTCCTCTCGCAGGCTAACGAGGGTGGGACCGGCGGAATGCGTGGGATAGCGGCAGGTCTGGCGGGCGCGCTCATCCTCTTCTTCGCACGATTCATCACCGCCGTCCGTGGCCGCTGGGCCGGCATCGGGCCGACAGACGAGCAGCGCATCTACTTCGCCAATCACGCGAGCCATGGCGATTTCGTCCTGATCTGGACGGTGCTGCCGCGGCGCCTGCGCTTCGCGACCCGTCCTGTCGCCGGCAGCGATTACTGGCTGCAAAGCAGCTTGCGCCGCTTCATCGGCCGCGATGTCTTCAATGCCGTCCTGATCGACCGCGACCGAGAGAGCCGCACCAGCGATCCGATCGCGCAGATGACAGAAGCGCTCGATGCCGGTTCCTCGCTGATCGTTTTCCCGGAGGGGACGCGCAACACCACCGAGGCGCGTCTGCTGCCGTTCAAGAGCGGCCTGTTCCATCTGGCGCAGGCGCGGCCGAACGTGGCGCTGGTGCCGGCCTGGATCGACAATCTCAACCGCGTCATGCCGAAGGGCGAGTTCGTGCCGATCCCGCTGATCTGCACGGTGACCTTCGGCGCGCCGCTGCATCTCGCCGAGGGCGAGGCGAAGCAGGATTTCCTGAAAAGGGCGGAAGCGGCGCTGCTTGCCCTGTCCCCGAAGGCGAACGCGTCATGACGATGCCGCATCCCGATCTCGTGGCCGTCCTCGCCGGCATCCTTGGCGTTCTCGTCCTCGCCTCGACCATCGGCTTCGTGCTTGAGCGCCGGCTCTCGCCTGACGGCTCGAACGCGGTGATCGAAAACCTCAACGACCGCATCCGGGCCTGGTGGGTCATGGTCGTGCTGATGGGGCTCGCGCTCATTGGCGGCAAGACCGGCGTGACCCTGCTTTTCGGCTTCTGCTCCTTCGCGGCCTTGCGCGAGTTCATCACGCTGACCGATACGCGCCGGGCCGACCACTGGGCGCTGGCTGCGGCCTTCTTCGTCGTGCTGCCGGTGCAGTATTACCTGATCTGGATCGAGTGGTACGGGCTCTACTCGATCTTCATCCCGGTCTACGCCTTCCTGTTGATGCCGATCATCGCGGCGGCGCGCGGCGATACCGAGCATTTCCTCGTCCGCATCGCCGAGGTGCAGTGGGCCTTGATGATCTGCGTCTTCGCCACCTCGCATGTGCCGGCGCTGCTCAGCCTTGATATCGCCGGTTACGAGGGCCGTAACGTCCTGCTGATCGCCTTCCTCGTCATCGTCGTGCAGATCAGCGACGTCCTGCAATATGTCTGGGGCAAGCTTCTGGGCCGCACCAAGATCGCGCCGAAGCTCTCGCCCTCGAAGACGGTCGAGGGCTTCGTCGGCGGGGCGCTGAGTGCCACCGCGGTCGGCGCCGGCCTGTCCTGGATGACGCCGTTCACGCCGTTGCAGGCGGCCTTCCTCGCGCTTGTCATCGTCCTCATGGGCTTCTTCGGCGGGCTCGTCATGTCTGCGATCAAGCGGGATCGCGGCGTCAAGGACTGGGGCAACCTGATCGCCGGCCATGGTGGCTTCATCGACCGGCTCGACTCGGTCGTCTTCTCCGCACCGATCTTCTTCCATCTCGTCCGCTACGGCTGGTCGGCCGTATGAATGGCCCGCTCGCGCGCCTGATGCGGAGCAGCATCGTCCATGTCGGCTTTGCCTTCCTCGCCATGGGCAGCTGGGCGGCCTTCGCCAACCGCGCTCATCCGATGCCGGCGCCGCTCTATGCGGGGCTGCTGCAAGGCGCGATCTCGGCCACGATCACGCTGGTCCTGAAACGCGCGATCGAATATCTCGCCAGTCGCTTCTCCGGCCTCGCCGCCTTGCTGGCGCCGCCCGTGATCGCCAGCCTCGTCTCGGCGACGCTGCTGACAATCCTGCACACGCTCGGTGGCACGCCCGAGATCGCGAAGACCATCGCCGTGCCGCTCACCGTCGCGACGAGCTACGCCGCGCTCTACAATTATTCGCTCTGGCGCATCCGGAAGGCCTGAACCATGGCGCAGGACGAGAACAGACGCCCGCTCGCCAGCCGTGATTCCGGCTGGGCCCGCGTGATCGCACGCCGCTTGAGCACGGCCTCCGTGACGCCGAACCAGATCTCGATGGCGAGCATGGCGATGGCGGCGGTTGCCGGCATCGCCTTCTGGCAGGCGGGAGCGGCGACCGGTGGCTCGCGCATTGCCTTGTTGCTCGTCGCAGCCTTGTTCTGCCAGTTCCGATTGCTCTGCAATCTCTTCGACGGGATGGTCGCGATCGAGGGCGGCAAGCAGGAGCCTGACGGGCCGTTCTGGAACGAATTCCCCGACCGTGTCGCCGATATCCTGATCTGTGTCGGCGTCGGCTATGGCATGGGCCAGCCGGCCTTGGGCTGGGCGGCGGCGGCTTTTGCCGTGCTGACCGCCTATACCCGCGAGCTCGGCCGCAATTGCGGATTGCCTGCCGATTTCTCGGGCCCGATGGCCAAGCAGCACCGCATGGCCACGATCACCGCCGCAGCCATGCTGTCGCTGCTGGAGCCACTCTGGAACGGCCACAATCAGGTTCTCGTTGCAGCGCTCTGGCTGATTGCTGCCGGCGCCGCGATCACCACGATCAGGCGCGCCGCGAACATCGTCCGCAAGCTGCGCGCCGGTCGATAGTCACTCTCGATCTCAGATCGACTCGATCAGCAGCTTGCGCGCCGCAGCGACGGTAAGCTCCACCGGGTTGCCGCCGGTCGATGGGTCGGCCACGGCCGCCTCGGCCAGTTCGTCGATCCTGTCAGTGCCGACGCCGAGCGCGCCGAGCTTGTCGGGGATGCCGAGATCGGCGCGCAGTTTCATCACGAAATCGTAGAAGCCGTCGAAGCCCCCGGCGATGCCGAGATAGGCGGCGGCCGCCGCGATCTTCTCCTCGATGGCAGGGCGGTTGAAGCGCAGCACCGGCGGCATCACCACGGCATTCGTGGTACCGTGGTGGGTGTGGTAGACCGCCCCGACCGGATGGGAGAGCGAATGGATCGCGCCCAGCCCCTTCTGGAAGGCGACGGCGCCCATCGCGGCGGCTGCCATCATCTGCGTGCGCGCCTCGATATCCCCGCCGTCCGCATAGGCGCGCGGCAGATAGGTCTTCACCAATCGCATGCCTTCCAGCGCGATGCCCTGGCTCATCGGATGGAAGAAGGGTGAGGAATAGGCCTCCAGGCAATGCGCGAAGGCGTCCATGCCAGTGCCTGCGGTGATCGCCTTGGGCATGCCGACGGTGAGCTCGGGATCGCAGATCGTCACGCCCGGCAGGAATTTCGGGTGGAAGATGATTTTCTTGGTATGGGTCTGCGAATTGGTGATGACCGAGGCGCGTCCGACCTCGGAGCCGGTTCCGGCCGTGGTCGGCACAGCGACGATCGGCGCGATGCCCTCGATCGAGGCGCGCGTCCACCAGTCGCCGACATCCTCGAAATCCCATACCGGACGCGTCTGGCCGGCCATGAAGGCCACGCATTTGCCGAGGTCGAGGCCGGAGCCGCCGCCGAAGGCGACGACGCCGTCATGTCCGCCCGCCTTGAAGGCGCGGACGCCGTCATCGAGATTGCGGTCGTTCGGGTTGGGATCGACATCGGCGAAGATCGCCCGGCCGAGCCCGCCGGCTTCGAGGATGTCGAGCGCGTTGGCGGTGATCGCCATGCTCGCGAGCCCCCGGTCGGTCACGAGCAGCGGCCGCTTCATGCCCAGCGCCTTGCAGTGATCGGCCAGTTCCCTGATCCGCCCGGCGCCCAGCTTGACGGCGGTCGGATAGCTCCAGTTCGCGGTGATCGGCATCAGCCAGCTCTCTTCAGATGGTAGGATTTCGGACGGGTGAGGTTGTGGAAGCCGATGACCGAGAGCGAGCCGCCGCGCCCGGTCTCCTTGACGCCGGTCCAGCACAGGGCCGGGTCGAGATAATCGGCGCGGTTCATGAAGACGGTGCCGGTTTCGAGCTCCGCGCCCAAACGGGCGGCGCGCTCGGCATCGCCGGTCCAGAGCGAGACGGTGAGGCCGTATTTCGAGTCGTTCATCAGCGCGAGGGCCTGAGCATCGTCGCGCACCTTCATGATGCCGACCGCCGGGCCGAAGGTCTCCTCGCGCATGATCGTCATGGAATGGTCGACATCGACCAGAATCTGCGGCGCGAGATAGGCGCCGCCATCGTCCTGCGGGAAGAGCTTGGGATCGACCAGCGCCCGCGCGCCCTTCGCGGTTGCCTCAGTGATCTGCTCGCGGACGACCTGCGCGAAGCGCTTATGGGCCATCGGGCCGAGCGAGGTTTCGGGATCGAGCGGGTTGCCGAGCCGGTAATTCGAGACCCAGGCGACCGATTTCTCGACGAAGGCGTTATAGAGGCTCTCATGGACATAAATGCGCTCGATGCCGCAGCAGCACTGCCCTGAATTGAAGGTCGCGCCGTCCATCAGCGTGTCGACCGCCTTGTCGAGATCGGCGTCCTCCATGACATAGCCCGGGTCCTTGCCGCCGAGCTCCAACCCGATCCCGGTGAAGGTGCCGGCAGCGGCGCGCTCGATTGCCTGCCCGCCCGCGACCGAGCCGGTGAAATTGATGAAGTCGAACTGCTTCGCGGCGATCAGGCGCGACGAAGTCTCGTGGTCGAGGAAGACGTTCGCGAAGACCTCTTCCGGCACGCCGGCCTCGTGGAAGGCGCGTGCCAAGCGCTCGCCGGTGAGCAATGTCTGGCTGGCATGCTTGAGGACGATCGCATTGCCGGCGATCAGCGCCGGCGCGACCGAGTTGATCGCGGTCATATAGGGGTAGTTCCACGGCGCGATCACGAAGACGACGCCATGCGGCTCGCGCGCGATGAAGCGCTTGAAGGCGGCGCTGTCCTCGATCACGAGCGGCGCCAGCGCCTCGTTCGCGATCGAAGCCATATAGTTCGAGCGTTCGTTGAAGCCCTTGAACTCGCCGCCGTATTTGATCGGCCGGCCCATCTGCCAGGCGAGCTCGGTCACCACCTCCTGGCCCATCTCGTTGAGCCGCGCGACGCCCTTGAGCACCAGCGCGATGCGCTCGTCGAGCGGGCGTTTCGCCCAGGCTTTCTGCGCCTTGCGGGCGCGGGCGACCACGGCCTTCGCCTCGTCGAGGCTCAAGGCTGGCCGCTCGGCATAGACGGAGCCGTCCACCGGCGACACGCATCGGATCATCGTCATTATTGCTATCCGTCTGGCTGAGGCTTTTGGTGCGGGAGGAGGGGATCGGTCAGGCGCGTTCGAAGCCGCGCTTCACTTCCCAATCGGTGATCCGGCGGTCGTATTCCTCCTGCTCCCATTCGGCGGCGCGGACATAATGGTCGAGCACGTCGTCACCGAAGGCCTTGCGCAACATCGCCGAGCCCTTCAGCGCCACGGTTGCATCGCGCAAGGTCTTGGGGATCTCGCGCACGTTCCGATCGCCATAGGCATCCCCGACAAAGGCCTCTTCCAGCTCCATCTTTTTCTCGATGCCGTCGATGCCGGCGGCGAGCAGCGCCGCCATGGCGAGATAGGGGTTGAGGTCCGAGCCGCCGACCCGGCATTCGATGCGGATGCCCTTGGTGTCGGCGCCGCAGAGCCGGTAGCCGGCGGTGCGGTTATCGGCGCTCCAGACCGCCTTGGTCGGCGCGAAGGTGCCGGCGACGAAGCGCTTGTAGGAATTGATATAGGGCGCGAGGAAGCCGGTGATGTCGGAAGCGTGGGCGAGCAGGCCCGCCACATAGTTCCGCATCAGCGGCGACATGCCGTGCGGCGCCTGCGCATCGAGGAAATGCGGGGTCTTGCCGTCGGCGCTCCAGAGCGACTGGTGGATATGCGAGGAGGAGCCGGCATGGGCGTTGCTCCATTTGGCGAGGAAGGTGATCGACTTGCCCTGCGCCCAGGCGATCTCCTTGCAGGCGTTCTTGATGATCGCGTGCCGGTCCGCCATCGTCAGCGCGTCGGCATAGCGGACATTGATCTCCTCCTGCCCGGCCGAGGCCTCGCCCTTGGAATTCTCCACGGGGATGCCGGCGCCCTGCAGACCGTTGCGGATCGCCCGCATCACCGCCTCTTCCTTGGTCGTCTGGAAGATGTGGTAGTCCTCGTTGTAGCTGCTCGCGGTCTTGAGGTCGCGATAGCCGCTGGCGCAGGCGTTCTCGTAGCTCTGATCGAACAGGAAGAATTCGAGCTCGGTCGCCATATAGGCCTTGAGGCCCATCGCCTCGAGCCGCTTGACCTGCTTCTTCAGCACCGCGCGCGGCGAGTGCGGGATGTCATGGCCGTGATGGTCGAGCACGTCGCAGAGCACGAGCGCCGTCCCTTCGAGCCAGGGCACGCGGCACAGGGTCGAAAGGTCCGGCTTCATCGTATAGTCGCCATAGCCGGCGGCCCAGCTCGTTGCCGCATAGCCGGCTACGGTTTCCATCTCCATGTCGGTGGCGAGCAGGTAGTTGCAGCTATGGGTCTCGTGATGCCCGCTTTCGAGGAAGAAGGCGGCATGGAAGCGCTTGCCCATCAGGCGCCCCTGCATGTCGACGAGACAGGCCAGCACCGTATCGATGCGGCCTGCAGTGACATCCTGCTTCAGAGCGTCGAGCGTATAGGCTTGCGTCATGCCGGTCATCCATCTCCGATGCGCGATCTTCACACGGGAATGCGTCCGGCGGAATAGCCGGCTCGCATGTCTCCGTGCGGTTTATGCAGGGATCAGACCAGTGCCTGGACCTGGATCTCGACCAGGATGTTCTCGGCCGCCAGGCGCGACTCGACGGTGGCGCGGGCAGGCGGCTGCGCCGGATCGACCCAGGCTTCCCAGGCGGCGTTCATCTCGTTGAAATTCGCGATGTCCTTCAGCCAGATATTGGCGACGACGATGCGGGTCTTGTCCGTGCCGGCCATCGCCAGATAGCCGTCGATCTGCTTGAGGATGTCGGCCGTCTGCTCGCGCACGCCGCCGCTGCGGTCGGCGGCGGTGAGGCCGGAGAGGAAGGCGAAGCCGTTGGCGACGAGAACCTTGCTCAATCGTCCGGTCACTTCATGGCGCGTGATCATCGTCTGTCCTCCGGGGAATGATGCCGGCGACCGCCGGCGGGGCAGGGAATTCGCTCTCAGCCTTCCGCCATCAGGGCGGCGGCGCGCTCTCCGACCATCATGGCCGGCGCGTTGATGTTGCCGGAGGGAATGGTCGGGAAGATCGAGGCATCGACGACGCGCAAACCTTCGACGCCATGCACCCGCAATTTGGCATCGACCACGGCGTTGCTCGCATCAGGCCCCATCCGGCAGGTTCCGCAGGGGTGGAAGACCGAATAGGCATTCGCGCGGATGGCCGCGACATGCGCTTCCTCGTCGGCGGCTTCCGGCCCCGGCCGGATCGCGGTGTCGATCACGGCGGAAAGTGTCGGCGTCGCCGCGAGCCGGTGCAGGAAGCGGGCGCCGTCCAGCAGGATGCGCAGGTCCTCGGGATCGGAGAGATAGTTCGGCGCGATCTCCGGCGCGGCATGCGGATCGGGCGAGCGGATCGCGACATGGCCGCGGCTCAGCGGGCGGCAGGGCGAAACGCTCAGGCTGAAGCCGGGAAACGGGTCGGGCTTCATCAGGGCGCGCACGCCCGGCACGGCGCGCTCATAGCTTAGCGGCGAGAAATAGAGCTGCATGTCGGGCCGCGTCAGCTCCGGCCTTGTGCGATAGAAGCCGCCGCCCTGGTTGACGCTGAGCGAGAGCGGCCCGCGCCGCCGCAACAGGTAATTCGCGGCCATGCCGATGCGGGCAGGCCAGGACAGCAGCGCATCGTTCAGGCTCGGCCGCTTCGAGCGGTAGACATGGTCGTAGCAGAGATGGTCCTGCAGGTTGCGGCCGACCGCAGGTTGGTCGAGCAGCGGCGCGATGCCGTGCTGTTTCAGCAGCACCGCCGGGCCGATGCCGGAAAGCTGCAGCAATTGCGGCGAGTTGAAAGTGCCGCCGGAGAGGACGACCTCCCTGCGGGCACCGAAGCGCAAGGTCTCGCCGCCGCGCCTTGCCTCGACGCCGATGGCGCGCCGGCCGTCGAACAGGATGCGCGTGACCTGCAGGTCGGTTTCGAGCTTCACGCGCCCGCGCCGTCTCGCCGGGTGCAGGAAGGCGCGCGCCGCCGATTCGCGCCGGCCGTCGCGCGTGGTGATCTGGTAGAAGCCGGCGCCCTCGCTGGTCGCGCCGTTCAGGTCCGGGTTGAAGCGCAGGCCCGCTTCGCCGGCCGCTCTGACGAAAAGCGGGGTCAGCGGATGGACTTCAGCGGCGACGTTCTCGACATGGAGCGGGCCCCCGGCGCCATGCCAGAGGGAGGCGCCCAGCGCATGATCCTCCATGCGCCTATAGGCGGCGAGCACCTCGGCCCAGCCCCAGCCGGGATTGCCGAGCCGCTTCCATTCGTCGAAATCCTCGGCCTGTCCGCGCGCATAGACCATGGCATTGATCGCGCTCGAACCGCCGACGACCTTGCCGCGCGGCTGGTAGATTTCCCGCCCGCCCAGTTCCGCTTGCGGCGTGGTCCGGTACATCCAGTTCATGCGGCGGTGGTAGAAGGTCTTGCCGTAGCCGATCGGCAGATGGACCCAGGGGCTGAGATCGCGCGGGCCGGCCTCGATCACCAGGATCGAGCCCTGGCCGGCCTCGGCGAGCCGCCCGGCCAGCACGCAGCCGGCCGAACCCGCGCCGACGATGATCACGTCCCATTCGCTCAAGATGCTCTCACCCAGCCAGCCCGACACGATTCCTAGGAAGGATTGGGCTTGCCGCTAAGGGCCATTCCCGCCGAAGCGCCAGTCCATTCGCCGCCCGCCATGAGGTCGTCGATGGCGCGGCGCAGATCGAGCACGCCGGCCTTGATCTCGGCCGGCGTGAAGCCGCTGAAGCCGAGCACGAGCCCATCCCGCGCGATCGGCTCGAGGCAGAAGCGGCTGATCGGCGCGACCGTGACGCCGCGCCGTGCGGCGGCCTGCGTCAGCGCGACCGCGCCGAGCCCATCGCGGAGATAGGCGATGGTGTGCATGCCGGTCTGGGTCGGCACGACCTCCAGATCAGGCGCCAGATGCTCCCGCGCCGCGTCCTCCAGCGCCTGGTAGCGTTCCTGATAGAGCTTGCGCATGCGGCGGACATGCGTCGCGAAATGCCCCTCGACGATGAAGTCGGCGACGATGCCCTGCAACGCTGTCGGAACGCCCGGCGAGAAGGCTTCGAGGCAGATGCCCATCTGCTCGACGAGATGCGGCGGAGCGACGAGGAAGCCGAGCCGCAGCGACGGGAACAGCGTCTTCGAGAAGGTCCCGACATAGATGACGCGGCCGCTGCGATCGATGCTGGTCAGCGTCGCCATCGGCGCGCCCTGGAAGCAGAACTCGCCGTCCCAGTCGTCCTCGATGATCCAGGCACCGCTGGCCTCGGCCGCTTCGAGCAGGGCGAGGCGCCGCTCCAGGCTCATCTTGGCGCCGAGCGGCTGCTGATGCGCCGGCGTCACGAAGGCGAGCCGGAACTCGGGCGCGCGGCGCAGGCCCTCCTCGACGACGAGCCCGGCCTCATCGACCGGGACGGGCACGACATCGACGCCGGACTGGATCATGCTGTTGCGCGCGCCGATCGCGCCGGGGTCCTCGAACCAGACCTTGTCGCCGGGGTCGAGCAGCGTCGCGGCGATGAGCTGGAAGGCTTGCTGCGCGCCGGCCACGACGAAGACCTGCTGCCATTCGCAGGCGATGCCGCGATTGAGCCTGAGATGCGCGGCGATGGCCTGGCGGAGGGCCCGCTCGCCATGCGGATCGGGATAGCCGAGCACCTGATGGCGCGGCTTGCGCCAGTGTTTGCCCGAGAGCCTGGCCCATTGCGCCATCGGGAAGGCGTCGAAGGCCGGCATCGCTGTGGTGAAGGCGCGTGGCTGGTGCGGCAGGCGCGTGCCGAACAGCTTCGACGCCGTGTTCATCGCCTGCGCCAGCTTGACCCGCGCGGTCGGCGCGGCGGTGGCCGCAGCCGCTGGAGCGGGCCGCTCATTCGCCAGCGCCTGGCTGACATAGGTGCCGGAGCCGACGCGTGTCTCGATCAGCCCTTCGGCCGCAAGCCGCTCGAAGCTCTCGACGATGGTGGTGCGGGCGACCTTGAATTCCTGCGCCAGTGTCCGCGTCGCCGGCAGGCGTTCGCCGACCTTGAGCGTGCCGCCGAGGATCAATTCGCGCAGGCCCGCGCAGATCTGGACGCTCAGTCCATGCTCGCCCTCGCGGTCCAGCACGATCGACTGGAGCAGGGCGCCTTCCTCGCGTTTGACCATGATGCCTTGAGGTGGAGTGGACTGTCGATTTGGCGAGAATGGACCTTGGGATCAGGCCAATTCAAGCCCCTTCTTGCGCCGAAGCTGCCTGCGGTCCCGCCGGGCGGCGCTCCCGGAACGGATAGCGGCAGCGATGAAGATCACCCGGCTCGAAAGCTTCTCGACGCAGGACGTCGGCTTCGTCCGCGCGACATGCGAGGATGGCAGCCAGGGCTGGGGCCAGTTCTCGCCCTATAATGCCGACATCACCGCGACCGTCTTCCACCGGCAGGTCGCGCGCTGGGCGATCGGCGCGGACGCCTTCGACATCGACGAATTGATCGCGACGATCGGCGAGCGCGAGCACAAGTTCCCGGGCTCCTATCTCTGCCGCGCCATGACCGGGCTCGACACGGCGTTATGGGACCTGCGCGGGCGGGTCGAGCGGAAGAGCGTCTGTGAACTGCTCGGCGGCACGCCGCGCCCCTTCTCGGTCTATGCCTCCAGCATGAAGCGCGGCGAGATCACGCCCGAAGCCGAGGCCGAGCGCTTCCAGCGCCTGCGCGATGCCCATGGCTACCGCGCCTTCAAGTTCCGGGTCGGTCGCGAATGCGGTCGCGACATCGACGAATGGCCGGGCCGGACGGAGGCGATCGTGCCGCAGATCAGGCGTGCGCTCGGCGCCGAGGCGACGCTGCTCGTTGACGGAAACAGCGCCTATTCGCCGGCCAAGGCCATCGCGGTCGGCAGGATGTTGCAGGATCACGGCATCGTCCATTTCGAGGAGCCCTGTCCCTATTGGGAGCATGCCTGGACACGCGAGGTCCGCGAGGCGCTCGATCTCGACGTCACCGGCGGCGAGCAGGACTGCGATCTCGCGGTCTGGCGCGCCATGATCGACGGCCGCGTGGTCGACGTCATCCAGCCGGACGTCTGCTATATCGGCGGCGTCGGGCGGATGCTGAAGGTCGCCCGCTGGGCGGAAGCCGCCGGCCTGCCGGTGACGCCGCATTCTGCGAACCAGTCGCTGGTGACGGTATTCACGCTGCACATCATGGGCGCGCTCGCCAATGCCGGGCCCTATGTCGAGTTCTCGATCGAGGGGCCGGATTACTACCCCTGGGAGCAGGGTCTGCTGCGTAACCCGCCGCAGGCACGCGACGGTATGGTCGCGATCCCCGACGGGCCGGGCTGGGGCGTCGAGATCGAGCCGTCCTGGCTGGACAAGGCCGCCTATCAGGTCACGGAGATCGGCGCGTGAGCGTGGACCGTGCCGAGCTCGTCGCCGAAGCCATCAGGACGGGCACGCTCGCCGGCCTGCCGGGCGGGCATTTCATCGACGGGCGCTTCGTCGAGTCTGCGTCCGGGCGGCGGATGGAGAGCTTCGATCCCGGCCGCGGGAAGGCCTTCGCCACGGTTGCTGCCGGTGACGACGCGGATATCGATCGGGCGGTTGCAGCCGCTCGTGCGGCGTTGTCCGGCCCATGGTCTCGTCTGAGCCCGGCTGCGCGCGGCGACATCCTGATGCGGGCGAGCCGCCTGATCGCCGAGCGCGCGGCCCGTTTCGCCGTGGTCGAGACCCTCGATTCCGGCAAGCGCCTCGCGGAAGCCGAAGGCGATGTCGGCGGCGTCGTGAAGGCCTTTGCCTATTATGCCGGCGCGGCCGACAAGTTGCACGGCGACAGCATGCCGCTCGGCCCCGATCATATCGGGCTGACGATCGAGGAGCCGGTCGGCGTCGCCGCCCAGATCGTGCCCTGGAACTATCCGCTCTCAACGGCGGCGCGCGGCATCGCCCCCGCGCTCGCCGCCGGCTGCACGCTTGTCGTCAAGCCGGCCGAGCAGACGCCCTTCACGACGCTGATGCTGGCTGAATTGCTTGATGAGGCCGGCCTGCCCGCAGGCGTGCTCAACGTCGTCGCCGGCACCGGTGCCGAGGCCGGTGCGGCGCTCGTCGCCCATCCCGGCGTCGACCACATCACCTTCACCGGTTCGGTCGCGACCGGGCAGCGCGTGATGCGGGCCGCGGCCGAGCATGTCACCCGGCTCGTGCTCGAACTTGGCGGCAAGTCTCCCCTCGTTGTGCTCGCCGATTGCGATCGCGATGCGGCCGTGGCCGGGATCATGGAAGCGATCTTCGAGAATGCCGGGCAGATCTGCTCGGCCGGCTCGCGCCTGATCGTCGAGGAGGCGATCGCCGAGCCGCTGCTGGAGCGTCTCATTGCCAGAGCGCAGGCCTTGCGGCCGGGCCATGGCCTCGGCGATGCCGGGATCGGGCCGATCAATTCGCCGGCGCAGCTCGCGCGCGTCGCCGGCCATGTCGACCGCGCCCGCGCCGCCGGCAATCGCATCCTGACCGGTGGTGCGGTCGTGCCGCCCGAGGAATGCGGCGGCGGCTGGTTCTACCGCCCGACCATCGTGCTGGCTGATGGCCCGAACGATCCGCTGGTGCAGGAGGAAATCTTCGGGCCGGTGCTGACGGTGCAGGTCGTCCCCGATTTCGATGCGGCCATCGCCGCGGCGAACGCCACCTCCTACGCGCTGGTCGCGGGCATCTATACGCGTGATCACGCCAGGGCCTGGCGCTATGCGCGGGCTGTCGATGCCGGTCAGGTCTATATCAACGAGTTCTTTGCCGGCGGCATCGCGATGCCTTTCGGCGGCAACCGCAAATCCGGCTTCGGCCGCGCCAAGGGCATGGCGGGCTTGCGCTCCTACTGCAAGCTCAAGAGTGTGGTGGCGCGAATCTGATCCGGGGGGATGACGCGATAATGTCGAGCGATCTGTTCGCCAGTGATTTCAAGGCCGCGCCCTATTGGTGGGACGAGGTGCCCCGGCCCGACCTGCCGCGCAGCGATCCGCCTGTGCAGGCCGAGGTCGTCGTCGTCGGCTCCGGCTATACCGGTTTGCAGGCGGCGCTCCAGACGGCGCGCGGCGGGCGCCATACGGTCGTCCTCGATGCCGAGGCGGCGGGCTTCGGTTGCAGCACCCGCAATGGCGGCCAGATCTCGACCAGCGTGAAGCCGGGCTTCGACGAACTCAGCCGCCGCCATGGCCGCGAGCGCGCCTTCGCGATCATGCAGGAGGGGCGGAACTCCCTTCGCTATATCGGCGATTTCGTCCGCGACGAGGGGATCGATTGCGATTTCGGCGTCGTCGGCCGCTTCCATGCAGCCCATGCGCCCGGCAAATACGAGGAATTGGCCCGCAGCGTCGGGACCCAGCCGAAGGGGCTGGAGGTCGCCTGCCATGTCGTGCCGCGCTCCGAGCAGCGCAGCGAGATCGGTTCCGATCTCTACCATGGCGGCGTCGTCTACGAGAGCCATGCCTCGATCAACCCGGCCCGCTACCACCAGGGCCTGTTGCAGCGCGTCGTCGCCGCAGGCGCGGAACTCGTCCCGCATTGCCCGGCGACGGGCATTGAGCGCATCGGGCAGGATTTCCTCGTCCAGACCCCGCGCGGCACGATCCGCACCCGCGACGTCGTCATCGCCACCAATGGCTATACCGGCCCGCTGACCGGCTGGCTGCGCCGCCGCGTCATCCCGATCGGCAGCTATGTCATCGCGACCGAGGCATTGGAGCCGGCGCTGGTCGACAGGCTGATCCCGAGGAACCGTATCGTCAGCGACACCCGCAAGGTGGTCTATTACTACCGCGCCTCGCCCGACCGACGGCGCATCCTGTTCGGCGGCCGCGTCTCACTGAGCGAGACCGATCCGCGCCGCAGCGGGCCGCTGCTCCATGCTGCGATGAGCGGCATCTTCCCGGAACTGGCCAATCGCAAGATCAGCCATTCCTGGTGCGGCCTCGTCGCCTACAGTTTCGACGAGCTGATGCATATCGGCCGGCACGAGGGGATGCATTACGCCATGGGCTATTGCGGTTCGGGCGTCGGCATGGCGAGCTATCTCGGCATGCGCCTCGGCCAGCAGGTGCTCGGCCTCGCCGAGGGCAAGACCGCTTTCGACGGTCTGCCTTTCCAGACGCGGCCCTTCTACAGCGGCAATCCCTGGTTCCTCGCGCCGTCGGTCCTCTACTACAGCTGGCGCGACCGGCTGGCGCGCTGAAGCATTTTCAAGCGAAGTGGGCACCGGTTCGCGTGAAGAAAATGCGACAAGACAAAGCATCAGATTGGTCGCCCCGAATTATCAGAGTGGACCTTATGGCCAGACCAATTTCGCCGGACCCTGCATGAGGCGAGATGTGCGGGCGCCGCTAGCAGGCCAACCGCGCGCTCATCTTTGGGGAACGCATCTTTCAAACGGGAGAACAGACACATGCCGCGCCAGCCGATCACGCCGACGAAAACGGCCCTTGCCCTCGTCATGGGCCTTGGCCTGTTGAGCGCTGCGCCCGCCGTGGCGCAGGAACTGACCGTCGTCTCCTTCGGCGGCTCCTATCAGGAGGGCCAGAGCAAGGCGCTCTTCCAGCCCGCCGCAAAGGCTTTGGGCATCAAGATCAAGGAGGAGACCTATACCAGCATCGCGGACCTGCGCCTCAAGGTGAAGGCCGGCGCGGTGACCTGGGACGTGGTCGCCAGCGGCTCCGGCAGCGCGGCACGAGCCGGCGCCGAGGGCATCCTCGAGAAGCTCGACTACAAGGTCATCGACACCTCGAGCTTCCTGCCCGGCACGGCGCAGGATTATTGCGTCGGCGGCGACGTGTTCTCGACCGTGCTGGCATGGAACACCAAGACCTATGGCCAGAACGGCCCGCAGAGCTGGGCCGATTTCTGGGACGTCAAGAAGTTCCCTGGCAAGCGCTCCTATCGCAAGGGTGTGGCCGGTGCGCTGGAGCCGGCGCTGATGGCCGATGGCGTTCCCGCTGACAAGGTCTACGAGGTTCTGTCCCAGCCCGGCGGCATCGAGCGCGCGATCAAGAAGATCCGCGAACTGAAGCCGCATATCGCGGTCTGGTGGAGCTCCGGCGCGCAGCATGCCCAGCTGATGAAGGACGGCGAAGTCGACATGATCACCGGCTGGAACGGCCGCTTCGACGTCGCCGCCAAGGACGGCGCCAAGGTCGCCTATACCTTCAACCAGGGCCTGCTCGACTATGATTGCTTCGCGATCGCCAAGGGCGCGCCGAACAAGGATCTGGCGATGAAGTTCCTCGCCGAGATCAGCAAGCCGCAATATCAGGCCGAGTTCACGAAATACATCACCTACGGCCCGACCAACAAGAAGGCCTACGAGGGCGGGGCGATCGACGTTGCCTTTGCCAAGACCTTGCCGTCCCACCCGGATAATGCCGGCAAGCAACTGCCGATCGACCTGGACTGGTATATCAAGTTCGAGGCCCAGGCTTCCTCCGCCTACCAGAACATGCTGACCGAATGAGACTGGCCGGCGATCACGAGCGGCCGCGCGATGCGGCCGCTTTTGCACCGAGTTCCGCGACGGCTCTGCCCATCACGGTTCGGCGGCTGAGCAAGGCCTATGGCGCGGTGCCCGTGCTGGACGAGATCGATCTCGATGTCCGGCCGGGCGAGTTCCTGACCCTGCTCGGCCCCTCCGGCTCGGGCAAGACGACGCTATTGATGGCGATCGCCGGCTTCCTGCGCCCCGACAAGGGCTCGATCCGCTTCGGCGAGCGCGAGGTCGTCCGCCTTGCGCCGCATAAGCGCGAGATCGGCATGGTCTTCCAGAACTACGCGCTGTTCCCGCATATGGATGTCGCCCGCAATGTCGGCTTTCCCCTGCGGTTGCGGCGCGTACCGGCGGCCGAGGCCGCCCGGCGCGTCGAGGCCGCCCTGGAGATGTTCCAGCTCGGCGGCTTCGGCGGGCGCCGCATCGACCAGCTCTCCGGCGGCCAGCGCCAGCGCGTCGCGCTTGCCCGCGCCATCGTCTTCGAGCCGCGCATCATCCTGATGGACGAGCCGCTCTCGGCGCTCGACAAGCAATTGCGCGAACGCATGCAGATCGAGTTGCGCCAGCTCCACGAGCGTCTGGGCACCACCACCGTCTATGTCACGCATGACCAGCGCGAGGCGCTGACCATGTCGGACCGCGTCGCCATCCTCGACCGCGGCCGCATCGCCAGGATCGATACGCCGCGCGCGATCTATGACGATCCCGGCAGCCGCTTCGTCGCCGAGTTCATCGGTGAATCCTCTTTCCTCGACGTCGCGGTGGCCGATGGCGTCGCCCGCGCGGCGGGCTCGACCATCCGCGCCGGGAACCTGCCGACCCGGCAGGGCTGCTGCACGATGGTGTTGCGGCCGGAGCGCCTGCATCTGCTCGGGCCGGGCGAAGGCGAGGGCATGAACTGCTTCGACGGCCGCGTCACCGGCGCGGTCTATCAGGGCGACACGCTGCTGCTTCAGGCTGTCCTGAGCGGCGGCAGTCCGGTCGCGCTGCGCCTGACGACGCGCGGCGGTGAGGGCCCGCCGCCCGCACCGGGGACGCCCGTCCGCATCGGCATCGCGGTCTCCGATACCGTGCTGCTGCCCGACGAAGCGCAGGGCGCGCCGTGACGACCGCAAGCGTCTTCGATGCCGCCGGCCCGGCCGGCGACGATCACGCCGCGGGCTTGCGGCGCGACCAGTGGCGCGAGCGCATGGGGCTCGCGAGTCTGGCGGCCCCGGCGCTCCTGCTCGTCACGGTCACCATGCTGGTCCCGGTCGGCTGGCTCTTCGGCCTGTCCTTCCTCGACGACAATGGCGCGCTGAGCCTCGAACATTACCGGCGCATGCTGGCCGAGCCGTCCTATGGCCGGACCTTCCGCACCACCTTCGAGATCAGCTTCGTCACCACGCTGATCTGCATTCTGCTCGGCTATCCCCTGGCCTATTTCCTGTCGCAATTGCCGCGCCGGGCCGCCAATCTCTGCATGATCGCGGTGCTCTTGCCGTTCTGGACCTCATTGCTGGTGCGCACCTATGCCTGGCTCGTGCTGCTCCAGCGCAGCGGCCTGATCAACACATGGGGCATGAAGCTCGGCCTGTGGAGCGAGCCCTTGCAGCTCGTGCACAACATGGGCGGCACGCTGATCGGCATGGTCCATATCATGCTGCCCTTCATGGTCCTGCCGCTCTACGGCACGATGCGCGCGATCGACCGCAACCTGCTGCGCGCCGCCGCCAGCCTGGGCTCCACGCCGGTCCACGGCTTCTGGACCGTGTTCTTCCCGCTCTCGCTGCCGGGGCTCGCGGCCGGCGCCTCTTTGGTCTTCGTGCTCTGCCTCGGCTTCTACGTGACGCCCGCCATGCTCGGTGGCGGCAAGGTGACGATGGTCTCGAACCGCATCGCCAACGATATCGAACTCTTCTTCAACTGGGGCGCGGCGAGCGCGCTCGGCGTCGTGCTGCTCGTGATCACGCTCGTCGTGCTGATGCTGGCGGCGCGATTGTCGCGCGGGGCCGGCCTGTTCGGGGCGGGGCACTGAGATGGGCTGGCTCGATCGTCCCGCCAGCGACACGCAGATCAGCCATGGCGCGCGGCTCTGGCTCTACGCCGTCGGCGTGCTGGTGCTGGCCTTCCTGGCCGTGCCGACGCTGATCGTCATCCCGATGTCCTTCTCCCAGTCGCAATATCTGGAGTTCCCGCCGCGGGAATGGTCGCTGCGCTGGTACGAGGCCTATTTCGCCTCGTCGAGCTGGATGGCGGCGACCGCGACCTCGTTCAAGGCAGGCTTCTGCACCGCGCTGCTGGCGACGCCGATGGGCACGTTCGCGGCCTATGGCCTGCACACCGCGCGCCTGCGCTTCGCCGGGCTTGCGATCCTCGCCCTGCTGACGCCGACGATCGTGCCGGTCATCCTCGTCGGTATCGCGCTGTTCTACGCCTATGTGCAGCTCAAGATGGTGAACTCGTTCCTCGGCATCGTTCTGGCGCACACGATGCTGGCGGTGCCGATCGTGATGATGATCGTCGGCTCGGCCCTGAAGAGCTTCGATCTCGATCAGGAGCGGGTGGCGCGCAGCCTCGGCGCGACGCGGACGCAGGCCTTCCTGCAGGTGACGGCGCCGCAGATCGGCTTCGCCCTCGTCACCTCGGCGGTGCTGTCCTTCCTGACCTCCTTCGACGAGGTCGTGGTCGCGCTCTTCGTCTCCGGCGGCGACAACGCGACGCTGACGCGGATGATGTTCCTGGCGCTGCGCGACCAGATCGATCCGACCATCGCCGCGATCTCGACGATCATGATCGTGATCACGTCGCTGCTGCTGGCGGTGTCCCAGCTCTTCGGGAGGAGCGAGCCGTGAGTGTTTGATTGAAACTTTGAGCCCTCATCCTGAGGAGCCGCGTTAGCGGCGTCTCAAAGGATGTTTCAGATGCCGTCGGAGCCTCCTGGAACATCCTTCGAGGCGCCATTTCCGACGAAATGGCGCCTCAGGATAAGGGCTCTGGGAATGTCCGGTCAGACTCTGCGATCTCGCCGACATCCTGAGGTTGCCGGGCCGTTGGCCGAAACCTCCAGCCTCAGTCCCTAATCGTGAGGCCCCGGCAGGCGAGCCGCACCAGCCCCTCGATCTGGCGGTCGAGCTCGCGCCGGGGCACGGCGATCAGCTTTTCTTCCAGCCCGATCGCGACGACGCCATGGACGGCCGAGAACAGCGTCCGGCCCAGCAGGTTCCGGTCCTCCTCTCTGCGATCCGGCACCAGCATGCCCAGCGGTCCAAGGATGTGACGGAACATCGTCATCTGCTCCGCGACGGCCCAGTCGGGCACGGTCGAGCCCTCGGCCATCCGATGCTCGAACAGCACGCGCCAGAGCTGGAGGTTGTCGCGGGCGAAGGTGCAATAGGCGAGGGCGACCGCGACCAGGGCCTCGGTGGCTTGCTCCCGAAACGAGACGGCCGGAGACGCTGCGCTCAGCGTCGCATCGAGCCGTGCGAGCGTGCGCGAGCCGACGCGCAGCACCAGCTCGTCCATATCCGCGACGAGATTGTAGATCGCGCCGAGCGAACATCCGATCTCCTGGGCAAGCTCGCGCGCCTTCAGGCCGGCAAGGCCCTTGCCGGCGATGGCCCGTTCGGCCGCCTCGATCAATTGCTCGCGCTGCCGGTCCCGTCGCGCTGCCGTGGTGGTCATGTCGTCGCTCTCGCCATGGTTCTTTCATATCGCATTGAACGATGTTCAAAATATACCTTGAACATCGTTCAAGAATGCGCTACGCCTTCTCTCGTGAACAATGTTCATAGCAGGGGAAAGCCAATGCTCAAGATGTTTCTCACCTTCGTTCGCGGCGGCGCCGCCATCGCCGAGGAACGCTTCGCCGACCGCAACGCGCTCCTGATCCTCGACCAGCAGATGCGCGATGCCGCCGGAGCCTTCGAGCGCGCCAAGAAGGCGTTGGCGGTCGCGATCGCGCAGGACCGTCAGGAAACCGAACGCCTGGCGGCCGGCAATGCCCGCATCGCTGATCTGGAAAGCCGCGTCGCGGCGGCTCTGGGCGCCGGCGACGAAGGCCTCGCCCGGGAGGGGGCCGAGGCCATCGCGGCGCTGGAAGCCGATCGTGATGCCGCCGCGAGCGCGCAGGCGCTCTTCGCGGCGGAAATCCTCCGCCTGCGCCGCCATGTCGCCCAGGCTCAGGCGCGGATCGCCGAACTCGATCGCGGCCGGCGCCTCGCTCGTGCCTCGGAAGCGGTGCGCCAGATGCAGCAGGGCCGGATCGAGCCCGGTCCGGGGCATGAAGCGACGCTGGCCGAGGCCGAGCAGACCCTGAAGCGGCTGCGCGAGCGCCAGGTCGAGGCGGAAGCCGCCGAGACGGCGCTGGATGAACTGGACGGTGCGGCCGCGGCCTCCGTCACCGAGAAGCTCGCGGCCAAGGGTTTCGGTCCGCGGCTGCGGAATACCGCCGAGGACGTGCTGGAGCGCCTGCGCAATCGCGCCGCGGCGCCGGCCAACTGATCCGATCGCATCCGCATTTCAAACAGGGAGATCGTCACCATGAACCAGAATGCACAGCCTCACAGCGGCGCCTGGGTGAGCTTCACCTATGCCTCGTTCTTTGCCGCCGCCGCGATGGTCGGCTCCGGCATCCTGTTCCTGCCGCTCGACTGGTGGGCCAAGGGCTATCTCGCCATGGGCTGCGTCATGCTCGTCCAGTCCTGCATCACCATGACCAAGACGGTGCGCGACATGCACGAGGCCTCCAAGCTCGTGAACCGCATCGAGGATGCCCGCACCGAGCGCCTGCTGATGGATGCCGGCAAGCCGGCGCTTTGAGGCACGGCCGGTAAGCCCCGCTTAACCGCAAGATCGCATCGCCCGCCGCCGGCAAGGATTGCTTGGCAAGGGCGATGCGAACCTCCCTCGAACCGTTGCGAGCGCATGATGTTCGACACCTTGATGCTGAAGAGGCGCTTCGCGCCGCTGTTCTGGGCGCAGTTCTTCTCCGCCTTCAACGACAATTTCCTCAAGAACGCGCTGGTCTTCATCATCCTCTACCGGCTCGCCGGTTCGCATGGCGAAGCGCTGGTGACGCTGGCGGGCGGGCTCTTCATCGCGCCCTTCTTCCTGCTCTCCGGCATCGGCGGGCAGATGGCCGACCGGTTCGACAAGGCGATGATGGCGCAGCGCCTGAAGCTCGCCGAGATCGGCGCGGCCGGCGTCGCGGCACTCGGTTTTACGCTCCATTCCGTGCCGATGCTCTTCGTCGCGCTCTTCCTGTTCGGCGTCATCGCCGCCCTGTTCGGGCCGATCAAGTACGGCATCCTGCCGGATCACCTGAAGCGTGAGGAATTGCCGGCCGGCAACGCGCTGATCGAGGGCGCGACCTTCATCGCCATCCTGCTCGGCACCATCGCCGGCGGCCTGACCGCGCGTGAGGGCGGGGACGCCGCCCAGCTCAGCCTGCTGATCATGGTCTTCGCGCTGGCCTGCTGGGGCGCGACCCTGTTCATCCCGAAGACCGGTCCGGCCGCGCCCGATCTCGTGATCGACCGCAATATCCTGCGCTCGACCCGCGACCTCCTGAAAGACCTCTGGGCTGATGCCCGGCTCTGGCGCACCGGCGTCATGGTCTCGCTGTTCTGGCTGATTGGCGCCGTGGTGATGGCGCTGCTGCCGGCGCTGGTGAAGAACGGCATGGGCGGCACGGAAATGGTCGTCTCGGCCTATCTCGCCACCTTCGCCATCGCCATCGCCATCGGTTCCGGCATCGGTTCCTTCCTGGCGAGCGGACGCATCGTGCTCCTGCCCGTGCCCGTCGCCGGGATCGTCATGGGCCTGTTCGCGCTCGATCTCGGCTGGGCGGTATCCGGCCTCGTCGCACATCAGCCGGCGCAGGATCTCGATGCCTTCTTCGGCAATACGTCGGCATGGCGCGTCGGCATCGACCTCGCCGGCCTCGCCATCGCCGGCGGCATCTTCATCGTGCCCTCCTTCGCCGCGACCCAGGCCTGGGCGCCGGTCGCGAAGCGGGCGCGCATCGTCGCGGCCGTCAATGTGCTCTCGGCGGCCTTCATGGTCGCCGGTGCCGCGGTCGTCGCCCTGCTGCAGGCGGCGGGCCTGACGCTGAGCCATCTCTTCCTGCTGATCGGCGCCCTGACCATCGCGGCTTCGATCTGGATCTTCCGGACGCTGCCGACCAATCCGCTCAGCGATTTCCTCTCGATCCTGTTCCGCGCCTTCTACCGGGTCGAGGTCACCGGCCGCGAGAACATCGCCAAGGCCGGCGACAACGCGATCATCGCGCTGAACCACGTCTCCTTCCTCGATGCGGCGCTGGCGCTCTCGATCCTCGACAAGGAACCGGTTTTCGCCATCGACCACGGCATCGCCCAGCGCTGGTGGGTAAAACCCTTCCTCAAGCTGACGCGGGCCATGCCGCTCGACCCCTCGCGCCCGCTGGCGACGCGCTCGCTGATCAATGCGGTCAAGAATGGCGAGAGCCTGGTGATCTTCCCGGAAGGGCGCCTCACGGTCACCGGCAGCCTGATGAAGGTCTATGATGGCGTCGGCATGATCGCCGAGAAATCCGGCGTGCCGATCGTCCCCGTCCGTATCGAGGGGCTGGAAGCGACGATCTTCTCGCGTCTGACCCGCGAGCAAGTTCGCCGCCGCTGGTTCCCGAAGGTGCGCGTCACCGTGCTCGATCCCGTCGCGTTGACCGTGCCCGACGAACTCAAGGGCAAGCCGCGCCGTCAGGCTGCGGGGGCCGCGCTCTACCAGATCATGTCGGACCTGATCTTCCGCACCACCGATATCGACCGCAGCGTCTTCGAGGCCGTGGCCGAAGCCGCCAAGCTCAACGGCAAGAGCCGGGTCGCGGTCGAGGACCCGATCACGGGCATGCTGACCTATAAGCGCCTGCTGATCGGCGCCGAGGTGCTCGGCCGCAAGCTGATGCCGCTGGCGGGCAAGGGCGAGGCCATCGGCGTGATGCTGCCCAACGCCAATGGCGCGGCCGTGACGCTGCTCGGCCTGATGTCGGCGGCGCGCGTGCCGGCGATGATCAACTTCACCGCTGGCGCCGGCAACATCGCCGCTGCCTGCCGGGCGGCACAGGTGAAGACCATCGTTACCTCGCGCGCCTTCGTCGAGAAGGGCCGGATGGGGCCATTGATCGAGGCGCTCTCGGCCGAGGTGAAGATCGTCTATCTCGAGGACGTGCGCGCCACCGTCTCGACCGGCGATAAGCTCAAGGCGCTCTGGCGCCATGGCACGCCGATCGAGGAAGCCAAGGGCGCGGACCGCGCCGCGATCCTGTTCACCTCGGGCTCGGAGGGCGCGCCCAAGGGCGTCGTGCTCAGCCATTCCAACATGCTGGCCAATGCGGCGCAGGCGGCGGCGCGCATCGATTTCGGCCGGCGCGACAAGGTTTTCAACGTGCTGCCGGTCTTCCACTCCTTCGGCCTGACGGCAGGGCTCGTCCTGCCGCTGGTCTCGGGCGTGCCGGTTTATCTCTATCCCTCGCCGCTGCATTACCGGATGGTGCCGGAGCTGGTTTACGGCTCGAATGCGACGATCCTGTTCGGCACCGACACCTTCCTCACCGGCTATGCCCGCGCCGCCCACCCTTACGACCTGCGCTCGCTGCGCTATATCGTGGCCGGCGCCGAGCCGGTGAAGGACACGACGCGGCGGACCTATGCGGAGAAGTTCGGCCTGCGCATCCTCGAAGGCTATGGCGTCACCGAGACCGCGCCGGTGCTGGCGCTGAACACGCCGATGTTCAACCGCTTCGGCACGGTCGGCCGGATCATGCCGGGCATGGAAGCCAGGCTCGAGCCGATGCCGGGCGTGGAAGAGGGTGGGCGACTGCATGTCCGTGGCCCCAACATCATGCTGGGCTATCTGAAGTCGGAGAATCCCGGCGTTCTCGAGCCGCCGCCCGAAGGCTGGCACGATACCGGCGACATCGTCGCGATCGACAGGGACGGCTTCGTCACCATCAAGGGCCGGGCCAAGCGCTTCGCCAAGATCGCGGGCGAGATGGTCTCGCTCGCCGCGGTCGAGGCGCTGGCCGCCGAATGCTGGCCGGGCGTGCTCTCCGGCGTCGCGAGCCTCCCCGATGCCCGCAAGGGCGAGCGGCTGGTGCTGGTGACCCAGCAGAAGGACGCGACGCGCGCCGCCTTCCAGTCCTTCGCCAAAAGCCGGGGCGCGGCGGACCTGATGATCCCGGCCGAGGTGATGGTGGTGCCGGCCGTGCCGGTGCTCGGCTCCGGCAAGCTCGACTTCGCCGGCATCGCCAGACTGGTGAAGGAGCGGGCCGCGTCACCCGCCCCGGTGGAGGCCTGATGCTCGGTTTCTGGCTGAAGGCGCTGACCCGGCCGACGCTCGACCTGACGCTGACGACGGCGCCGGGTCAGCAGACCCGCATCATCGAGCGGCCAGGCCTGGTTCTCGACGATGCGGAGCTCGCTGCGCTGGTCGAGCAGCTGCGCACCGTGGCGGGCCGGACGCTGGCGCAGGGCGCGCTGAGCTATGGCGTGTTCTCCGGCGAGCGCGAGCGCCTGAGCCAGAGCATCGTCACTCTGATCAGCGACACCGCGACCGGCCGCCCGATCGCCTTCAATGCTCTGGCCCAGATGCCGCTCACGCTCAATGGCGAGCCCGAGCAGGTCACGCATCTCGGCCTCGTCATGGTCGATCCCGAGGTGCGTGGCCGCGGCTTGTCATGGGTGCTCTATGGCCTGACGGTGCTCGTGCTGTTCGTGCGGGGCGGCTTGAGGCCGCGCTGGATATCGAATGTGACGCTGGTGCCGAGCGTGGTCGGCATGGTCTGCGAGACCTTCTCGGAGGTCTACCCTTCGCCCGATCCCGGTGGCCGCCAGAGTTTCGCGCATCTGACGCTGGCGCGGCAGATCATGCGCGATCACCGCCATGTCTTCGGCGTTGGTCCCGAGGCCGGCTTCGACGAGGCGAACGCGATCATCACCGATGCCTATACCGGTGGCTCCGACGACCTGAAGAAGAGCTTCGAACAGGCGGCGCATCATCGCGAGGAGCGCTACAACGCCTTCTGCCGCGACAAGCTCGATTACGCCCGCGGCGACGACGTGCTCCAGCTTGGCCGCATGGACCTCGCCGCCGCGCGCGGCTACCTGCTGGGCCAGGTGCCGCGCGCCTCGCTTCCGGGCTTGCTCGGAGCTTCGGCCTTCCTGCTCGTCCAGCGCCTGCTCTTGCCGCTTGTGCACTGGCTCGACGACACCCGCCGTTTCGGGACGCTGCGTTCGCGCCCATCAAGGTCGAAACCATGATGCCCGGCTTCAGCTACGATCTCTTCGCCACCCGCAATATCGGCTTCGTCTCGCAGGCCGAGCAGGCGCGGTTGCGGCAGGCGACGATCTTCGTCTGCGGCGTCGGCGGCATGGGCGGGGCGGCCTTCATGGCGCTGGTCCGGGCCGGCATCGGCCGCTTCGTCATCGCCGATATCGACGTCTTCGAAATCTCCAACCTGAACCGGCAGGTCTTCGCCAATGCCGGCACGATCGGCCGGCCGAAGGCGGAAGCGGCGGCCGAGGCCGCGCGCGCGATCAATCCGGAGATCGAGATCGAGGTGCTCGGCGCCGAATGGGTCGAGCGCCTGCCCGAGATCGCAGGGCGCTGCAAGGTGATCGTCAACGGCATGGACGATATCGCTGCGGGCTTGCATCTCTACCGCACGGCGAAGAGTGCGGGCGCGACCGTGATCGACGCCTATATGGCGCCATTGCCCTCGGTGATCGTGGTCCGCCCCGACGATCCGCGCCCGGAGGAGCGCCTGGGCTTCCCGACCATCGGCAAGGACTGGCGAGCGCTGTCGGATGACGACAGGCGCGCCGCCATGCTCTGTGAGGTCACGCATGTCATGCTGCACTCGCGCTCGCGCCACCATGTCGATCTTGCGATCGCAGCCGAGGTCGCTGCCGGCCGGCGCAGCCGCATGTCCTTCGCGCCGATGGTGATCACCACCGGCATGATGATGGCCTATGAGGCGATTGCGCTCACGCTGGGTCGGCGGACCGGCACCGATTGCCGTGGCTGGTTCTTCAACCCGTATCGGCCGGCGGTGGAGCGGCCCTGGCCGGCCCCGGTCGCGGCGCTGCTGAAGCCCTTCGTGGCGCGGGCGCTCGCCAAGATGGTGGCCGGGCCATGACCGGCGGCTTCGCCAATCCGGGCCTGGTGGCGGATTCGATCGTCGATCTCTGCGGCGCACTCGGACTTGCCGTCGCCATGGTGACCTTGCGCCGCCGCGATCCGCGCGGCGCGCTGACGAAGCGCTTCCTTGTCGCGATGGGGCTTGTCGCCGCGCTCTTCCTGCTGCGGGCGCTCGGCTGGTGGAGCGGCAGCGTGGTGCTGGGCCGGCTCGCGCTCGCCTGCGCCGCCCTGTTCCCGCTCGGCGCGCTGATCGTCACCGAAGGCATGCTGCGCCGGCATGCGCCGCGCCCGGGCAAGATCGCGGTGCTTGCCGGTTCGCTGCTGCTCGTCCTCGCCAGCCTCCTCGGCCTCGACGATCCCGGCCAGGTCTATGATCTGGCGCTGGCGGGCTTCCAGCTCCTGACCCTGGTCTTCTGCGGCATCCTGCTGTTCCGCCGCGATCAGGCCTCGCTGACAGCGTCCGAGAATGCCGGCGTTTGGCGGCTCGGGCTCTGCGCCTTCCTGATCCTTCCCTTCGCGCTCAGCGATTTCCGCGAATTGCTGCCGGGCATGCCGGTCAGGCTCGGCGGCGTCGGCGCCTTGCTGCTCGTCTCGATCCTGCTGGTGGCTGGCGGGGCCGCGCCGGCCCGGCGACAGCGTGTCGCCATGCTCGGCCTGCGCGTCGTCGCCGCGCTGATGCTCGGCTTTGCGGCAGCACTCGTCACGCCCGATGCCGGCTTCGCCCATGCCGCGAGGCTCTGCGCGGTGGCGCTGGCTGGCGTGTTGGCCATCGCGCTGGCGGTCGACGCGCTCTCCAGTTCCTTCGATGCCGAGGCGCCCGGCGTGCTCGACTCGCTCGCCCGGTCGAAGGCAGGCACGCGCGAGGCGCTGATCGCCCAGCTGTCTGTCCATCCGCTCTTCACCAGCGCCCGCCGGCTCGATGAGGCTGCGCTTGCCGATTACGACCCCGCCATCCTGCGGCCGGCCTTGCAGGGCATCGGCGTGCTCCATGGCTCGGGCCGCGGCTGGCCCTGGCCATCGACCGATCCTGCCGCCGAGCGGCTGAGCGCGCTCATGGCCTCCCAGGCCGCGAGCCATCTGCTTGTGCTCGGCGAGGCGCCGCTCGACCTGCTTCTGGTCACAGTGCCGGTGGTCTCGGCCGATCCCGCGACGGAAACGGCGCTGGCGCTGGTGCGCCGCCTGCTGGCCACGGCTCCCAGCGAGGCCCGCGCATGATCGAGGTGTCTGATTATGGCGGCACCCTTCGCCGGGGTTCTGAGAGGGCGAGCTATGCTCGATAGCGACCTGTTCCGGGCCCTGATCGGCGAGGCCAGCCTCGCGCCGAGCGTCCACAATATCCAGCCGACGCGCTGGCGCCTGCTCGCGGCCGATACGGTGCTGATGCTGGAGGACGGGCGGCGCCGTGTGCCGGTCGCGGACCCGGGCGGGCACGATGTCCGGCTCTCGCATGGCGCGGCGCTCGAAGGATTGTCGCTTGCCTGCGGTCGGCATGGTCTCAGGATCGCGCGCGTGGAGCTGGACGAGCGGCCGGCCGATGCCGCGGGACTGCGCGTGATCGCCCGGCTGACGCTGGCTTCGGGAGCGATGGTCGATCCGCTCGCTATGGCGGTGGCCGGGCGCAGCAGCTGGCGCGGCCGGTTCCAGCCTGTCGATGCGGCGCTGCAGGGTGCCCTCGGCAAGCTCGCGAGCGTTCCCGATCTCCATCTCGTCCCGCCCGGCCCTGCCGCGACCGAGATCGCCGCGCTGGGCGACCGCGCTGGCTTCCATTTCCTCTGCGAAGACGAGCACCGGCGCGAACTGCTCGCCTGGATGCGGCTGTCGCGCAGCGATCCGCGCTATGATCGCGATGGGCTCAATGCCGACGCGATGGGGTTCGGGCGCATCGAAGCGGTGGGTGCATCGCTCGTGCTGGGGCCGCTCTTCCCGTGGCTGAAGCGGCTCGGCCTTGCCGAACCACTCTCGCGGGAGCGCGGGAAGGCGGCACATGGCGCGATCGCATTGTTCCATCGGCCCGAGGGCGAGGACCCGCTGGAGACCGGCCGCGCATTCTACAGGGCTTGGCTCGCGATTGCGGCGCAGGGGCTCGGCGCCTGCCCGGTCTCGGTGCTCGCCGACTGGCCGGTCAGCAACGCGGCGCTCGTCCAGCGCCATCCGTTGCCGGCAGGGCGCAGGCTCGTCAATGTCTTCCGGCTCGGCCGGGTCGTGTCCGGCGCCGCTGCGGCGCGGGCGCGCTTGCCTCTTGCCGAGCTGATCGTCTGAAGCGCCGTCTCAATCGCGCTTGCGCCGCGAGCGAAAGCGGTCGAGCAGGCCGAGGCACCACAGGGCGAAGCGCGCCATCGGCCTTTGCAGCACGGGTATGTCGGCAGCCAGCAGCAAGAGGCCGAGCGGCAGCATCCAGGCGCCGAGCAAGGGCAGGAACGAGAAGATGCCTCCGGCGATCAGGCCGATCCCGGCGGGAATGCGGACCAGCCGGGACTCGGGATGGCGCAGCCAGCGCAGGCCGGCGGCCAGCCGGGGCGGCAATTCGCGCTCGATGCGCTTGAAGGCGCGGCGCAATTCCTGCCGGGAGGATAGAGGCTGCATGATCCCGTGCCCGCGTCGCGCCCTAGCGGACGACGAAGCCCTGACGGCGCCCGCCTCTGGACGTGCGGCAGGAGCAGTCGTCGCCGAGCGCGGCCGGCCGCGCCAGGGCGCATTGCCGTGCCGGCGTCCGGCAATGACGCCCGAGGCCGCTCGTCCGCTCCGCCCGGCGATAGAGCCTGGGCGATGACGGGCTCGGCTCGTAGAAGCGGGGGCCGGTGGTGCCGGCTCCGACCGGCGATCCGGCTCCGGGAATGCCGCCCTGGCTCGAACGCAGCCTGATATCCGGCACGTTGTCCGTGATCGATGGCGGCCCCAGGCCCTGCCGCGGGCCGCCCGGATAGAGCGGGGCGTTGCCGGGCGTCGCATCGAACTGGGCGCTGGCCGGCAGCGAAACCAGCAGGGCAGCCATCGCTGCGATGAGAATGCGCTTCATGCCGGGCTGATCTCCTGATGTTGCGAGCTGACCGAAGGGCGCCCTCTAGCGCCCCGGACTGATCACCGACGTCACCTCCGACCACTGCGTCCAGCCGAGTGTCTGATAGAGCGCCCGCCCGTCCGGCGAGGCGATCAGGGTACCATGTCTGGCGCCGCGTTCGAGAGAGCGCTGCGTCAGGGCGGCCATGATCGCGGTGCCGAGGCCGAGGCGCCGATGCTCCGGCTGGGTGAGGATCTGGTCGAAGATGGTATGGCCATCGACCAGCCCCGTCGTGCCGCTCGCCGCCAGCTCCCCGTCTCGGTTTCGAATCTCGACCCGGATCGCGGCCCCGTCCTCGCTCGTCGCGGCGTGGTATCCCGGCGGAAGGGCTGGAGCGGAGCCTTCGAGTGTGGTCGTCATGAGATAGGCGCGCTCGCGTATGGTCCAGTTGTCCGGCAGCAGCGGCACGACGATCTCCCGGGACGCCGGCGCTTCGATATAGATGTCCCGTTCCTCGATCGAACGCGCCAGCTCCGGCAGGACGGCCGGATCGAAGCGGGGCAGCACGAACCGCCCGCGCTGATCGGGCTTGCCGACATCCAGCCAGAGGCCGGTCGGGACAGCGCCGGGCGCTGGATAATTTCGTGTCACGGCATAGCCGAACGCCCAGATTTCGATGGGATTCATCAGGCGGTCTCCGGGCCCGGATCGGCCGGGGAAGCTCCCGGCCTCGCGTCATCCGCGGCACGGCTGGCTATGTACGAGCGATTGCCCGATTACGCAGCAGGTCGGCGCAGGCGACCTTCGTCTGAGACGATGCGCCAGGGCTTGCTATCCGGCAGAACTCAGCTTTCCTTGGCCGAGATGTAGAAGCCGAAAGCCGAAGCGCAGGCCAGAACCACGCTGATCTCGATCAAGCCCATTGTTGCCTCCCTCCTTGCGATGGAGGGAGAACCGCCCAAGGCCCGCCATTGTTCCGCCGCGCATGAGGCCGGCGTTGCTATCTGTCCCAGCGGATCAGGGCGCGCCCGCTGGTCAGATCCGTCACCAGCCGGCTCAGGCCATCGATCTCGGCTTTGGGTGCGGAAACCGAGAGGATCGCGCCGGTATCCGTGAAGGCCTGATCGCGCAGTTGCACGCCCGCCAGCGCCCCGAGTCTGGCCTGGACGCGCGTCAGGTCGCCGAAATTGCAGGTGATCGTCGCCGCTGCCGTTTCGACGAGCTCGACCTTGCCGGCCTCGCGCAGGCACAGCGCGGCGGTGCCGCCATAGGCCCGGATCAGGCCGCCGCTGCCCAGGAGGATGCCGCCGAACCAGCGCGTGACCACGACGGCGACACCGTCGAAAGCTTGCCCGTCGATGGCCGCGAGGATCGGCTTGCCGGCCGTGCCGCTCGGCTCTCCGTCATCGTTGAAGCGATAGCTCTGCCCGAAGCGCCAGGCCCAGCAGTTGTGATTGGCTTCCGGGTCGGAATGCGCCGCGATGAAATCCTTCGCCGCGGCTTCGTCGGCAACCGGCGCAGCGATCGCGACGAAGCGGCTTCTCTTGATCTCCTGCCGGGCAGAGCTGGTTTCGACGAGGGTGAAGCGCGGGGCCATCAGGCCCTGTAGCATGCCGGATTGCCGAGGGAACCATGCGCTCCCGGCCATGCCCGATAGCCGATGCCGTGCAGCGTCGCGCGGCCTTCCAGGATCGGGAGCGGCGCGCGGCGGGCAACGATCCCCGGCAAAGCCTGAACAAAAGCCGCCTGCGGAACAAGCCCGTGGGTGCGGCAATATGGAAGAGTTCTAATTCAATATCAAAAACAATGGCTTGGTGGAATTTATGTTACAATGTACATGAGTTTTCAGCCGCTGGAGGCCACCCATAAAAGCTGATCCATGATCGAGTATTCCGAAGACCATCGGCTCCATGTGAGCGGCGAGATTTCCTACCGGGACGTCGAGGCCTATCTCGACGGCACCGTCTATCTGTCGATCGCCGCCCCGCGGCAGGTGCTCCAGACCGGCGTCTCCTTCGCCCGTGGCAGCTACTGGATCGAACCGATCAGGCCCTCCGTCCATCTCACCGGCTGCGATCTCGAATATCTCGACGACGAGCGGGTGGTGGGGTCGTACAGGCCGAGCCTTTTCGTCGGCATTCTCTTGGCCGGGGAGCATACCGGGTTCGTCGACGGCCATTCGATCGCGACGACGCGGGTCGGCGTGCCGACGCTGCTGGGCGTCAGCGATCAGGTCGATATCCGCTCGGCACAGCGCCCCGGTCAGACCTGCCGGATGAGCGGCTTCCATGTCGGGGCCGAATTTCTCCGCGAGCTCGGGGAAGAGGCCGAGCTTCCGGGCTGCGAGACGATGCTGGACAGCTTCGCCGACGGCTTCCTCTGGCAGGAGGTCGAGGCCCGGACGGCCTTGCGGGCCCATCTCCTGCAACTCGCGGAGAACCCCTATCAAGGCAGGCTCGCGCAGCTCTATTCCGAAAGCCGGGTGCTGTCCGCGCTCGTCGAGGTCGCCGGCATCTTCAAGGAGCAGCGCCGTGGCATGCCGCAGCTCTCCCGCTCGCATCGCGAACACGCCGAGCATGCGCGCCTGATCCTCGACAATCAGCTCGCCGATCCTCCCGCGGTTTCGGAGCTCGCCCGTATCGTCGGTCTCAACGAGACCAGCCTGCGTCAGGCCTTCAAGGCTGCCTTCGGCTCGACCATCATCGACTATCTGCGCGACCGGCGGCTGGAAGTGGCGCGGGTGCTGGTGCGGGAGCGGCGTCTGTCGATCGCCGAGATCGGCTATCGCGTCGGCTTCTCCAGCCCGGCCAATTTCGCCACCGCCTATCGCCGGCGTTTCGGCCTCGCCCCGAGCCAGGATCTGTAACCCTTCCAAATCCTGCGGGCGCGCAAAGGAAAAACGACGGCCGGCAAAGGCCGAACGCATGGAGGCGCCTTCGTCGCGTCAATAAGAAGACGGTCCATCCTCGGATCGAAGGTCTGCCGTGACGGTCAGCGCTTCCACAGAGGCCCTCGACGTCGACGCGCGCGGGCCGGTTACGGACAAGACGGAAAAGGCCGTGGCGGAGCCGCGTGCTTCGGTCTCGATCGGGGCCGTCGCTGTCAGGCTCTTCGCGATGATGCGGGAGCGGCGCTGGCTCCTGCTGCTTTCGATCTTCTGCGGCACGCTGGCCGCGCTGCTGTCGCTCGCGCCCTATGCCGCCGCTGCCGTCGCGCTGGTCGCGATTCTGCAGGGCAATGTCGACTGGCACTGGATCGGTTTGGTCGGCGGGGTCGCTCTCGCTGCGGTCGCGGGGCGGCACCTGTTCTTCTCGCTGGCGACCGGCCTGTCGCACAAGATCGCTTTCCAGACCCAGCAGGAACTCAGGCTCGCGCTTGCGGCCAAGCTTGCGCGCGTGCCGCTCGGCTTCTTCGACGACCGCTCCAAGGGCGAACTGCGCACCATCCTGCTCGACGATGTCGAGGGCGTCGAGGACGGCATGGCGCATCTCGTGCCGGAGCTCAGTGCGGCGATCGTCGCGCCTGTCGTTGCGCTCGCGCTGCTGGCCGTCATCGACTGGCGCCTCACGCTCCTCGCGCTTCTCCCGATCGTGCTCGGGCTCGTCCTGATCGGGCGGGTGATGAAGCAGGGCGAAGGCCCGACCCATGACTATCTCGCGATCCAGTCGCGCATGGCCGAGACGGTCGCCGAAATGGCCGACGGCCTGCCGACGGTGCGCGCCTTCAATCAGGACGAGCAGGCCACGGCGCGCACGCAGCGCATCTTCGCCGAGATGACGCATTTCTCCGATGCCTGGATGCGCCATGCCGTGGTGCCGGGCTCCGCCGCGCAGGTGCTGTTGTCGAGCCATCTGCTCTTCGCCGCGCCCGCAGGCCTCCTGATGGCGGCGCAGGGCTGGCTCAGCCCGACGACATTGGCGGCCTTCCTCGCCATCGCCTACGGGCTCGGCGACGTCTTCGCCTCGCTGCAGGGCATCAGCCATCGCCTGATGCGGCAGGTGCAGCTGCTCGACCGGATCGATGCGGTCATGGCCGCGTCAGAACTGCCGGTCAGCGCCGCGCCGGCCGCGCCGGCCGACATGTTGCTGCGCTTCAAGAATGTCGGCTTTTCGTACGGCGCACGGCAGGTGCTGCACGGCGTCGATTTTATGGTGGCGCCGGGGCGCTGCCTCGCGCTGGTCGGGCCGAGCGGCTCCGGCAAGTCGACGCTCGCGCGCCTGATCGCGCGCTTCCACGATGTCGGCAGCGGCGCCGTTTCGATCGGCGGCGTCGATATCCGCGACATGGCGCCGGACGCGCTGAATCGTGCCGTCTCCTTCGTCTTCCAGGAGGTCTTCCTCTTCGCCGGCAGCATCGCCGACAATATCCGCCTCGGCCGGCCGGATGCCGATGACGACGCGGTGATCGACGCGGCGCGCCGCGCCCGGGCGCATGATTTCATCGCCGTGCTGCCGCAGGGCTACGACACCGTCGTCGGCGAACGCGGGCTCGGGCTCTCCGGCGGAGAACGCCAGCGCATCTCGATCGCGCGTGCCATCCTGAAGGACGCGCCGATCCTCGTGCTCGACGAGGCCACGGCCTTCGCCGACCCGGAGAACGAGGCGCTGATCCAGGACGCGATCGCGGAATTGTCGCGCGAGCGCACGCTGATCGTGATCGCCCATCGCCTGCACACCATCGTCCAAGCCGACGAGATCCTGGTGCTCGATGCCGGCCGCGTCGCCGAGCGCGGCAGCCATGCCGAGCTTGTCGGCCAGGGCGGGCTCTATGCCCGGATGTTCGCGGCGCATGAGGCCGTCGCCAATCATCGCCATGCCGATGCGCGCAAGGGCGATGACGTCGGCCAGCTTCCGCTCTCGGCGGAGGCGCGCTCATGAAGCTGCTCGCCTTCATCCATGCCCATCTCGGCGATGCGCGCGGCCTGTTCCAGCGCGCCATGGTCTTCACCTTCCTCGAAGGGCTGGTGACCGCCGGACCGGTGATCGCGGTCGCGCTCGGCCTGATGCGGCTGGCACAGGGCCCTGCCGACACGTTGGCGGTGCTGCCTTACGCCATTGCGGTCGTTGCTGCCGTCGCTTTACGCATCCTGCTGATCCGCCTCGCCTGGTCGTCGGGGTTCCGTGCCGGCAACGTCGCGACCGAGGCGATCCGCAACCGGCTGGTCGGGCATATGCGGGCCGTGCCGCTCGGCGCGCTCGGGCGCTGGAGCGCGGCGCGTCTGGCGACCCTCGTCACCGAGGACGGGCGCTGGATCAACGAAGCATCGACCTTCACGTTGAACCGGCTGTTCGGCGGGCTTGCCGCAGGCCTGTGCCTGTTGCTGGCGGCGGCCTGGTTCGATCCGGCGACGGCGCTCGCGGTGCTCTTCGCCTTCGGCCTCGGCCTGCTGTCGCTGCCCGTGGCCGGGCGCATCCTCAAAGGCGTGATCGCGCGCCGCAATGCCGAGCTGACCGATATCAGCCAGCGCATCGGCGAATATGGCGAGGGGATTGCGGTGTTCCGCTCCTTCCGGGCCGGGGAGGGTGCCTTCGCCCGCTTCGCCGAGGCCGTCGACCGTCTGCGCCGCCTGATGCTCGGCTATACGCCCGTCCTCGTCTCGCTGCATGGCGTCGCCGCGACCTTGATGGGCGCCGGCCTGCCGCTGGCGCTCATGATGCTGGCCTGGCGCGGTGACGAGGCTGCGTCGTCGTTGATCCCTGCGCTCTTGCTCGGGCTTGCGGCGAGCCATGCCTTGTCGGCGGCGGTGCTCGGCCAGATGCTGCCCTTCAGCCTGGGCATACAGGCCGAGGCCGGCATGGCCCGCTTCCTCGCGGAGCCGGTGCTCGCGCATCGCGGCCGCGAACCGGGTGCGCCACTCGAGTTCACGCTCGAACAGGTGGCGTTCAGCCATGACGGCAAGCGCGGGGCTGTGAACGACATCGCGCTGGCGGCCCGGCAGGGCGGCATGACGGCGATCGTCGGGCCGAGCGGGGCCGGCAAGTCCAGCGTCATCGGCCTGATGATGCGCTTTTTCGACCCCCAGAGCGGCCGCGTGACCGTTGGTGGCGTCGATATCGCCGAGATTCCGCCGGCCCGGCTGCAGGCACTGACGGCGCTGGTGAACCAGGACGTCCATCTCTTCCGCGACACGCTGCGCGCCAACATTCTGCTCGGCGCGCCCAGTGCCGACGAAGCCCGGCTCGCCGCCGCCATCCGCGCGGCGCGGCTGGAGGAGCTGATCGCGGCCTTGCCGGGCGGTCTCGACACCATGATCGGCGAGGGCGGGCGCACCTTGTCGGGCGGCGAACGCCAGCGCGTCGCCGTCGCGCGGGCGCTGCTCAAGGACGCGCCCATCCTGCTGCTCGACGAAGCGAGCTCGGCCATGGACCCGCTGACCGAGCGCGCCATCCAGCAGGCGGTCGCGGCGCTGGAAAGCGGGCGCACCCTCGTCGTCGTCGCCCATCGCCTGCGCAGCATCGCCGAGGCCGACCGGATCTACGTGATGGACCAGGGACGGACCGTCGAGGAAGGCCGGCATCCGGAGCTGCTCGCGCTGGGCGGTCTCTACGCCCGGCTCTGGCAGGCGCAGGAGCGCGCTGCCGGTTGGAGGTTGAGATGAGTCTCGCATCGCATTCCGCCGTTCCCGGCATGCCTGAGCCCTTGCTGCTGCAGCGCTCGCTGCGCCTCGGCATCGGCGCGGTCTATGGCGCGGCGGCCGTGCCGCTCTTCTTCATCTACAACATCCTGCCGGCGAGCCTGCGCCAGGCCGGCCAGCCGCCCGAAGTCGCCAATCTCGTCTTCCTCGCCTATCTGCCCTTCGCGCTGCGTGTGGTCTGGGCGCCCGTCGTCGCCCGTATCGGCCGGGGGCAGGCCTCGGCCTTCCGGCGCATCGTGCTGGTCTGCCTCGCGCTCGCCGTGGCGATGACGGGTTGTCTCGTCGCGTTCGAGCCGAACAGCGGCACGCTCGGCATCATCGGGATCGCCACGCTCGCGATCATGGCGATCGCGACGGCGGCCGTGGCGCTCGACGGCTATCTGCTCGCCGGCTTCCCGCCCGAGGCGCGCGTACGCTGCGCGCCGCTGCAGGGCATCGGCTTCGCGATGGGCGGCCTCGTCATGGGCGCCGGCATCATGCTCTTCGAGGGCGCGGGTTGGAGCGGCATCATTCTGCTGCTTGTGCTGATCACGACGGCGCTCGCGCTGCCTGCCTTGTTGCTGCCGGTTGCCGGAAGCGCGACGGATCGGGCCGAGGACGGCCTCGCGGCGCCGTCCGGCCTCTGGCTTTTCCTGAAGAGTGCTCCTGCGCGCCGGCGTCTCGCCTTCTCGCTGCTCGGCCATGGCGGGCTGGGCCTCGCCGGCGGCATGCTGCCCGTGTTGCAGGTCGATGCGGGCCTCAGCCTCGGCCAGATCGGCCTCGTCGCCGCCATCGGCGCCAACGGCGTCGGTGTCGTCGCCTCCTGGGCGACAGGGCTGGTGCTGCGCGGCAGCGAGGTCTGGCGCGTCGCGCTCTTCGTCAGCCTCGCCTCGGCGCTCTGCTTCGCGGGTGTCGCCATGGCAGGCGTCCGGGCCGAGCCCATGGTCGCCATCGCCCTGTCGCTCGCTGTGATGGCGCTCGGCTACGCCTTCTTCGTCGTCTTCCGCGCGCTCGTCCTGCCGGTCTGCGCCGGCGAGGGCGGCACGACGCAGGCCGCGGCCCTCTCCAGCATCGACGCCCTCGTCGCGACGGTTTCGGCCATCGCGGCCGGCTTCGTCCTCAGCCTCGGCGGCCTGCCGACAGTGCTCGGCCTCGCCGCCGGGTTCTGCGCAGCGGGCGCGCTCGTCGCCTGGCTCGCGGGCCGCAGCGGCGAAAATCTCAACGCATCTTCATCCCACGGAGCCTGACCACCATGAAGCGGCCTCTCAGCCACTCAGCCAGCCCTTTCATGCTGCTCGCGACGACCGCGCTCGCAGGGATGCTCTGTCCGCTCGCGCCGCCCGCCCAGGCGCAGGGCCGAGATGCGCAGGTGCTGCAGCTCGACGAGATCACCGTCACGGCGCGCCGGCGCGACGAGACCTTGCGCGATATCCCCTTCGCGGTCGACGTACAGACCCGGGCCCAGCTCGACGAGAAGCGCTCTTATGACGCGCCCTCGGCGCTGAAAGACGTCGCGGGCGTCTATATCCCGGGCTTCGGTGATCGCTCGACCTCGTTCCTGATCATGCGCGGCGTCGGGCCGATCCTGTTCCCGCTCGGCCCGGACGATTCCTCGGTGCTGACCTTCGTCGACGGCACGCCGCTGCCGATCGGCTCCTCCAACGCCAATTACCTCGACCTCGAACGGGTCGAGGTGCTGAAGGGACCGCAAAGCACACTGTTTGGCCGCAACACCACGGGCGGCGCCGTCAATCTCGTGCCGGCCCTGCCCGACGAGACCTGGAAGGGCTACCTGCGCTCGGAATACGGCACGCAGAACCATCGCATCCTCGAAGGCGCGGTCGGCGGCCCGCTGATCAAGGACAAGCTCGGTGCGCGCGTGGCCTTCCGCCTGCGCGGCATGGACGGCTTCGTCAACAATGTCGCCGGCCCCGATCTCGGCCGTGAGCAGAGCGCGACGGGCCGCCTGACGCTGCGCTTCACGCCGACCGACCGGACCACCTGGACGCTGAGCGGCAGCGCCGATTCATCGGATGGCGTGCCGGTCTACTACGCGCTGAAGGGAGACGGCTTCCCGATCCTGGCAGCCCAGAACCTGGGGCGCGAGGTCACGAAGAACTATGCCTTCCAGTCGAAGTTCGAGCATCGCTTCGACCATTTCACCTTCACCTCGCAGACCTCCTACAACACGATCCGGGCCGACCTGACCTATAACGGTGCCGATTTCTTCCTCGGCAACCGCGTCTCCGGCGTGCCGCTCAATGCCTTCGGCAACATCGCCGGCAATTACTTCGACCGGAACATCGACCAGACCCGCTTCACCCAGGAGCTGCGCCTCAGCTCCAACCCCGGTGACAAGCTGCAATGGGTCGCCGGCGCCGCCTATTACCGCGACGAGGCGAAGCTGTTCTCGATGCGCAACGTCTTCCTCTACGGGCCGGCCGTATCGGGCTTCGACAACCTGCATCAGTCGACGAACGGCCAGTCGGTCTTCGGCGAAGTGACCTATCCGGTGATCGACCGATTGAAGCTCTCGGTCGGCGGCCGCTACACGCGCGAGCAGAAGGAATATGACGGCCAGTTCTACAGCGACGGCACGCCCGGCACCGTTCCGGTCTTCGTCGAGGCCGGCAAGAAGGACTATAACTTCTGGACCGGCCGCGCCTCGCTCTCCTACGACTGGACTGACAAGGTCACGACCTTCGCCTCGGTCTCCCGCGGCTACAAGAGCGGCGGCTTCGGCACCTTCAACTCGCTGATGTGGGCCGGCGTGCCGCGCACGCCCTACGATTCGTCGAGCATCCTCTCCTACGAGATCGGCGGCCGCGGCTCCTTCTTCGACGACCGGCTGAAGGTCTCGGCGGCGCTGTTTTACAACGACGTCAGCAAGGAGCAGATCCTCGCCTACGACCTGCAGAACTTCGCCCAGAAGTCGCTCAATCTCGACACCAAGAGCTATGGCGTCGAGCTCGACGCGACCTGGCGCGTGAACGAGAACTGGGAGATCGCTGGCGGCATCACCTATACCTCGACCGAGATCACCGACGTGCCCGCTGCCGCTGCGGCGGCGCAGGCCGGGCTGAAAAAGGGCAACCAGCTGCCGCAGGTGCCGGAATGGGCCGGCAAAGCCTCGGTAACCTATCGCGCCCCGCTTGGAACGCTGGGCATCGCGGCCTTCGGCCCGGCGAACCTGCTCGCCCGCGTCGGCTACAACTATATCGGCCAGCGCTATTCGGAGGCCGGCAACCTGGCCGAGCTGAAGCCGGTGCACCTGCTCTCGGCCCGGCTCGGCGTCGAATGGGAGAAGGGCGAGGCCTATCTCTTCGGCGAGAACCTGCTCGACAAGCGCTACGTCACCTTCGCCCAACCCTATGGCAACAGCGTGCTGACCGGCGGGCCGGTCTACGGCACGGTCTACGCCCGCGGTGCGACGATGGGCGTCGGCGCCTCGCTCAAGTTCTGAGCCGGGCGCGATGATCGACAGCTCGTCCTGGCCGGTCGTGCGCTGGACCATGCCGGCCAGCATCCCCGACGAGGGCGCCGAACGCGTCCTCGCGGAATTCGATGCGCTGCTCCACCGCGGCGAGCGCTTCGTCGTGGTTTTCGACGGGGCGGAGCGACCCGAGCAATCGCCGCAGTTCCTCCGGCTCTACAAGGGTTGGTACCGTCAGCGGCGCAAGGAACTCGGCCGATGGGTCGCTGGCGCCGTCCGGATCGAGCCGGACGAGGTGAAGCGCAAGGCCGTGCTCGGCAAGCTGATGAACGCGGCGCTTGCCGCCTTCATGCCCTATCCCTTCCGGGTCTTCGCGTCCGATGAGGAAGCGCGCCCGCAGCTCGATCAATGGCTCGGGCGCTAGGCTCGTCGCCGACTCACACTTTCCCGTCGCGAGTCAGCCGCCAGAGCAGATAGAGCCCGCCCAGCAAGCCCGTCGTCAGCCCGATCGGCATGTTGAGGCCGGACGGGAAGCGCTGGCTGATCAGATCGGCCGCCAGCAGCAGCACGGCGCCCATCGCTGCGCCGGGCAGGAGCGGCACCTCCGGCGCGCGGCAGAGCCGCCGGGCAAGCTGCGGGCCGGCCAGCGCGATGAAGGCAATCGGGCCGGCCGCGGCCGTCGCCAGCGCGGTCAGGCCCACCGCCGTCATGACCATCGCGAGCCGCGTGCGTTCGACGGAGACGCCGAGCTGGCTCGCGGCATCGTCGCCCATCTCCAGCAGGGCGAGCCGCCGGGCATGCCACAGCGCGACGGGCACGATCAGCAGCAGGCCGAGCGCAGCCGGCACGGCATGCGACCAGCTCCGCGCGGCGAGAGAGCCGGCGAGCCAGATTTGCGCCGAGACCGAGCGGTCGAGATCGCTCGCCACGAGCAGGACCGTGTTGACGCCCGACAGGGTCGCTCCGACGCCGATGCCGACCAGCACCAGTCGGTAGCCGCCGGTGGTCCGTCCCTTCAGCGCGAGCAGGAAGACGAGCGCGGCCGTCGCCATGCCGGACAGGACGGCCGAGAGCGAGACGGCGAGCGGGCCCGCGCCGAACAGGATGATCTGGATGATCGCGCCGGTCGCGGCGCCGGTGGTGAAGCCGATGATGTCGGGCGAGCCCAGTGCATTGCGCGAGATCGACTGGAAGATCGCCCCGGCCATGCCGAGCGCCGCGCCGACGCAGGCCGCCGTGACGACGCGCGGCAGCCGCAGGCCCCAGACGACGCGCTCGGCCATCGCATTGCCGCCCTTGCCGAACAGGGCCGAGACGACCTCCGCCGGGGCGAAGGCGAGCGTGCCCGTGCCCAGCAGCGCGATCGCGAGCACCAGGCCGATGCCGGCAAGCGCGGCGCAGACCCATGCGGTTCGTGGGCGCCAGAGCAGCGAGAGCGATCCGAAGCGGAGCGGGACAGGAGGCGTCATGGCCGGCTCACCCGGAAGCGGCGCACTGCCACGATGAAGAACGGGCCGCCGACCAGGGCTGCGACGATGCCGGCGGCGACCTCCGAGGGGGCCGCGACCACGCGCCCGACGAGATCGGCACCGAGCAGCAGGATCGCTGCGGCAAGCCCCGCGCCGGGCAGGATCCAGCGATGGTCGGCACCCAACAGGGCACGCGAAAGATGCGGCGCGATCAGCCCGACGAAGCCGATCGGGCCTGCCGTCGCGGTGGCGGCACCGGCCAGCAGCATCACCGCCAGGCATGCCGTGAGCCAAATCCGGTGTGGCGCGGCGCCGAGCGCCTGCCCGAGCTCTTGCCCCAGCGCGAGCGCGTTCAGTCCGCCGACCACCGAAAGGGCGGTCAGGAAACCCGCCACGACGCAGACGCTCAGCACCGCGACGGCCTCGAAGCTTGCTCCCTCGACCGAGCCCGCCGCCCAATGCCGGAAATCGTCGAAGGCGGTAGGCGGCGCATTGATGACCACGATACCGGTGATCGCGCCGAGCACGATCGAAAGCCCGGCGCCTGCGAGCACGAGCCGGATCGGATTGGTCCCGGTCTCATGGGCTCGCCCGAGCAGGAACACGGCGCTGCCGGCAAGCCCGGCTCCGAGCGCGGCGAGCCAGACGTAGTGCGCCGGCCGCGTCAGGCCGAAGACGGTGACGCCCAGCACCACCGCGACCGCCGCGCCGGCGTTGATGCCGAGCAGGCCGGGTTCGGCCAAGGGATTGCGGGTCACGGCCTGCATGATCGCGCCGGCGACGCCCAGCGCCGCACCGGCGAAGACGGCGGTAATCAGGCGCGGCACGCGCAATTCCCTGACGATCAGATGCAGGTCGTTGCCGGGATCATAGGCCCGCAAGGCGTCGAGCGCCGTCGCAAGCGGAATCGGGCGGGAGCCGATCGCCAGGCTCGCCAGCGCGAGCAGGGTGAGCACGCCCGTGCCGGTGGCGAGCCACCACCCGCGCCGCAGCCGCTTCATGGCTTGGCGAAGCTCGCGCGCACCTGTTCGAGGATCTGTCGGCCGGAATAGGGATCGATGCGGAACGAGGTCAGTCCGAGCGGATAGACGCGCTTGCCCGTGACGGCCGGATGATTGGCGAGCACCGGCTCGGCCAGGAAGGCAGGCACGTCCTTCTCGGTGGCGCGCAACAGGAAGACGGCGTCCCCGGCAATGGCCGCGGAGAGGTTCTCGCGCGAGAAGAACTCGAAATCCGAGGCGCGCCCCGTATTCGGCCGTAGCTCAGGCGGCAGGCCGACGATCTCGAAGCCCAGATCGAAGAGCAGCTTGGCGACCGGGCTCGATGTCCGCGCGACCGAATAGCTGCCGGCGATGTTGTAGCCGACGATGCTCGCCTTCGTGCTTTTCGCGGTGAGCGTACGGGCGGTGGCTGCGAGGTCGGTGTCGAAGCGCGCGATCGCCGCCGCTGCCTGGCTTTCGAGGCCGGTTGCCTTGCCGAGTTCGGTCGCAAGCTCCTGCCAGCTGCGATTGGAATAGTCGACGACCATCGTGGACACGCCGAGCGCCTCCAGCTCGGCCCGATGCTGCAGGATGCTGTCGGCACCTGTGGTCGAGGCGATCACGAGATCGGGCTTCCAGCCCAGCACGGCCTCGATATCGAATTTCAGATTGGGATAGAGGACTTGGACGCCCCTGCGGTCGGCATCCCTGGCCCATTGCGAGAAAAAGCCCTTGCCGTCGGTCAATGGGCCCGGCGTCGTGGCCGTGCTCGCGACAAGCGGTGCCTCGATCGCCAGCAGGATGCCGGTCACGCTCGGCGTGGTCGAGACGATCCGCTTCGGCTTCGCCGCCAGGGTCAGTTCGCCCGCCGCGTGCCGGATCGTGCGCGGCCAGCCGGTCTCCTGGCTGCGCGCGGACGTACCACTCGCGCTCAGGACGCCTGCAAGGGCGATGATGGCGATGAAAAGCTTGGCGAAGGGCATCTCAACTGTTCCCGGGCGGGAGTGTCCTGTCGAGCCTGCGGGCTGTGCACGGCGGGGCCGCGAGATCGTTCGTCCGGCTCACGGCAACGCGCATCGCCTGAAGGTTCGATATTCCTCATGGCGGATCGCATTCTGCAATGCAATATGATCATGTGAATTCGATGGCGTTATCGGGTATAAGCCAGATGATGTACAGGATTTCAAGGCAATATGGGCGTCGAATGCGGTGTCATCTGTAAGGATTTGCAAGGCGTTATTTGAAATATGGAAGAATTAAAAAGTAGATCAATGCCCGGGATTCTAGGGAGAATAGGCGACGGATTCTCTCGCCCCGCGCCCGTCAGCGGGAGCGGTGAACCCGCTCTCGCGCGTCAGGCCGGGCACCGTCTGAGCGCCGAAGCCGTCACGCTCCGCTACGACGCGCGTACGATTTCGACCGGACTATCGGTCGCGATCGCCGATGGCTCCTTCACCGTGATCGTCGGCCCCAATGCCTGCGGCAAGTCGACCCTGCTGCGCGCCCTGTCGCGATTGCTCGTGCCGACATCAGGGCAGGTGATCCTCGACGGCCGCGAGATTGGGGAGCGCCCGGCCAAGGAGGTCGCGCGGCGTCTCGGGCTGCTGCCGCAGAGCGCCATCGCGCCTGATGGCATCACGGTGGCGGATCTCGTCGCGCGCGGGCGCTATCCGCACCAATCCTTCCTGCGGCAATGGTCGAAGACGGACGAGGTGGCGGTGGCGGATGCCATGCGGGCGACGCGCGTGGACGAGCTCGCCAGCCGCACCGTCGACGAGCTCTCCGGCGGCCAGCGCCAGCGGGTCTGGATCGCGATGGTGCTGGCGCAGGAGACGCCGATCCTGCTGCTCGACGAACCGACGACCTTCCTCGATATCGCCCATCAGATCGAACTGCTCGACCTGCTGGCCGAGCTCAATGCGCAGGGCCGCACCGTCGTCGCCGTGCTGCACGACCTCAACCAGGCCTGCCGCTATGCGTCCCATCTCGTCGCCATGAAGGACGGTGCCATCGTCGCCGAGGGTGACCCGGCCGAGATCGTCACGGCGGAGCTGGTCGAGGCGGTCTTCGGCCTGCCCTGCATCGTCATTCCCGATCCCGTTGCCGGGACCCCGCTCATCGTACCCAAGGGGCGGGGCCGGGGCGCCGGGCCGCTGGCGCGCCCGGCATCGTCCTGAGCCCGGCCGGCAACGCGGCCCTTATCTTCAAACAGCAGAGACACAAGCCATGGCCAGGGCCAGACAGCTTCACATCGGATTGAGCCTGACGCCGACCTGGCTGAAGAGCCGGGCGCCCGGCGATGGCGAGCCGCGTCCGAACGGCGATCCGACGGATTTCAATCTCGAACTGACCCGCATGGCGGAGCGGGCGAAGCTCGATTTCGTCTTCAAGCCCGACTACCTCCTCCTGCATCCGGGCATGGGCGGCGGTTTCGTCGGCCTCGATCCGACGCTGCTGATGACCGCGATCGCGCGGGAAACCGAAAAGATCGGCCTCGTCACCACGGTCTCGACCAGCTTCAACCCGCCCTATGTGGTGGCGCGGCAGATCCAGTCGCTGCACTGGATCAGCAGGGGCCGCGCCGGGCTCAACATCGTCACCTCGATCGAGGGCGCCGAGAATTTCGGCGACGCGCCGATGCCGCCGCCGGATATCCGCTACCGCAAGGCGGCGGAGTTCACCGATGTCATGCAGCGGCTCTGGCAGAGTTATCCGAACGCCGCCCTGACGGGCGCGGCGACAAGCGCCGCGATCGACCACCACGGCGCCTTTTTCAGTGTCAGGGGGCCGCTCAACGTGCCCGGCCATGCGGCCGGGCCGCCGCCGCTGTTTCAGGCGGGCGCCTCCGATATCGGGCGCGACTTCGCGGTCTCGATCGCGGATGCGACCTTCGCCGCCATGCCGGATCGGGAGTCCGGCGTCGAGTTGCGCGCCGATCTGCGCCGCCGTGCCGAAGCGCGTGGCCGCAGCGCCGCTTCGGTGCGGGTGCTGCCCGGCCTGCATTTCTTCCTCGCCGCGACGCGGGAGGAAGCCTGGGCCCTGCATGAGCGCGCCCATGCCCATCTCACGCCGGAACAGCGCCGCAAATCGGTGAAGACCGTGCTCGGGCTCGATCTCGGCGATCTCGCCCCGGAGGCGAGAGTGACGGCCGCGATGCTGCCGCCGGCGGATGCTCCGGTGCGCAGCCGGACCCATGCCACGCTGCTGCGCCGTTTCGTCGAGGCCAGCGAGCCGACGGTGGCGGAACTGCTCTCACGCCCGGAGATCGTGGGCTCCGCGCATTGGGTTTCCGTCGGAACGGTCGACGAGGTTCTCGCCGAGATCGTCGACTGGTTCGAGGCTGGCGCGATGGACGGCTTCATCGCGATCCCCGGCGGCTCGTTCCAGTCGCTGCGTCTGTTCATGGAGGAGCTGGTCCCGGCGCTGGCGCGGCGGGGCCTGTTTCGCAGCGAATACGAGGGATCGACGCTGCGCGAGCATCTGCGGCTCGATGCGGCGGGCGAAGCTTGAACTCAGCCGCCGGATTCGCGCGTTGCGGCCTTCGCAGCCGCATAGAGCGCGGCACGGTGGCCTTCCGCCTCCGCCGTCTTGACGAAGGACACCGTGGTGACGACGCAGGCGATCTCGCCGAGCGCATTGAAGACCGGTGCGGCCTTGCCGGTCAGCAGCGAGAACAGATGCTCGTTCAGTTCGGCGCCGCCCTCCTGCCGGATCGCATCGAGCATCGCGCCGGCCGGCCGATTGCCGCGAAAGGATGCCGGCTGCTGCTTGCGCACCGCGGCGATCGCATCCTTCGGCAGATGCGCCTGGAAGACGAAGCCGCAGGCGGTGTTGTCGAGCGGCAGCACGTCGCCCAGCGTCACCGTGCTGATCGCGAAATCGGTGCTGCGGTACCAGCGCACGATCGTCGGCCCGCGCTCGGTCCAGATCGCGACGCCGCAGCTCGCGGCGATATCGGCGGAGAGCGTCTTCATGGCGCGCGCCGCGACCTCGACGGCATCGATGCGCCGCAGCGCGCGGACGCCGATGCTCAGCGCGACGGGGCCGAGATCGTAATGCCCGGTCACCTCGTCCTGCGCCGCCAGCCCCTCGCGCACCAGGCTCTGCATGTAGCGATGGGCGGTGGAGGCGCCGGTGCGGGCCCGGCGGGCGATCTCGCCCAGCACCAATGGGCCATCCGCCTTGGCGAGGATGTCGAGGAAGCGGGCCGCGATCGAGATCGACTGGATCGTCGCGGAGCGCTTGGCCTTGGGCGCGCCGCGGCCCTCGGATGGCGGGGGCGTCACCGACACCGCTCCGGATCGGGCGAAGCGGAGGCGCGCGCGACGGCAGAAGGGAAAAGGCTGGTCATCATGCGAATCGCGGTGAGGCTCCCGGCGGGCGCCGGAACAGGCTTTCTGCCATTGGCGGCCTCGTCAGGACAAGCGGGCGCGGCCACCCGCCACGCGGCTGCGGCCGGAAAACAACAGGCCGGGACAATACCGCTCCGGCGCCCGGCCTTGTGTTGACATGCAGAATGCATTCCACATTGTAGGATCATCATTGCAAGCTCGCGAGCCACGGCCCTGTCCCCAGCCAGCGAGACGTCTTCGGATTGCGGGGAACATCATGTCGTCCAGGTTCGCTCTGATGCGCGGCGTCAGCGTCGTGTCGCTTTTGGCTGTCGCCGCTGCCTCGCCGGCTTTCGCGCAGGGGGCGCAGGCCCCCGCAGCTGCCGCGACGATCGAGCTCGATACGATCATGGTCACCGGCGAGAAGGTCGAGCGCGACCTGCGCAGCACCGCATCCTCGGTCGCGGTCAGGACGGCCCGGGACATCGCCCGCGAGAACACCGGCAACAGCTCGATCTCCGAGGTGCTCGTCGGCACGCCGAACGTGACCTACACCGACACGGTCGGCGCGCCGGTCATCCGCGGTCAGGACACGCAGGGGCCGCTCACCGGCCAGAACTCGTTCTGGGGCGGTACCGTGCCGCGCGCCACGATCAACGTGGACGGCCACTATCTCAGCTATAACGAGTATTATTTCGGCGCGACCTCGCCCTGGGACGTCAAGAGCATCGAGGTCTTCCGCGGGCCGCAGACGACCTCGCAGGGCGCCAATGCCATTGCCGGCGCGATCGTCGTCAACACCAAGGACCCGACCTTTACACGGGAAGGCGCGTTCCTGACCGAGTTCGGCAGCTACTCGTCGCGGCGCACCGCCATGATGCTGTCGGGGCCGATCATCGCCGAGCAGCTCGCCGGCCGCATCTCGCTGGATTATTCGGCGCGCGACACCTTCATCGACTACGTCAGCCCGAACTTCCAGACGCGCTATGCGGACCAGGACTTCAAGGCGCTCAACCTGCGCGCCAAGCTGCTCTGGCGCCCGGCCGCGCTGCCCGGCTTCGAGGCGAAGCTCACCTTCTCGCGCAACTCGACCAACCGGCCGAGCCAGGAGGCGGCATCCGCCCCGTTCCACAGACTGAAGCACATCACCACGACCATGCCGAGCTGGCGGCAGGACACCACGACCGGCATCCTCGATCTCAGCTATGATTTCGGCAACCGCTTCAAGCTGTTCAACCAGACCCAGTACAGCGATCTCTCGACCAGCCGGAAGACCGGCATCCTCGGCAATGGCGATGCCTATATCACCCAGCGGAACATCTCGAACGAGATGCGGCTGACCTTCGGCGAGCCGAGCGACGTTTTCAGCGGCGTCGCCGGCATCTACTACGCCCATACCAAGACGGAGGAGAATCTCTACCTCACCGGCCGCTCGACCTTCGACGACACCAAGCGCAATCTCGGCATCTTCGGCGAGGCGAGCTATCGCCTGACCGATCGCTGGACCTTCACCGGCTCGCTGCGCTTCCAGCAGGACCAGATCGAGCGCGTCGGCAGCACGGTCTTCGCGCGACAGGGCGTCGATTTCGACAAGACCTTCCAGGCGGTCCTGCCCAAGGCCTCGCTCGCCTATGCGGTGACCTCGGACTGGACCGTCGGCGCCATGGTCAATCGCGGCTACAATCCCGGCGGCGTCTCGCTCAATCTCACCGCCGGTCGCTGGCAGTCCTTTAAGGAAGAGACGCTCTGGAACTATGAGCTGTTCACCCGCGCCAGCCTGTTCGACAACAAGCTGAACGTCAGCGGCAACCTGTTCTACACCGACTTCCGCAACGCCCAGTATTTCATCCCGGTGGTCCTTACGACGGGCGTCGTCCAGTCCTACGGCATCAATGCCGAGAAGGCCCATGCCTATGGGCTCGAGGTCAACGCCGATTATCGCATCCTCGACAACCTCACGCTCAAGGCGGGTGCGGGCCTGCTGCGCACGGAAATCGACAGGATCTCCGCCAATACCGGCTACGAGGGCAACGAGTTCGCGAAGTCGCCGGGCTACATGCTCAGCTTCGGCGTGAGCTGGGATGTCACCAGCAAGTTCAACGTCACCGCGCAGATGCGCCACACCGACGGGTACTATTCCGACGTGGCCAATACGCGTCTCTACCTGATCAAGCCCTATACGATCGCCGATCTGCGCGCGAGTTACCAGTTCACCGACAATCTGCAGCTCTATGGCTATGTGAAGAACATCTTCGACGAGCGCGCGCCGACCTATATGCAGCAGAACCGCGGCATCGGCGGCACCGAGGCGAGCATGACCGAGCCGCGCATGTTCGGCGTCGGCCTCAAGGGCACGTTCTGAGCAGACGATATGGGGCGGCTTGGCGCGGTAGCGTGACGCGCCAGGCCGTTTCTTCGCGAGCAGGGCAGGGCGGGTGGCTTCTCCACCCGCCCGGTCGCGTCACTTGGTCAGGATCAGCTTTCCCTGCCGGGTGATCTTCAGGCGGTAGAGTTCGCCGTGATGCTCGATCCCGATCTCGGTCGCGCCGTTGAAAACCGCCGAGCTGGCGAGGCTTTTCATGGGCTTGGCGTCGCGGGCTCCGGAAGCTGGCCTGGGGTTGCTCAAGGCGGCCCGTTCCGTGGGCCGGCGCGGATTCGGGGTGTTCATGAGAGCGCTCTGGTGATCGACGATGCCGCAAACGGGCGCCGAAAACCTGCCATCGTTCGAAAAATATAGCAATTACAATAGTTTATACGTATAATCGTTCAAATCTTTTCGGGCTGCGCGATCCGGCCGCCCGTTGCGACGCGTCAAGACCTGCGGCGATAGCCGAAGCGCGAATGCCTGCTTCGGGCCTCGTTTTCCTCCTTGCTGGTTTGCATCGTCCGCGTGTGGCGGCGGTACCGCGTACCTGCGCCGCTGAAGGTTCCGTCGCGCCGCCGACGCACGATGAGCAGCGCATGAAAATTCTAATTGCTAATCAATCGCACTTGCAAAGCGACTCGATCTTGAGCTAGCAATGAGTTGTTGCAATTCATTGTCAATAAGGATGCCTCGATGGCTCTCGGTTCGCGTAGATCGGCTCTGATCGGCCTGGTGGGCGCCGCTTTCGTTGCCGCTTTCGCCGGTGCGCCCGCCGCGGCGCAGGACAAGTTCAAGGCCGTCACCACCTTCACGGTGATCGCCGATATCGCGCGCAATGTCGCCGGCGACGTGGCTGTGGTCGAGTCGATCACCAAGCCGGGCGCGGAGATCCATAACTATCAGCCGACGCCGGGCGACATCCAGCGCGCGCAGGGCGCGCAGCTCATCCTCTGGAACGGCCTCAATCTCGAACTGTGGTTCGAGAAGTTCTTCCGCAATCTCAGGAATGTCCCCAGTGTCGTCGTCTCGCAGGGCATCGCGCCGATGGGGATCAGCGAAGGCCCCTACAAGGGCAAGCCGAACCCGCATGCCTGGATGTCGCCGGCGGCGGCGCTGATCTATGTCGACAACATCCGCGATGCCTTCGCCAAGCACGATCCGAAGAATGCCGAGGCCTACAAGGCCAATGCCGAGGCGTATAAGGCCCGCATCAAGGCGGCCGTCGACCCGATCAAGGCGGAGCTCGCCGCCGTGCCCGCCGAGAAGCGCTGGCTCGTTTCCAGCGAGGGCGCGTTCTCCTATCTGGCGCGCGATTTCGGGCTGAAGGAACTCTATCTCTGGCCGATCAATGCCGACCAGCAAGGCACGCCGCAGCAAGTCCGGAAGGTCATCGACGCTGTCAGGAAGAACAGGATCACCGTGGTCTTCTCCGAGAGCACGATCTCCGACAAGCCGGCCCAGCAGGTCGCGCGCGAGACCGGCGCGAACTATGGCGGCGTGCTCTACGTGGATTCGCTGAGCGAGGCGGACGGCCCGGTGCCGACCTATATCGACCTGCTCAAGGTCACGGCGGAGACGATTGCGAAGGGACTGACGCGGTGAACGCTCCCGTCGCCGGCCGCTCGCTTCCGTCCGTCGCGGAGGAGGGCTCAGGCATCGCGGTGAGCGACGCGACGGTCACCTATCGCAACGGCCATACAGCGCTGCGGGATGCGAGCTTCCGCATCCCCACCGGCACGATCGCGGCCCTCGTCGGCGTCAACGGCTCCGGCAAGTCGACGCTCTTCAAGGCGATCATGGGCTTCGTGCGCCTGGCCAGGGGCGATATCCGCATCCTCGGCCTGACGGTGCGCGAGGCGCTGCGCCGCAACCTCATCGCCTATGTCCCGCAGGCCGAGGAGGTCGACTGGACCTTCCCGGTGCTGGTCGAGGATGTCGTGATGATGGGGCGTTACGGCCATATGGGCATGATGCGCATCGCCAGGGCCGCGGATCACGAGGCCGTCGCCACGGCGCTCGACCGCGTCGATATGAGCGCCTTCCGCAAGCGCCAGATCGGGGAGCTCTCCGGCGGACAGAAGAAGCGGGTCTTCCTCGCCCGCGCCCTGGCCCAGGACAGCCGCGTCATCCTGCTCGACGAGCCCTTCACCGGCGTCGACGTCAAGACCGAGGACCAGATTATCGCCCTGCTGCGCGAACTCAGGGCCGAGGGCCGCGTCATGCTGGTCTCAACCCATAATCTCGGCTCCGTGCCGGAATTCTGCGACCGCACCATCCTGATCAAGGGCACGGTGCTGGCCTATGGCCCGACGGCGGAGACCTTCACGCAGGAAAACCTGCAACGCGCCTTCGGCGGCGTGCTCCGCCATTTCGTGCTGGGCGGGCCCGGCCGCGAAGGGCAGGCCCCGGTCGGCGTCTTCACCGATGACGAGCGGCCGCTGATCCTGCGCGAGGGTAAGGCGTCGAGCCGTGAGGCCGAGGCGCCGGACGGAGAGCGGCAATGACCGCACTGCTGCTCGAGCCCTTCGCCTATGGCTACATGCGCAATGCGATGTGGGTCTCCGCCCTCGTCGGCGGCGTCTGCGCCTTCCTGTCCTGCTATCTCATGCTGAAGGGCTGGTCGCTGATCGGCGATGCGCTCTCGCATGCGATCGTGCCGGGCGTGGCCGGCGCCCATATGCTGGGGCTGCCCTTCTCGGTCGGCGCCTTCTTCTCCGGCGGCCTCGCGGCCGGCGCGATGCTCTTCCTGAACCAGCGCACGCGGCTGAAGGAAGACGCCATCATCGGCCTGATCTTCTCCAGTTTCTTCGGGCTCGGCCTGTTCATGGTGTCGCTGTCGCCGACCTCGGTGAACATCCAGACCATCGTGCTCGGCAATGTGCTGGCCATCACCCCGGCCGACACGATCCAGCTCGCGGCCATCGGCTTCGTCTCGCTCGCCATCCTGCTCGTCAAATGGAAGGACCTGATGGTCACCTTCTTCGACGAGAGCCATGCGCGCTCGATAGGCCTCAACCCGACGGCGCTGAAGCTGATGTTCTTCACCCTGCTTTCGGCCTCGACGGTCGCGGCGCTGCAGACGGTCGGCGCCTTCCTCGTCATCTGCATGGTGGTCACGCCCGGCGCGACCGCCTATCTGCTGACCGACCGTTTCCCGCGTTTGCTGGTGATCGCGGTCGCGATCGGCGCCCTGACGAGCTTCACCGGCGCCTATGTCAGCTATTTTCTCGACGGCGCCACCGGCGGCATCATCGTCGTGCTGCAGACGACGGTCTTCCTCGTTGCCTTCTTCCTCGCGCCCAAGCACGGCTTGCTGGCCGCCCGCCGCCGCGCCGCCTGCGAACTGGAGGCCGGGTGATGGTTCTCGTCGAGACGCTGCTGTCGCCCTTCCGGTTCGACTTCATGGTCAATGCGCTCATCATCTCGGCGATCGTCGCCGTGCCGATGGCGCTCCTGTCCTGCTTCCTCGTGCTGAAGGGCTGGTCGCTGATGGGCGATGCGATCAGCCATGCCGTGTTTCCCGGCGTGGTCCTCGCCTATATCCTCGGCTTTCCCTATGCGATCGGCGCCTTCGCCGCCGGCATGATCTGCGCGACCGCCACAGGTTTCCTGAAGGAGAACAGCCGGATCAAGCAGGACACCGTGATGGGCGTGGTCTTCTCCGGCATGTTCGGGCTCGGCCTCGTGCTCTACGTCAAGATCCAGTCCGACGTGCATCTCGACCATATCCTGTTCGGCGACATGCTCGGCGTATCCGGAGCCGACATTGCCGGCGCTGCCGCGATCGCGCTGTTCACTGCGGCTGTGATCGGCATCAAGTGGAAGGATTTCCTGCTGCATGCCTTCGACCCCGCGCAGGCCCAGACGGTCGGCCTGCGGGTCAAGCAGCTGCATTACGGCCTGCTCGGGCTGATCTCGCTGACGATCGTCGGCGCCTTGCAGGCGGTCGGCATCATCCTGGCCATCGCCATGCTGATCGCGCCGGGCGCCATCGCCTTCCTGCTCACCCGCCGGTTTTCTACGATGCTGCTGGCCTCGGTCGGCATCGCGGTGATCGGCTCGCTGCTCGGCGTCTATCTCTCGTTCTTCCTCGACAGTGCACCGGCCCCAACGATCGTGCTCCTGCTCTCGATCGTCTTCGTCCTCGCGCTCGTCCATACGAGCCGAAGGGTGCCGGAGCTGCCGGCGTAAGCTCCGGGATCGGGCAGGCCCATCAGGCGATCGGGCTCAGCCCGGGAGCCGGGCGAGCAAGCCGGCGATCAACCGCGCCCGCCGCGCGAGGCTATCCACCTCGATATGCTCTTCCAGCGTGTGATAGCCGGCGCCGAGCAGGCCGAGGCCGTCGAGCGAGGGAATTCCGGCCGCGCCTGTGAAATTGGCGTCGGAGCCGCCGCCGGCGGAAGCATGGCCGAGCTCCCAGCCGAGTTCCGCGGCGATGCCGCGCGCCTGCCGGTAGAGCGCCATCGTGCCCTCGTCAGGCTCCCAGACCGGGCGGGTGACGCCGCGCTCGACTGTGAAGCCGGTGCCGTCGGTCTCGCGCTGCGACAGGGCGAGCATGCGCTCGACGCCGCGGTCGAGATCCTGCTGGCGCTTGGCCATGCTGAGCGCCTCGGCCCGGCAGGATGTCGGAACGCAATTGACCCATTGCCCGCCCTGGATCACGCCGACCGAGAAGGTGCAGTCCTCGTCGGTCATCGCCTCGATGGCGAGAAGCTGCCGGGCCATCAGGCTGATGGCGGAGCGGCCGTCCTTCAGGCGGGAGCCCGCATGGCTCGGCCGGCCCTCGGCGGCGAGGTTGAAGCGAGCGATGGCGTAGCGCCCGGTGACGACGCCGTCGCCGGGCTGGCCGGGCTCCGGCACCAGCACGTAGCGCTGGCGGCGGGCCTCCTCCATGATCAATTCGCGCGTGCCGGGGCTGCCGATCTCCTCGTCCGAGGTGTAGAGCACCGTGACCGGCAGTGGCGTCGCGACCCCGGCCTTGGCCAAGGCCACGATGGCCTGGAGCCCGGCATAGGCGCCGCCCTTCATGTCGAGGATGCCCGGCCCATAGCAGCGGGCCCCGTCGCGGCGGAAAGGCAGCTTCGCCAGCGTCCCGACCGGATGCACCGTGTCGAGATGCGACATCACGAGAATGCCGGGCTCGCCCTGCCGCGGATGCGGGAAGGTCGCGCGCACGCAGTCGCCCAGCCCCTTCGGCCCGGGGATGCGGGTGATGCTGGCTCCGGCTGCCGCAGTGTCGGCAGCGGCAACGTCCATCATCCGGTTGACGGCGGCCGGGTCGAAGGTCGGGCTCTCGCACTCGATCCAGGGGCGCAAGCCCGCGAGCATGGCCTCGGTGTCGAGCGGCAGGCGGGCGAGATCCATCGTGTCGGCCCTCAGGCGGCGGCGCGGGTTTCGACGAGCCGGGCGAGCAGGCTGGCGCCGACCGGCAGGATGCCGTCATCGAGGACATAGGCCGGGTTGTGCACCGGCACCGTGCCGGCATGGCCGACCCAGGCATAGGCGCCGGGCACGACGCGCAGCATGTCGGCGAAATCCTCGCTGCCCATCAAGGGCTTGACCTCGGTCAGAACGCCGTCGCTGCCTACGATCTCGGCGGCGACCTCGACCACGGCCTGCGTCTGCGCCTCGTGATTGACCAGCACGTCGAAGATGTTGCGGATATCGACCTCGATGGTGACGCCGAAGCTCGCCGCCGTGCCGGCCGCGATCTCGCGCATGCGCTCGCGGACGAGCGCGCCGACCGCCGGCGAGAAGGTGCGGATCGTGCCGGCGAGAACGGCCTCCTCGGGGATGACGTTATAGGCCGAGCCGGCATGGACCTGCGTGATCGAGAGCACGGCGGCCTCGCGCGGATCGGCATTGCGGCTGACGATGGTCTGCAGCGCATTGGCGAGGCTCATCGCCACTACGATCGGGTCGCGCCCCATATGCGGCATGGCGCCATGGCTGCCGCGGCCGGTGATCTTGATGTCGAAGAAATCGGCGCCGGCCATGGCAGGTCCCGGGAAGATCGAGATCTGGCCGGGGTCGAGATCGGGCGAATTGTGCAAGCCGTAGATCTCGTCGCAGGGGAAGCGCTCGAACAGCTTCTCGGCGATCATGCTGCGCGCGCCGCCGAGCCCTTCCTCGGCCGGCTGGAAGACGAAGACCGCCGTGCCCTTGAAGCCGCGGTTCTCGGCGAGATAGCGCGCGGCGCCGAGCAGCATGGTGGTATGCCCGTCATGGCCGCAGGCATGCATCTTGCCGGCGACGGTGGAGCGCCAGGGCAGGTTGGTGATCTCCTGGATCGGCAGCGCGTCCATGTCGGCGCGCAGGCCGATGCGCCGGCCGGGCCCGCCGGTGCCGTGCAGGATGCCGATCACGCCGGTCTTGCCGATGCCGCGATGGACCTCGATGCCCCAGGCGGCGAGCTTCTCCGCGACGATGTTCGAGGTCCTGACCTCCTCGAAGCCGATCTCTGGATGGGCGTGGAGATCGCGGCGGATGGCGACGAGCTCGTCCGTGAAGGACAGGATCTCAGGCAGGGCGGGCATGGCTACTCCAGATATCGGGTGGTTCAGGCGAAGGGCTGGCCGAGGGGCGAGGTGCGCAGGCCCGGCCGCAACCGGCGCCAGGGCAGGGCGGCGGGATCGACCGGCATCGGCCCCGGCGCGGCGCAGACGAGGATCGTCTCGGCGATCGGCTCGAAATCGGCGCGGAAATGCACCGAGCTCTTGTTGACCAGGATGGCCTGCTCGGTCGGCTCGATGCCGACCTGACGGTACATCGCCTGATCGGCCATCTGCGCCTTGCGCGAGCCGACGACGATGCGGACATCGCCGATGCGCAGGCAGGCGCTCGGTCCCAGATTCATGCGCGAGCCCCCGTAGAACGGGCCCGGAGCGACGAAGCGCCCATCTGACAGCTTCTCGACCAGAAAGTCGCCGGCAAGGGGTCCGTCACCGGGGATGCCGGATTTCGCGCCGAGCGCGAGCGAGATCGTCGCGCCTTCGCCGGCGGCATGGGCAGCCTCGGCCGCAGCCGCGTCGACGATGACGCCGATGGCGGCGCGTCTGGCGCCGCCCTGCACCAGCGCGCGTGCCATGCCCATCGTGTCGGAATCGCCGCCGGCGCCGGGATTGTCTTGCGTGTCGGAGATGACGACGGGCTTGGTCGCGTTGGCGGCCAGCCGCATCGCCTCCGCGACGCCCTCCTCGGGCGAGAAGACCCGGCCCTTGAAGGCGGCCTCGCTGGCCATGACGCGGGCGAGGACGGCGTCGGCCGCCCGGTCGGCATCGGCCTGCGTCGCGCCATAGGCCAGCACGGTCGCACCGCAATCGGGGAAATCCGCCGCCGGGAAGCCGGGCAGGAAGGAGAGCGTCGGCACGGCCGGGCCTTCGAGCGCGGCAAGCTCGGCATAGATGGTGCGGCAGGGCTCCATCGCCGTCGCCTGCCAGGCGATCGGGATGAGATAGGGCACCTGGCGGAAGGCCTTGGCAGGTCGGGTCGCGGTGTCGACGAGCTGGGCCAGAACCGCGGCAGCGCGGCTGCCGGTCAGGGCCATGTCGACATGCGGATAGGTCCGGAAGGCGACGAGCGCATCGGCCATCGCCACCATCTGCGGCGTGACATTGCCATGCAGATCGAGGCTGACGACCAGGGGTATCTCCGGCCCGATCGCATCGCGGACGCGCCGCAGCAATTCGCCTTCGCCATCGTCGTGGTTCTCGGCGACCATCGCGCCGTGCAGGTCGAGATAGACGCCGTCCAGCGGCAGTGCCGCAGCAATGCGCTCGACCAGTTCGCCGGCGATGGCTTCGAAGGTCTCGGCAGTGACATGGGCCGAGGGGCTTGCGGCGCACCACAGCGTCGGCACGAGTTCCCAATCCTGCCCACGGGCGCTGTCGACGAAGCCGGCGGCGCTGACATTGACGTTCTTCACGGCGGCGAAGATCGCTTCGCCGCGCGCCAGCGGCGGCCAGCCGCCACCTTGCAGGAAGGCTTCCATCCCGGCCGGGCTGGGCGCGAACGTATTGGTCTCGTGAAGAAATCCGCCAAATGCGATCCGGCGCGGCATCCGCTCTCTCCCAGTTTGCCGCCGAGGTAATCACAGGCCGCCACGCGCTCCAAGGCGCAAAAGCGCCGTGCCGGCCATGGCGAAATGGCGGGGCTGCATGATATCGCCGTGGCCGAGCATCGGGCTTCGAGCGGGGGCTTGTCGCAGGGAGTACCGACAAGTCGGGTTCTGTGGCCAACAAGGCAGCGAGCCGGTCGTTGACCTCGCTACAGGTCGGCCAAATTCCGGGCATTGCTGCTATAGATAAGAGCCTCGAGTGTCCGCACGCTGCAGGAGTGGATTGTGACTGAGCGCTTTGAACGGCACCGCCAACCCTGGACCTCCGAGGAGCTTCAGAAGCTGAAACTGCTCGCGGGAAAGGGCATGGCCCTGAAGGCGATTGCGAAAGCAATGACCCGTAGCGAAGAGTCCATCAAGGCTCGCGCAAAGCTCGATGGCATCGGTATCGCCAAGCTCCGCTAAAGCGGGCCGAGATCGCGCACGATCAGGTTGTAGAGCGCCTGCGCGGCCGGGGTCAGCGTCTCGCCGCGCCGCCGGACCAGCGAGACCGGCCGGTCGACGATCGGGTCCACCAGCGGAATCTGCGCGAGATCGGGGCGCAGGTTCTCCACGAGCGACTCTACCAGGATGGCGATGCCCAGTCCTTCCGAAGCCAGCCCGATCGCGCTTGAAAAGTACTCGACCACGAACTTGGTCTTCACCTCGATGCCGGAGCGCGAGAGCTGCGCCTCCATCAGCAGGCGGTTGCCGCTGCTGCCGCCGAGGGTGATGAGGTCCTGGCCGGCAAGGTCCGCCCAGGCGATGGTCTCGCGCCCGGCGAGGGGATGGTCGTTGCGGCAATAGACGACGAAGGGATCGCGGACGAGGATCTCGTTGTGCAGGTCCTGCTGGTTCGGCGGCTGCACATGCAGGCCGAACTCGGCCTGGCGCCGGCGCACCGCCTCGATGACGAGCGTACTGGTCCGGTCGAGGATTTCGACGCGGTTGTTCGGATGCCGCGTGGCGTAGCTGCGCAGGATGCGCGGCAGGCGCCCATACATCAGCGAGGGGACCGAGGCGATCGTGATGTCGCCGGTCGAGAAGCGCGACATCGTCTTCAGTCGCTCGAACGAGCGGTCGACGGCATCGACCATGCGCTGGGCTTCCGGCAGGAACTCGCGGCCGATGCTCGTCAGCGCGACGGTGCGGGTCGTCCGGTCGATCAGCTTGAGGCCGACATGGGCTTCCAGGCGCTGGATGCGCCGCGTCAGGCCAGTCTGCGTGACATGCAGCTTCTCGGCCGCCTTGTTGAAGCTTCCGAGCTCCGCGATCTGGATAAAGGCCTCGATGCCGTCGATCGGATGCTTCATGACAAAAGATCATTGATATATGTCATTATTTCAGCATACGAGCATAGCTTCCCCGGTCAATAGTGTTCCCCGAAAGGCGCCCAACCGTTGCGAAGCGGGATGCGAGGCTGCCGTGAGGAAACGCAGAGATGACCGATACCAGTGCCCGCACCCGCGGCAGGCGCGTGCTCGTCACGCATGACCGTTTGGCCGACAGCGCCATCCAGCTTCTCAACGCGCATGACGTCGACGTGTTCTTCTCGCCGGCCTATGCGCCGAGCGAGCAGGTGGCGCAGCGTGCAGCCGAATTGCAGGTCGATGCGCTGATCGTCCGCCAGGGCCGCGTCGACGAGGCCATCATCGCCGCTTCCCCGCGTCTCAAGGTCATCGCCAAGCACGGCGTCGGCGTCGACAATATCGACCTGCAGGCAGCCGCTGCGCGCGACATCCCGGTCATCCGTGCCATGGGCTCGAACTCGCGCGCCGTCGCCGAGCACACCATCGCGCTGGCTCTGACCCTGCTGAAGGACATCCCGCGCCTCGACATCGCCGTGAAGGCCGGCACCTGGCCGAAGCCGAGCTTCATCGGACGCGACATCGCCGGCACCGTGATCGGCCTCGTCGGCTTCGGCTCGATCGGCCAGCATGTCGCCCGGATGGCGCAGGGGCTCGGCATGACCGTGCTCTTGCACGACCCCCATGCCCGCGCGGCGATCGCGCAGTTCGGTGCGGATTGCGAACGCGATCTCGACAGCCTCGTGGCGGAAGCCGACATCATCAGTCTGCATTGCCCGTTGACCAACGCCACGCGCGATCTGCTGGATGCGCGCCGCTTCGGCCTGATGAAGCCGAGCGCCCTCGTCGTGAATACGGCGCGCGGCGCCCTGATCAACGAGGCGGCGCTGGCCGCCGCGCTGCTCGAAGACCGGATCGCCGGTGCGGGTCTCGACAGTTTCGCGGTCGAGCCGCCGGCTCCGGACAGCCCGCTCTGGGCGCTGCCCAACCTGATCGCCACCCCGCATATCGCCGGCGTGACCGCGGGATCGGCCAAGACCATGGCCGAGATCGCCGCCCGGCACGTCATCGCCGTGCTCGACGGCGAGGAACCGGATGCGGCGAGCCTCGCGAGGCTCGCCGAACTCGCAGCCTGAAGATCCGGGCCATAAACCGGACAACCAATAAGCAAACGGGAGGAACGACTATGAGGATTGTCTACAAGGCGCTCGCCGCACTGGCTCTGTCGGCGCTCGCGACGACGGCATCCGCTCAGCAATATCCGGAGAAGCCGATCCGCCTCGTCATTCCGTTTCCGCCGGGCGGCGGTACCGACGTCGTTGCGCGCGTCATCGCTCAGAAACTCGGCGAGAGCACGGGCTGGACGCTGGTGGCCGACAACAAGCCGGGCAGCGGCGGCAGCGTCGGCCTGAGCCTCGCCGGCAAGGCAGCCCCGGACGGCTACACCATCGTCCTCGCCCAGAACGCCAACCTCGTCATCAACCCGATCCTCGGCAAGGCCAATTACGACCCGATCAAGGATTTCGCGCCGATCGGCCTCGTCGCCTCCGCGCCGCAGGTCCTGGTCGTCGCCAAGGATTCGCCGATCAAGACGGTCGAAGACCTGATCGCCGCCGCCAAGGCCAAGGACGGCAAGCTCACCTTCGCCTCGCCGGGGGTCGGGACCAGTTCGCATCTGGCAGGCGAACTCATCCAGCAGATCGCGGGCGTGAAATTCCGCCACGTTCCCTACAAGGGCGCGGCCCAGGCGCTGCCGGATCTGCTCGGCGGACGCGTCGAGATCTACATTTCCTCGGTGCCCTCCGCGATGGTGCAGATCAAGGAAGGCGTGCTGCGCCCGATCGCGGTCTTCGCGACCAAGCGCGACGCCGACCTGCCGGATGTCCCGACCTTCGAGGAGAAGGGCCTGAAGAACTCTGAGGCCGTGACCTGGTGGGGTCTGGCGGCTCCGGCGGGCGTGCCCGCGCCGATCGTCGCGCGGATCAACACCGAGCTCAACAAGGTGCTGCAGCAGCCTGACACCAAAGCCAAGCTGCGCTCGGCCGGCGCCGAGGCGCTCGGTGGCAGCAGTGACGAGTTCGGCGCGCTGATCAAGTCCGACGTGCCGAAATGGACCGCGGTCATCAAGGCGGCCGATGTGAAGGTCGCCGACTGAGCCGATGACTGAAGCGCCGGGACGCCGCCCCTGAAGCCGGTGGTGTCGCGGGGCTGCGCATCCATCCCCAAAAGTCTGTGTCCCGGCGGCGCCAAGCCGCGCCGCCCGGCATCACGACGGATATCGGCCATGAAAACCAGCATCTTCAAGAACCAGGACGCGCTTGCCGGCCTGCTGTTCATGGGGTTAGGCGCGCTCGGCTTCGCGATCGCGCTCGGCTACAAGTTCGGCACGACGATCGACATGGGCCCGGGCTATTTCCCGCGTATCCTCAGCCTCGTCCTGATCGGCTTCGGCATCGTAACCTTCCTCAAGGGGCTACGCAGCTGCATGCCCGTCGAGGGCGGCTGGGCCTGGCTGCCGCTCCTGCTGCTCAGTGCCTCGCTCCTGCTCTTCGGCTTCCTGCTCGAACGTGTCGGCCTCGTGCCGGCACTCGCGGCCCTGTTCTTCGTCTCGGCCCGTGCCGGCTACGAGTTCAAGGCGCTGGAGGTGCTCGTCCTGACGATGGTGATGTCGGTCTTCGCCGCCGTCGTCTTCATCTGGGGCCTGAAGCTGCCCTACAGCCTCTTCGCCTGGAATTTCTGAGCCATGGAGATCATCGATCACTTCGTGCTCGGCTTCGGCGTCGCCCTGTCGCTGCAGAACCTGGCCTATTGCTTCCTCGGCGTGCTGCTCGGCACCCTGATCGGCGTGCTGCCGGGCGTCGGCCCGCTGGTGACGATCTCGATGCTGCTGCCGGTGACCTTCGGCCTGCCGCCGGTTTCCGCCGTCATCATGCTCTCCGGCATCTATTACGGTGCCCAATATGGCGGCTCGACCACGGCGATCCTGGTCAATCTGCCCGGTGAGACTTCGTCGGCCGTGACCTGCCTCGACGGCTACCAGATGGCGCGCCGCGGCCGGGCCGGCGCCGCGCTTGCGATCGCCGCGCTGTCCTCCTTCGTCGCCGGCTGCATCGGCACGCTGCTGATCGTCGCGCTCGGCGTGCCGCTCGCCTCCTGGGCGCTGCGCTTCGGCGCCGAGGATTATTTCGCCCTGATGGTGCTTGGCCTCATCGCGGCTTCGGTGCTGAGCCATGGCGACATGGTCAAGGCGCTCGCCATGGTCGTGGTCGGCCTGCTGATCGGCCTCGTCGGCACGGACGTGAACTCGGGCGTCGAGCGCTACACCTTCGGCCTGCCCGAGCTCGCCGACGGCATCGGCTTCACCGTGCTCGCGGTCGGCATCTTCGCGATCTCCGAGGTCGTCATCAACCTCGAACAGAAAGAGGCGCGCGAGGTCTTCACCCGCAATGTCGGCGGCCTGATGCCGAGCTGGAGCGACCTGAAAGCCTCGTTCCTGCCGACCCTGCGCGGCACCGCCATCGGCGCCTTCTTCGGCATTCTGCCGGGTACCGGTCCCTCGATCTCCTCCTTCTCCTCCTACATGCTGGAGAAGAAGCTGGCGAAGGACCCGTCCCGCTTCGGTCAGGGCGCGATCGAGGGCGTCGCAGCGCCGGAAGCCGCCAATAACGCCGCGGCGCAGACCGCCTTCATCCCGACGCTGACGCTCGGCATTCCCGGCAGCGCGACCATGGCGCTGATCCTCGGCGCGCTGATCATGAACGGCGTCCAGCCAGGCCCGACCGTGATGGCGCGCAACCCCGAGCTGTTCTGGGGCGTCATCGCCAGCATGTTCATCGGCAATGCCCTGCTCGTCGCCCTGAACCTGCCGCTGGTCGGCCTCTGGGTGCGCCTGCTCAGCATTCCCTATCGCTGGCTGTTCCCGGCGATCGTGATGTTCTGCGCGCTCGGCAATTACAGCCTCAACAACAGCGCGATCGACGTCTATCTCTGCGCGGCGATCGGCGTGCTCGGCTATGTGCTGGCCAAGCTGAAATGCCCGCCGGCCCCGCTGGTGCTGGGCTATGTGCTCGGTCCGATGATGGAAGAGAATATCCGCCGGGCGCTGCTCCTGTCGGAAGGCGATCTCTCGATCTTCCTGAAGAGCCCGATCAGCCTGACCTTCCTCACCCTCTCGCTGCTGCTGCTCGTCAGCATGGCCCTGCCTGCCATCCGCCGCGGCAAGGCCCGCGTCGACCAGGAGGAGGCCGGCGCGACCTGAGCGCGCCGGCACGCACCCTTCACAGACCATCACTCTCCCAACCGCTGCGCCGCCCGGTTCGCCGCGCCGGCCAGCCATGACAGCCAAGGACCTCCCATGATCGGATTTCGCATCCTCAAGCGCCGCCGCCAGGTCGATGCCGGCCTCGTCGAGCGCTTCCGCACGGTCCCGGTCGCTAATGTCAGCGATTCCATGTCGCGCATGACCGCCGGCGGCGCCTCGCTGCGGCCGATGCACCGGGGCGGCGTGATGGCTGGCCCGGCGCTCACCGTGAAGACGCGGCCGGGCGACAACCTGATGATCCACAAGGCGCTCGACCTTGCCGCGCCCGGCGATGTCGTCGCCGTCGATGGCGGCGGGGACCTCACCAATGCCCTGATCGGCGAATTGATGATCGCCCATGCCCGCACGCGCGGCATCGCCGGCATCGTGCTCCATGGCGCCGTGCGCGATTCAGCCTGGATCCGCGAGAACGACCTGCCGATCTATGCCGCCGGCATCAGCCATCGCGGCCCCTACAAGGACGGGCCCGGCGAGATCAACGTCCCGATCGCGATCGAGGGCATGGTGATCGAGCCCGGCGATCTCGTCATCGGCGACGACGACGGCATCCTCTGCGTCCCCTTCGATCATGCCGAGACGGTCTATGCCGCCGCGCACAAGAAGCATGCGATGGAAGAGAAGAAGATGCAGGCGATCGAGCAGGGGAAGGACGATCGCAGCTGGATCGACGCCACGCTCACGCGCCTGGGCTGCGCCGTGGAGGCTTGATCGCTGCGAAACATTGCGTTCGGTCGATCAATCTCATGTCCCGGTTGAGACCGGACTGGCGCAGGCCGCGACCCGCCACGCGCGAACGTGTTGTGACAGACCAGGCCATTCGGCATTGTCTTGCTCCGCTTGCGATCTCCCGTGCTGGTCGCAAGCGGAGGCGTGGCCTGTCGCCCTGGCTTCTGCACCGTCCCGGTCTGCTGAAGCTGCGGTGGTCTGGTCCGAATTCTGAGGCTTCCGATGAATGATGTCTCTCATCGCATCGTGAGCATTCTGACCGCAAACCCGTTCTTTGCGGGCTTCGAGCGGGATGCGCTTGAGAAGATTGCGGCCGTCTGCCGGCAACGGCACCTGGCCGCACGGGAGGTTCTGTTCCTCAAGGGCGATCCGGGCGACGGTCTCTATGCGATCCGGCGGGGCCTGATCCGCATCGGAACCGTGGATGATCTCGGGCAGCAGATGACGATCAACGTCCTGGGCGGTGGCGACGTCTTCGGTGAGATCACCTTGCTCGACGGCCGGTCCCGCACAGCCGACGCGGTGGCGATGGAGGACACCCACACCTTCTTCCTGCCGCGGCAGGACTTCCTGAGCCTGCTCAAGCGCGAACCGCCGATCGCGCTGCACTTGATCGAACTCCTCTGCGCGCGATTGCGCGATGTCATCGGTCGCCTGGAGGAGACCACGTTTCTTCCGTCCGCCATCCGGCTCGCGCGGCGCATTCTCGTGCTCGCCGCCGATTACGGCACGGATGTCCGCGCGTCCCAGGAGGAGCTGGCGTCCCTCACCGGCGTGACGCGCGAAACGGTCAATCGCCATCTCCAGTCCTGGAAGCGCACCGGTGTCATCTCGTTGGGGCGAGGGCGGTTGCTGATCCGGGATATCGACGACCTCAGGCGTTTGGCGAAGATCGACGCTGCCTAGAGCTGCTCGGCCGCTGGCTCGCCTGCCGCGAAAACGCGGACGGGCTGGTCGAAACCCTTCAGGACACGCGCATCCAGTTCGACGAGAGGCACGCAACCCTCGACCGCCTCCGCAGCGACCATGTCGATCAGCACCTCGGTATTGCGCGCGCTGGCACAGATGCGCGCTGCGAGATTCACCACACTTCCGATCGCCGTGTATTCGAGCCGGCCCTCGGAACCGATCCGCCCGACCGTCGCGAGCCCCATCGCGAGCCCGATCCCGAAACCAAGCCGGAGGCCCGGCATTTGCCGATCACGCAGGAGGAGCTGGACGCTCTTCTGCATGTCCTGCGCCATCCGGATCGCGCACAAGGCAGGGTCCGGGCAGGGCACGGGCGCGTTGATCAGCACCATCATGCCGTCGCCGGAGAAATGCGTCAGCGTGGCGCCGTGCTCGATCACGACCCTGTCCAGGGCATCGTAATAGTCGCTCAGGAGACGCATCACGACCTCGGGCTCGGAGCGCGCCGAAAAGGCGGTGAAGCCCCGCAGATCGCCAAAGACGACCACCACCTCGATGCGCCGGCCGTCGAGCACGCTGTCGTCGCCCGACTGGTCGATCAGCTCGGCCACCTGCGGCGCGAGAAACCGCTTGAGCCGGCCGATCCGCTCGGAGCGCTCCTGCGACACCGCCAGATCGCCGGCCATCTCGTTGAAGCGCGTCGCCAGCCGCTCGAATTCATCGCCGGTGGGGATGTCGATCCGGTGGTCGAACTGGCCGGCTCCGATCCGTGCCACGCCGTCTTCCAGGATGCGGATCGGCTCGATCATGCGCTGGGTGAGCCAGTAGGCCAGCGCCGCGGCGAGGCCGGAACCGATGACGAGGACGGCACCCGTCCGCCACAGGGCCGCGTAGATCGGCGCGAAGGCCTCGGCGACCGGTTGCTTGACGACGACGCTCCAGTCGACCCCCGGTATCGGCGCCATTGCGGCGAGAACCGTATGGCCGTCGAGATCGCGCCCCGCGGTCGCCTGGCCGCGTTGCGCCGCTAGGCGCGCTCTGAGGATCTGGAGTGGCCGTATCGTGGCCTGGTCGGCTCTGAGAACCAGGCTGATGTCGGGATGGGCGATCAGGCGCCCCGGCTGGTCCAGAACGAACGCTTCCCCGGTCCGCCCGACCCGGATTGCCGATATGACATCCCAGATGAGCTTGAGATTGACCTCGGCGACCGCCACGCCGACCGCGGAGCGGTTGCCGGCTACGGCAATGGTCAGAAAGGGCTCCGAGCCGGCATGGAAGGTCACCGGTCCATACCAGACGCCGCCGGGACCGATCGCCTTGAGGGCCGGGTTGAGCGTGTGGTCGGCGCCACTCTCGACCCTGTTGAGCCCCATGCGGGAGACGAACACGCGCTCGCGGCCGGTGGCATCGACAAGGGTCAGGTTCACCACGGCGGGCACCTGGCGCAACAGCCGGAACGCGTCGAGCCGGTGCCTTTCGCCGGCGCTGTCGGACCAGGGCAGCTGAACCGTCCATGCCAGCTGATCGCGGATCCCGTCCAGGAAGTCCTGGATTTTCGCAGCCGCCGATCGGGCCTCCGCTTCGAGAAGGTCGTTCAGCCTGGCCTTCTGGTCGCGGTGGCCGAACCAGGCTTCGCTGCCGCCGGCGACAAGCAGGGGCACGACGACGGCCGCGAACAGCGCGAGGAAATACTTCGCGAAAAGAGAGCTCCGTGGGGTGGGGGGCGATTGCGTCACCGTGACAGCTCATGCGCCGGCTTTCCGGCAGGTTACTCGATCACCACGTCGGCACTGCTCAGGATCGAGGGCGGCATGGTCAGCCCGAGCTGTCCGGCCGCCTTCAGATTGACGAACAGCTCGACCTTCGTCACGCGCTGGACCGGCAGGTCGGAAGGCTTCTCCCCCTTGATGATCCGGCCGGCATAGATCCCGGTATGGCGGTGCGACTGCCGGAAGTCGCCGCCATAGCTCATCAGGCCGCCCGCATTCGGGAAATCCCGCGCCTGGGTGATGGCCGGCATGGTGTGACGCATCGCCAGCTCGGCGAGGCGGCGGCTTCGGTAGGCGAAATAGGGGTCGGAGGTGAAGACCAGTCCGGGCAGCTTCATCTCGGCGGCGGCTGCGAACAGCCTCTCCAGTTCCGGCTCGCTGCTGGCATTGAGCAGGCGCAGCTCCAGCCCAAGCCTGCTCGCGGCAGCTTCCAGATTGCGCGACTGCGAGCCGGAGGTCGGGCTTGCCGGGTTGACGGCGACGGCGAAGGTCCTGGCGGCCGGGAACAGCTCGCTCATGAACTCCAGCCGCTTCAGCGAGACTTCCACGCTCAGGCTGCTCACGCCGGTGAGGTTGCCGCCGGGTCGGGACAGGCTAGCGACCATGCCCAAGGCGACCGGATCGCCACCCATCTCGAAGACGATCGGGATCGTCTTGCTCGCCGATCGCGCGGCGAGCGCGACCTCCGCGCCTCCTGGCGCGACCATGACGGTGACCTGGCGCTCCGCCAGATCCATCGCGAGCGCCGGCAGCCGGCTGTACTGGCCCTCGGCCCAGCGAAAATCGATCGTGACATTGCGGCCGTCGACATAGCCCGCTTCTGCCAGGCCCTCGGCAAAGGCGGCGAGGCGGCTGCCATAGGGTTCGGGGGATTCCGAGCCGAGATAGCCGATGACCGGCATGGCTTTTGGCTGCGCTCGCGCGGCGACGGTCGATGCCGCCATGGCACCGAGCAGCGCGATCGTCTCGCGCCGCGTCGTCGGGACGGTCCGGCGCAAGGAGCAGGGCATGAGACGCACGGCCGTTCCCCTTCCGACCGGGAGTGGCGGAAGCCCGGAAAGCGCCGAACCTGCACCGATGCCCTTATATCATGCGGGTTGAGCCGTGTCGCGAAACGGATCCGTGGTTGGTCTGGTCGAGGCGAGGGACGCATCGACACGCGAAAACGGGCGCGCTGCAGCAGGCCGTGGCCTGTTGCAGCGCAGGGGCAACATGGTCGCAGGTTGCCGTTCGCGCGGGCGGGCAGCTCAGTACGCGGTGGGGGGCCGGGCACCGGGGCGAGCCGGCGTGATCGAACTCAGTTCAGCCCGCGCGTGATGACGATCTCGAGATAGCTGCTCGGCACGGCGACGGTCGCATCGCCCGATCGGTTGAACTGGCCGACCAGCGCCATCAGGTCCTTGGTCAAAGCTGCCCCGGCCTGCGGGTCCAGCGCGGCGAAGACCTTGAGCACCGGTCCGTAGTAGCTGCGGAAGACCTGGAGCCAATGATCCGGCGAGCGATAGCGAAAGACGAAATCGCGCCGCCTCGTCTGGATCGAGGTGCCTGCCGAGCCGAACAGCTCCGTCAGGCGCTCCTCTGTTCCCCAGAGCGCGGGCGAACGCAGCCCGGCAGCGGGCGGGACGTATGCTCCGATCGTCTTGAAGAGCTGGCCGATGAAGCCGTCCGGCGTCCAGTTGGCCATGCCGATCTTGCCGCCATGCCTGCAGACCCGCAGCAGCTCGGACGCCGCACGCTCCTGATCGGGCGTGAACATCACCCCGAAGGTCGACAGGACCGCGTCGAATTCGCCGTCCGCGAAAGGCAGGGCCTCGGCATCGGCTTCGCGGAACGAGATATCGAGCCGCTCGGCGGCCGCACGCTCGCGGCCACGCTCCAGCAAGGCGGCGACATAGTCCGTGCTGGTGACGTCGCACCAGCGGCGCGCCGCGGCGAGGCTGGCATTGCCGTTGCCGGCGGCGACATCGAGCACAATCTGGCCGGCGCGCAGATCAAGCGCCTCGCAGAGGCGTTCTCCGACGATCTGCAAGGTCGTTCCGACGACGGCGTAGTCGCCGGACGACCAGGCGCCGTGCTGCCGGAGCTTGATCGCTTCGTGATCGACCTTCTGCGCGATATCGCCCTGAAACATGGTGGACATGGGACATTCTTCCTTTGAGGTTCGCTTGGCAGGTTCTGGTGAAGGGGGTGGGGCACGACGCGTCGGGGGGCCACGCGCCGTGCAGCGGCCGGTCACGGCCGCGGATGAGGGCGCCGAACGGCGAACTCGATCTCCGAACGGGTGATGCCGATATCCTTCAGCATCCTGTCGTCGAGTTCCGACAGCGCCTTGGCAGCCTGGCGCAGCTCCGCCTTGTCGCGCACCCTGCGCAGCCGCTCCGACAGCGCCTCGATCAGCCTCGTCGTCAGCGGGCGCCGCGCGGGCTTCTGGTGAGGCGGGAGGAAGGGGCCGTGAACCTCGTAGAGGAACTGCTCCCCGAAGATCTGTCCGACCGCCATGCGCCCGATCAGCCGATCGAACATCGACTTGGCGCGAGGCCGCAGCATGTCGGTCAGGTCGTCGATATCGTGAAAGAAGTCGCTTCTCAGCGCATGCATCGTGCCGCTCCATTGCTGTGTCCGCCGCCTCATCGGGCGGTGTGGCGGCGTTATGGCGGCTCTGGGGGCGCATCGTCTGTGAGGTGCCGCACACAGCCGCGGGGAGGCGGCGCGCGCTGACATCGTCATCGATGCTGCGGACGGAGCAGCTCGCCAGCGATCCTCGCTCGGATGGCCGTCTGGCGATGCGTGATGACGACAATGCCACTGCGCTCGCGGATGCCGAGCATAGTTCGGCTTGGACGCCAGAGCATTATCGCGCGTGCTGGACCATCGTCGCGCGATGAGTGGCCAGATATGCCGGAGGCGATACAGGCTTTCGAGCCAATGGCCTCAACGCTCGGGTCGAGCGGCGTTGACCTTGCCATGAGGGCTGCGGATGATGGCGAGGCCGGCAAGCCATTCGCGGCTAACGATCGCGTGAGTTATGCCCGCCGGGTGCTGGATCAGGGATTCCGTGCCCAGGACACCGCGAGGCGCGGCGTGAAGCGGAGTTGTCCCTGGCCGAAATCCTTGTCGACCAGATATTCGTAGAGATTCACCAGCGCCGACTCGGTGCTGTTATTGCCGTGATTGGCCGGATCGAGCGGCAGGATGTCTTTGCCCTGTGCGATGGTCAGCGTTTGTGCCGCCGAGGATTAAACAACTACATCGGCGATTAAATAAAGAAATACCTCTTCTTCCTGCGGGAGGGGGCATCCTCGTAAGTTGTGGCTGTCGGTTATCTCAATCGAGCCCCAATCTTAATGACAGATGCCTGCGAATTCCTCTGGTACATACCGAACGATGTGAAGCCCGGTCACCGCGGCGATTCTGCCACGGGTGACCATAACAGCTTCGACGCCCTGACCAGCCATGCGCTGGCGCTTGAGCGCTTCGGATGGAAGGGCGCCCTTATCGGCACGGGCTGGGGGCGGCCGGACACATTCACCGTCGCAGCCTCGCTCGCCGCCCGGACCAGGACGTTCGAGCCGCTGATCGCGATCCGCCCCGGTTATTGGCGGCCCGCCAATCTCGCCTCGGCCGCCGCGACGCTCGACCACCTGAGCGGCGGGCGCGTCCGCATCAACATCGTGTCGGGGCAGGACGACTTTGCGGCCTATGGCGATGAGGAAGGCGACCAGGCCCAGCGCTATGCACGAACCCGCGAGTTCATGCAGCTTGTCCGCCGGCTCTGGACCGAGGAGAAGGTCAACTTCCGCGGCACGTATTTCTCCGTCTCGAATGCGACCGTTCAACCTCGCCCGCAGCAGCGAAACGGCAGAGTTCACCCCAAGCTCTATTTCGGCGGCGCGTCGGAAGCGGCGGAGCGTGTGGCCGCGACCGAGGCCGACGTTCAACTGTTCTGGGGCGAGCCGCTCGCCGACATCGCGCAGCGGATCGAGCGCCTCCGGTCGTTGAGCGACGAGCTCGGCCGCGAACTCGCGCCGCTTGAGTTCGGGCTGCGCATCACGACGCTGGTCCGGGACACGACTGAGCAGGCCTGGGCCGATGCCGAGGCCAAGGTCGCGGCGATGGCGGAAAATAACGGAACAGGCTGGCACGACCACCAGAACTTCGTCGCCACCGGCCAGCGGCGGCTGCTCGACCTGGCCACGCGCGGCAAGGTGCTGGACGGCAATCTTTACACCGCGCCGGGCAAGGTCGGCGGCGGCGGCGCGGGGACGACCTGGCTCGTCGGTTCGGCCACGGATGTCGCGAGATCGCTGAAGAAATATCGCGACCTCGGGATCACCCAATTCATCTTGTCCGACACGCCCTATCTCGCCGAGATCGAGCGCCAGGGCCTGAAACTGCTGCCTCTGCTGCGCGACGAGCGAATGCCGGCTCAGGCGCGTCCGGCGCCTTGAGCGGCGCCGGAAGCACGACAGCCGAAGCAACCTCCGCTGCCAACCGAATTCCAGAAGAAGGACATTGCCATGTCGTCATCGCGTCGCCGTCTCAAGACCCTGATGGGCGCCTCCAACGTGATCGCCGCTGCGAACGATGCCGACCCGGCCACGGGTGCGAAACGAGCAGCAGAATTCGCCCGCAGGGCCGAGACCGAGAAGATCACCGGGCTCTTCACTGCCGACCTGCTGCAGATCGACCCGGCCGGCCTCGCCGGCACGGCCGGGGTGCAGGATCCACTGATTGCGCTCGCCGCCCTGAGCCAGGTCACGTCGCATATCGGCCTCGTCGCGACGGTTTCGACGACCTTTCACCATCCCTACAATCTGGCGCGCCTGATCGGCACGCTGGACCATGCCAGCGGCGGCCGTGCCGCCTGGAACGCGGTCACCTCCTCGGTCGGCGAGGAGAATTTTGGGGCAGCGCTGCTCAGCCCCGAGGATCGTTACGCCCGCGCCGCGGAATTCATCGAGATCGTGAACGCCCTGTACGATGCGAATGAGAGGGACGCCGTCACCCGCAAGGCCTCCGGCGCGCTCGCGCTCGACCCCGCGAAATTCCATCGCGTCGACTATCGCGGTCGGCACTTCACCGTTCAGGGACCGTTGAACGTGCCCCCTCTGCCGCAGGGCCGCCCCGTGCAGTTTCAGGCCGGCCAGTCCGAAGCAGGCATCACTGTCGGCGCGCGTTATGCCGAGGTGGTCTACACCTCGCAGCCGAAGCTGGAAGGCGCGATCGCGTTCGTGACCGAGCTGCGGCGCCGCGCCAAAAGCTTCGGGCGCGGCGACAACCTGCCCTTCGTGATGAATTCGTTCCACTCGGTCATCGGCGAATCCGATGCGGATGTCGCCCGGCGCCTGAAGGAAAAGCACGAGCGCATCGATTATGAGCTCGGCCGCCTCAAGCTCGCCGACATGCTCGGTGGCGATATCGACCTTTCGGGGTTGCCGCTCGACAAGCCGCTGCCCGACAGCCTGTTGCCCGAGGTCACCGACACCAACCGGCGCCGTGGACGTGTCGAGATATTCAGCCGCTACGCGAAGCAGGGCCTGACGCTTCGCGAACTGATCATCGAGGCGCAGGAGACCGGCCATTGGTCGGTCGCGGGCACGCCCGAACAATTGGCCGACGCGATCGAGGAGCGCTTCCGTGCCGGCGTGCTGGATGTCCTCACGCTCCACGGGCTCGGCAATCCCGACCAGGAGGACCTTCTCCTGAACGGTCTCCTGCCGGAATTGCGCCGGCGGGCACTGATCGACACCGACTATGTCGGGGGCGATTTCCGCTCCAACCTCGAGCTGCCTCCACTGGCGCCGCCTGCAGCGCTGGCCCGCATCGCCTAGGGCCAGCAAGATCTCCGATGGGAGGCAAGCACCTCCCATCGCGTTGTCAGCGCCCGAGCGGCGTGCGAATGCCGCGCTCGTAGGCGGCTTGATCGAAGAGCCCATCCAGTGGCGGCGCCTTCTGGAAATCGCCGAGCTCGACCTGATAGGCGAGCAGCGCCTCGGTCGCCTGCCGGATCTTGGCGGGATCGTTGACGAAGCTTACGGCCGGCGACACCAAAGCATTGGCGATGGTCGTCTCGGAGACGAGGTCGCCACCAAGCGCGGCGAGGACGAACGGGGCGGCCTTCTTCGGGTCGCTGCGAACCAGCTCTGTCGCGCGCTGGAACAGCGCGACGAAGCGATCCGCCACATCCGGGCGGGTCTTCTGAAGTTCGCCCGAGGCCGCCGCCACGACACCGGGAATGTTCGGAAACATGTCGGGCGAATTCACGATGCGCTTGATCCGCAGGTCGCGCTCCGGAACCAGCGTGGCCGAGGGCTCCAGCAGGGTGCCGCCGTCGATGGCGCCGGTCAGCATGGCCTGCTGCACCACCTCGATGCCCATATTGACGATCTCGACATCGGCGCGGTCGACATGGCCGACCTTCCAGAGCCAGTGATGCAGCGCGACGGTCGGGACGCCTCCCGGTGGGAGCGTACCCAACTTCGCCTTGCGGCCGGCTGCAGAGCGGAACGCAGCAAAGGCCTTTGCAGGATCGTTGCCATTGTCGGAAAACGCCTTGGCGAGGGTGGGGCCCGCGAGGAAGGCCGTGCCGCCGACAGCGCCGGCAGCAATGACCGACGCCGCGAGACCGCGAGACCGGGCAACCGCGACCGGAGCGACGCCGATCACCAAGATGTCGATGGTGCCCGAGGCGAAGGCCTGGATCGCGTTAGGGCCGGAATCGAACTTGCTCAGCTTCAGGTCGAGGCCCGCGTCCTTCGCCGACCCGTTACCGGCGAGGACAAACAGCGCGCTCGCCCCGATGACCGGCACATAGCCGACTCGCAGCACCGCGCTCTGCGCAAGGGCGGGCCTGATGCCCGCAGCCGCGGCCGTGGCGAGCAACGTCCTGCGATCGATCATCATGCCAAAGCCCCTTTGCCAGTTTAGGACCGGATCGAGCCGGTCGGGGCGCGTTATGACACCGGCGCTGGGGAGAATGGATCTCTATATCCGCCGATAAAGAGGCGGAAACCGCCGTTGCTGGGGCGCCATCTCCGGTGGCGATACCCGCCGCGTCATGGCGACTTGACCAGTCCCGAGAAACCGGCGACCGCGAGCAGGCTCAACGCCCATCCCACGACGGACTGGAAGTAGAAATAGCCGATGGCGACGCGTCCGCCGGGCTTCGTCGGATTCGGCCGCCAGAATGTGCGCTGGCCCATGTCCAGCACGGGCAGGAGCGTGTCGAGCGAATACATCCAGGGGCTGAAGGTGGGATAGCTCGAAGCCTCCCAACGTTGCCGGAAGCAGGCGAGCTGCGTCTGCTCCGGTGCCGCGAGCCCTTGTGACTCGCCGCTGGCGACGAGCTGCCTCTGCTCGTTGCGCTCGATGCCGCACAAGGTCCATTCCGGCGCGCGCAGGACGACGGCACTGTTGGGCATCACCGCTCCTTGGTGCTCGGCATAGGCGAAGGCGGCCACGCCCAGAAGCCAGAAGAAGACGAGCCAGACGAGGGCAAACAGCGGCCGGCGCCCATATCCCAGCGTGATGCCGAGAATGCCGTCGGATATGAAAAGGAACGTCCGCCAGATCGGGTTCTCCGTCCGCGCCCGGCGCGCCCGGCGCTGCAGCCTCTCCTTGATGACGAGGACGGAGCTAGCCTCTTCGCCATGTCCCATCTCGCGGAAGACCGCGGCCAGCTGCTCATAAGGCTGCGGCCAGAAATCCTCGCCCCAGCGTTCGGGCGTCTGGCGCGCCAGCCAGTCCAGACGGCTCTCGGAATCGACCGGGCCGTCGATGAAAGCGCCATAGCGGCAGCGGTTGAGCAGGAGGTCGCCATGCTTCGGCCAGCAGGCCGTCTCGTCATGGATCGTGCCGATCGAGGCGCCGGAGAGCGCAAGCGTACCGTCCAGCCGGGCCTCCCGCCGCAGGAAGAATGCGCCCTTGACCACGGCCCGGCTCGCCTCGATCGCGGCTGCGCCCGGGTTCTCGACGACGGTGCCGGAGCAATCGAGGTCACCGCCGACGACCGAGCCGGTCAGGCGCACTTCGCCAGCGGCGCGGGCACTGCGCAGCACGATGCTGCCCTGGCAGGAAAGCTCGCTCGCCTCCAATGCCACCCCGTCCAAGGCCGTGACGGTTACTCCAGACGCATCGAGGTCAGCTCTCAGCACGGCGCCGGAGAGGTTGATGCCGCCGCGCAGCGTCGCGCCATGGAGCAGCACGTTGCGCGCCTCCAGGCTGCGGCCCAGCAGGACATAGCCGCTGCGGCCCCGCAGCGTTGCTCCGGCGCATTCGAGATTGCCGCCCAGGCGAACCTGATCGAGGCTGACCACGCCATCGATCTCGGCCCCGCGCAGGTAGACGCCGCCCCGCGCTTCGAGCCGCTCCGCTTGCAGGCCCGGCAGTCGAGAGCCGTCCAGGAAGAGACGGTTGATGATGGCCGCCCGCAGGATCGGCGGCGCCTCGAAATGACAGTCGTTCAGGCCGATGTCACGGAAGATGCGGCAGGCCTCGAGGTCGAGAACGCCGGAAACCCAGGCGCCGCGGATGAGGACGCCCTTCTCATGCGGCCGGCATCCGGCTTCGCCGCCCAACATCAGGAAGCGCAGGAATGCGGCGCGCACCACGCGTGGCGGATCCGGCTGCGAGGGCCGGGCGCCGTCTCCCAGCCCGTCGAACTCGCCGGATTGGAGCTTGGCGACGATCTCCTCTTCCGCCGGAAGCAACGGCCGGAAATCGTCGAGACGCGCAGCCGAAAGCGACCAGGCGGCGGCCTCGGCCCCCAGGCTCCAGTCCAGGGTCACGGCACCGCCAGCCGAGTGCTCGCCACCGCCGGGCGCAGCACGGGGCCTATTGGATGGGGCAAGCAGCGATGGACCGCCTCGTCGCCCTGAAGCTCCTGCCGGCGGGTGGGCGTGGTGCCGGGACTTGCGGGCAGGCCCGAAGGCTGGCGGCGGCGAAGCGGGGCCGAACGCCGGAAACCTTGCTTTCGCATCGCGCCTCCCCTGGCGGCCACGACATCGCACGCATCCGCGCGCGCCTTGCGCCGCGAAACCATGGGGACGCTAGCAACAGCGGCGGGAACACGGATCAGCCCAGAATCCCACTTCTGGACTCTTCATCTCATTTGTTGGCAATGCGGCTCGCCTTGTCGCCTCGACGGCGACCCATCGGGAGCACGGCCGAAGCCTCTCCGGCAGGCTCGCCCCGTTGAATTTGGGACGGGAATCCAAATTCAGGGATTCTGTGCCGATGCATTCTCGCCGGCCGGAGCCAATAGTCGATTTCTCGGAGTCCAGCCGACGCTTGCGTCGCGCGTCACGTTCTCGCCTGCCGACCGCAATCCTGTCGCTGAAGGCTCCGGTCCCAGGGGGGAGATAGCATGACGACCGCCAGTGCCGCACCGAAGACGGTTATGCAGAGGTTTCTCGACACGGTCGAGAAAGTGGGCAACATGGTGCCCCACCCCGTCATCATCTTCCTGATCCTGATCGGGATCGTCATCGCCCTTTCCGCCGTGCTCGGCCTGTTCGGCGCCGCGGTGACCTTCGAGCGGATCAATCCGGAAACGCACAAGATCGAGACGGCGAGCACGGCGATCCGAAGCCTGCTGACGATCGACGGCATCCGCTTCATGTATTCGTCGCTGATCCCGAATTTCATGAGCTTCACCGCGGTCGGCCTGATGATCGTCGCGATGATCGGTGCCGGCGTCGCGGAGGAATCCGGGCTCGTCACCGCTCTGATCCGCAAGCTGGTGATCATCTCGCCGCGCTGGGCCCTGACCTATATCCTGTCCTTCGTCGGTATCCTCGCCAGCATCGCGGCCGATGCCGGTTATCTCGTCCTGATCCCGCTGGCCGGCATCGCCTATCTCGCCGTCGGCCGCCATCCCGTCGCCGGCCTGGCTCTTGGCTTCGCTGCGGTCGCCAGCGCCTTCACGGTCAACATGCTGATCAAGCCGCTCGACGCGGTGCTGGTCGAGTTCACGAACGATGCCGCGCGCCTCGTCGATCCCAACCGCACGATCGGCCTCGCGTCCAACCTCTGGTTCTCGATCGCCTCGGTGTTGTTCCTGACGGTCATCATTGCCTTCATCACCGACAAGATGATCTCGCCGCGCTTGGGCGCCTACGATCCGAAGCTGGCGGCAGAAGGCACCGTCACCGAGCAGGGCGCCGTGCTGTCCGAGGCGGAGTCGCGCGGCCTGCGCTTCGCCGGCTTCGGCCTGCTTGCGCTGGTTGCCGTCTTCTGCCTGCTGACGATTCCTGCAGGCGCGCCGCTGCGTAACCCGACGACCGGCGAACTGATCGGCAACTCGCCCTTCATGAACGGCCTGATCGCGCTGATCATGCTGATGTTCCTGGTCACGGGCTGGGCCTATGGCATCGGCGCCGGCACGCTGAAGACGCTGGCGGAGGTCATCGCGGCGATCGAGAAATCGATCAAGAGCATGGGCGGCACGATCTTCCTGTTCTTCGTGCTCAGCCAGTTCGTCGCCTATTTCACCTACACGAACATCGGCACGGTGATGGCGCTCAGCCTCTCGGGGGCGCTGCAGGCCGCCAATATCGGCGCCCTGCCGCTGCTGCTCGGCTTCATCGTCGTGGTCGCGCTGATCGACCTGCTGCTGACCGGTGCGATCGCGAAATGGGCGATCTTCGCGCCCGTCTTCGTGCCGCTGCTGATGAAGCTCGGCGTCGAGCCGGAAGCCGTGCTCGCGGCCTATCGCATCGGCGACTCCCCGATGAACGCGATCACGCCGCTCAACGCCTATTTCGCCCTCGTGGTCGGCTTCATCCAGAGATACGACCGCAATGCCGGCGTCGGCACGGTGGTGTCGCTGATGCTGCCCTATGTCGTCTGGATGTTCGTGCTGTGGACCGCGCTCTTCGCCGTCTGGAAGGTGCTCGGCCTGCCCTGGGGCCTCTGACCTCCCGCGCCACCGATTCCGTCGCCCATTCAAACCGCCCGGATGCAGATCATGACGACACCGTCCATTCCCCTCGACGTCGAAGCCGCCATCGCGCATCTCATGCGCTTCCTCTCGGTCGAAGGCGTTACCGGCAAGGAGGCCAATATCGGCGCTGCCGTCGTCGAGGCCCTTAAGGCCGTCGGCGTTCCCGCCTCCGCCATCCGCTTCGATGACGCCAACAAGCGCATCCCGCTGCCGACCGAGACCGGCAACCTCATCGTCGACCTGCCCGGCACCAAGGCCGGGCCGCGCTTGCTGTTCTCGACCCATCTCGACACCGTGCCGCTCTGCGCCGGCGCCAAGCCGGAGCGCAAGGGCAATCGCATCGTCTCCGACGGCACCACGGCGCTCGGCGGCGATGCCCGCACCGGCGTCGCCCTGCTGGTCGTGCTGGCCGAGACGCTGATCAAGCACAAATTGCCCCATCCGCCGATCACGCTGCTCTTCACCGTGCGCGAGGAAAGCGGCCTGCACGGCGCGCGCGAGCTGAACCCGAAGGATCTCGGCGGCGCGGCGATGTGCATCAATGTCGACGGCCAGCTCGCGTCCGAATTGCTGATCGGCGCCGTCGGCCAGGAGAACTGGGAAGTCGAAATCACCGGCAAGGCCTCCCATGCCGGCGTCGCGCCGGAGAAGGGCATCTCGGCGACGCTGGTCGGCTCGATCGCGATCACCGAGGCCCGCCGCGAAGGCTGGTTCGGCAAGATCGTCAAGCCCGACGGGCGCGGCACCAGCAATGTCGGCATCTTCGGCGGCAAGGGCGGCACGATTGCCGCCGGCGACGCGACCAATGTCGTCACCGACTACGCCTATATCCGCGGCGAGGCCCGCAGTCCCGAGGCCGCCTTCGCCACGAAGATCGCCGAGGCTTTCAAGGCGGCCTTCGCCAAGGCGCAGGCCGAGGTCAAGGACGATGCCGGCGAGACCGCGCAGGTGAAGTTCAGCCACAAGCCGGCCTACCCGCCCTTCGAGCTCGCCAAGGATTCGCCCGTGGTCGCACGCGCCACCAAGGCGCTCGGCATCCTCGGCATCGAGCCGAACTACTTGTTCTCGAATGGCGGGCTCGATGCCAACTGGCTCGACAAGCACGGCGTGCCGACCATCACCATCGGCGCCGGCCAGGCGGAGATTCACACCATCAAGGAATACGTGAATCTCGACGAATACGAGAAGGGTTGCCGCCTCGGCATCCTCATGGCGACGATGCAGGACTGAAACCCAGAGCACGCATCGCTAAGCCTGCTTCGCAGTCAGGTCGATGCATGTTCTTATCGACAATGAGAGCCGGGTCCGATCAGGTTCTTCCAGCCTGATCGGATTTGGCTTTCGCCGGGTCTGCGTTGAGCAGGCCCCACAAGGAGCCGCCGCTTGAGCCCGATCGCCTATACCGGCCTCATCATCGCCATTGCCGTCGTCCTGTTCATTACGAACAAGGTGCCCGTCGTACTCGTGGCGATGGGCACGGCGCTGGGTCTCTGGGCGACGGGCGTGCTGACCTTGCCGCAGGCTTTCGCCGGCCTCGGCGACCCCGCGGTCATCTTCATCGCCTCGCTCTTCGTCGTCAGTTCGGGGCTCGAGGTCACCGGCGTCACGGCCTGGGCGGGCCAGCTCCTGATCAAGGGCGCGGGCGAGGAAAGCCGCACGCGCCTGCTCCTCATGATGATGGGGCTGGTGTCGCTGCTGGTCGCGCTGATCAGCCTCAACGGTGCGGTCGCTGCCCTGCTGCCGGTCGTCGTCGTCATCGCGGTCCGGCTCAAGCGCAACTCATCGCAGCTCCTGATGCCGCTGGTCTTCGCCGGCCATGCCGGCTCCATGCTGGCGCTGACCGGATCGCCGGTGAACGTGCTGGTCTCCGAGGCCGCGCTCGATGCCGGAGTCAGCGGCTTCAGCTTCTTCGAGTTCGCGCTGGCCGGCATCCCGCTGCTCGCCGGCACGATGGCGATCATCATCCTGTTCGGCGAGAAGCTGCTGCCGCAGCGCAATGGCGCGACCATGCCGGCGGATTTCAGCCGCCACGCCAAGACGCTGGTCGAGCAATACGGCCTCGCGAGCGGCATCCACCAGCTGCGCGTCCGCGCGACCTGCCCCTATATCGGGCAGCCTTCCAGCGGGGTCGATCTCGGCTCATGGTCCGGGCTCCAGCTTGTCGCGATCCAGGACGGTGACACGGCCGGGCCGCTGCGCCGCACGACCATCGCCGAGGGCGACCATCTCCTGTTGCGCGGCGATGGCGAGGCCGCGGCCCATTTCGCGGCGCAGATGCACCTCTCCTTCCGCGAGGAAGGCGCTGGCGACAGCGAGGAGACCTTGTTCAACCGCCGCTCCGGCCTCGCCGAGGTGGTCATCCCGCCGCGCTCCGGCCTGATCGGCCAGACCGTGTTTCCGGGCATGGTCACCGAAAGCGGGGACCTGATCGTGCTGGCCGTCCAGCGCGGCGCCAACGATGCGCAGGGCTCCGGTGAGTCGAAGGCGGCCAGCGTCGAGCTGCAGGCCGGCGACACCATGCTGTTGCAAGGCACCTGGAAGGCGCTCGACACCCATCTCGACGACCCCGATGTCCTCGTCGTCAGCTCGCCGGAACTGGTGCGGCGTCAGGCCGTGCCGATGGGGCCCGGCGCCAAGCAGGCGATCGTCATCCTGTTCGCTATGGTCCTGATGCTGGCGACCGGTATCGTCCCCTCCGCCGTGGCGGGCCTGCTCGCGGCCGGCGCCATCATCCTCTGCGGTATCATGACCGTCGAGCAGTCCTATCGCGCGATCAGCTGGACGACCGTCATCCTGGTCGGCGCGATGATGCCGCTCTCCACCGCGATGATCGAGACCGGTGCGGCGAAGATGCTGGCCGACCGCCTGGTCGCGCTGGTCGGCGATGCCGGGCCGACGGCGCTCCTCGCCGGGCTGTTCGTGCTGACCGCGATCCTGGGCCAGCTCATCAGCAACACGGCAACGGCGCTGATCATCATCCCGATCGGCGTCGCTGCGGCGACCGCCATGGGCATCTCGCCGCGCCCGGTGCTGATGAGCACCGCGGTCGCCGCCGCCGGCGCCTTCCTGACGCCGATCGCCACACCGACCAACCTGATGGTGATGGGCCCGGGCGGTTATGTCTTCAGCGACTACTGGAAGCTCGGCCTGCCCCTGCTGATATGGTTCTTCGTCGTCGCGGTCTTCATCGTGCCGCTGATCTGGCGATTCTAGGTCGGCGCCGAACGGTTGGCGCAGCTGAAACGCGTTGGCTTGTAGCTTTCTGACGAGATCGAGCGATCCGGACCCCAATCCTTCCGGGTTCAGTTCAGCTTGAACAGATAGGGGTGCGATATTGCGACGGTCAGGCCCTTTGACGGGCCTGCCTCAGGTGTCGCGCATTTGACCGGGGCTCACTCCGAAGCGGCGCTTGAACATCCGGCTGAAGTTGGATGCATCGTGGAAGCCTGATCGTGTGGCGACCTCGCTGGCGGAGCGTGTCAGCAGATTGTCCGAAATCATCGCCTTTGCGAGATCGAGCCGCGCGTTCCAGATCGCGGTCGCGACCGAATCCTCCTGCTCGGAGAAGGCGCGGTAGAGCTGCGCCCGCGAGCAGCCGAGCGCAGTCGCCAATCGCTCCGGGGACAGATTGGGATCGGTGCAATCCCGCGCGATGAGACGGCGCGCCGCTGCCAGCAACGCTTCGCCGCGCGGCGGCGCCGTCGGCATCGTGAGCGGACGCAACGCGGCGCAGGCGAGTTCGCAGGCGACAGCAAGGCCGGTGTCGCGCTCCTGCGGCGTCAGGCGCGCCGCTTCTGCGGTCAGGCTGAGGAGATGCGAGGTCAGCAGCGTCGTCATGCCGCCGCGCGGCAGCACCTGCCCGCCGATCTCGCCGACCGGATAGCCGAGGCATTCCGCCAGCGCGGCACGCGGCAGCACCACGGCGATCTCGCGATGCGCCGACCAGGCGGCCTTCACCGGACGGGCGAAGTCGATGACATAGAGGTCGCCGGCGGTGACGGTATGCGCCCGGCCGTTCTGCTCGAATTGCGAGGGGCCGTCGGCGAGCAGGCCCAGATAAATCTCGTCGCCGCCGTCGCGGGCGCAGCGGCCGGCGTCGCGCTCCACCGTGATGGCCTCGGAACGGTGGTCCCAGACCTCGCCGCGCAACGAGGCCATCCGGCGCAGGCTGGCGCGGAACGGGCGCCGCGGCTCGGTGGCGGAGATAGCGATGCGGCGGAACACCGAGCCGCCCCAGTAATCGAGGCTGTCGCCGGCCGGAACCATATCGGTCGAAAGCTCGATCATCGCTAACGGACGACTCACCAATGCGGGCGAAGCGGGAGATTCGGAGACGCTGCTACCATGACGCGAGACGCTGCGACATGGAAAGCCCCTGCCGCTCCTGAGATTCTGGCGTGACTAACAGATTCTCCGCGAGTGCGAGCCCGCATGCCTGTCCGTCCCGTCTTCGGCCGCCCCTCCACCATCGCCGGGTTGCTGCGAACGACCTGTCTCGTGGCGCCCATGGCTGCCTGCGCGCTTGCGCTGCTGACGGCGCCGGCCCTTGCTCAAGGGGGAGGCGGCGGCTGGGGCTCCTATGCAGGCGCACCAGGAGCAGGCGGAGCCAGCAATACGGCCGCAGCCGGAGCGGCCGGAACGGCAGGCAGCGACAATTTCACGGATTTTCGTGCAGGCGGCGGCGGTGGTGGTGGTGGTGGCGCGGGAGCAGGCGCCGGTGGTGCAGGCGGCGCGGGCGGCGACGGTCCCGCAGCTGGCGGCAAAGGGGGCGACGGCGGCATCCATGGTCATGCCGGAGCCACCTTTCCGCTCGTCTCTGCGAACGGAACGGCTGGCGGCGACGGCGAGAGCAGAAGCGGTGAGGTTGGCGGCGGCGGTGGCGGTGGCGCGGGCGGCTATGGGGCCGTTATCACTGGAGCCGGCACAACTGGCACGATCCTAGGCACGATATCGGCTGGTCAAGGTGGCGCGGGAGGCGACTCCCTTATCCACGGAGGAGCCGGCGGCGCGGGCGGAATCGGCCTGCTATATCTCGACTCAACCCTGCCAAGCAGCTTGACGATCGGTGGCTCGGCAGCCGTCTCGGCAGCCGTCTCGGGAGGGCGGGGCGGCAACGGTGGCGCTGGCGAAAACTTTCTTGGCGGAGCCTCTGCCGCTGGAGGGGTCGGCGTTTCCGGTACGAATCTCGCGATCACAAGTTACGGCAGCATTCTAGGTGGCAGCGGGGGCAATGGCGGCTCAACGCTCTCTTGGTCCGTTGCAGGAACATCTGGCAGCTCCGGTGGCGCAGCAGTCGCCATTGCGACATCATCGATCACGAACAACGGTGCTGTCACGGGTGGAGCGGGCGGCGCCGGCGGCTCGACCACCAGCACTTCCGATCCGGGGGGTGAAGGCGGTGCAGGCGGCGTCGGTGTTGCCGCCACGAGTTCGGCCATCACCAACACCAGCGTCATCACGGGCGGAAACGGCGGTAGTGGTGGCTCATCTGGAGCAAGTTCTGCCTATTATGCCGCCGCCGGTGGCTCTGGCGGCGCCGGAATATCAGGGACCACGCTCTCGATCGACAACAGCGGCACGATCCAGGGCGGCGCTGGCGGCGCGGCGGGCTTCGGCGCCTCGGCCTCCGTGCGAGGCACCTATGGCGCCGGTGCCGCGGGCATCAGCGGCTCCGACCTCTCGATCACCAATACCGGCACGATTGCCGGCGGCCTCTCCGGCGACGGATTGACGCGCGCGGCGGCGATCCACATCACCGGCGGCAGCAACAGCTTGAGCTTCGGCAACGCGACCTCCGGCCTGAACGGCGGCATCGTCGTCGCCGCCGGCAGCCTGACCTTCGCCCAGCCGACCAATGTCACGGTCGACAATGCCATCAGCGGCGCGGGACAGGTCACGAAGAGCGGCGCCGGGACGCTGATCCTGACCGGCATCAACACCTATAGCGGCGGCACGAGCCTCACCGGGGGCAGGCTCGCGGTCTCCTCGAATGCCAATCTCGGCGCGGTTTCAGGCGGGCTCACCTTCAATGGCGGCACCTTGCAGGCGCTGGGAAGCTTCACGACGGCGCGGGCGACGAATCTCGCTTCGGCGGGAACGGTCGAGGTGGTTTCCGGCGAGACCCTGACCATGAGCGGGAGCATCTCCGGGACCGGCGGGCTGAGCAAGACCGGCACCGGCACGCTCGCGCTCACCGGCAACAGCTCCGCCTATGGCGCAGGCACGACGGTCTCGGCCGGCAAGTTGGTGGTCAACGGCCAGATGACGAATTCGGTGATGACGCTGGATAGCGGTGGGGCGCTCGGCGGCGTGGGCCGGGTCGGCGGGATCGTGGCCAATGCCGGCGCGACGGTGATGCCCGGCAACTCGATCGGAACCCTGAACGTCTCCGGCAATGTCTCGTTCGCCGCCGGCTCGACCTATCAGGTCGAGATCAACGCCGGCGGCCAGAACGACCGGATCGCGGCGAGCGGCACTGCGACGCTCTCGGGCGGCACGGTCCAGGTGCTGGCGGCGAACGGCACCTACGCCGCGAACCAGAGCTACACGATCCTGACCGCGACCGGTGGCGTCAGCGGCCAGTTCGCGGCCGCGACCTCGAATCTCGCCTTCCTGACGCCCTCGCTCAGCTATGGCAGCCAGAACGTCGTGCTGACGATGACGCGCAACGACAATTCCTTCGCCTCCATCACGGCGACGCGCAACCAGGGCTTCATCGCCGCGGCGGCGGAGCGGCTCGGCGCGGATAATCCGATCCACAAGGCGCTGGTCGCGGAAACGGCCGGCGGAGCCCGTGCCGGCTTCAACCTGCTCTCGGGCGAAGCACACGCCCATGTCGCCGGCGTGATGGTCAATGAAGGCGGGCTGCTGCGCGAGGCGATCCTCGGCCATCTGCGCAACCCGCTGTCGGCGCCGGTGCCGGGACAGGTCGCCGCCGGCTTCAGCGCCGATCGCCCCGGCCGCGACGACGCGATCATGATGCCCGCGCCGATGCCGCAGCCGCGCTATACGCTCTGGGGGGCGGCCTTCGGCGGCGCCGGCAACCGGGATGGAGACGGCAATGCCGGAAGCCTGTCGCAGCGCAGCGGCGGCGCCTTGTTCGGCGCCGACCTGATGGTCCATGATGCGCCGGGCTCGTCGCTCAAGCTCGGCGCCGCTGGCGGCTACAGCCAGTCGCGCTTCGATCACGATACCCTGCTCTCCTCAGGCCGGCTCGAGAGCGGCCATGCGGCGCTCTATGCCAGTGCCCGGTTCGGCGGGTTCAGGCTCGATGCCGGCGCGGCCTACAGCTGGAGCGAAAGCGATATCCGCCGGCAGGTCATGATCCGCGGCTTCGGCGACCAGCTGCGCCTGCAGCGTGCCGGTTCGACGCTGCAGGGCTTTGCCGAGCTCGGCTATGGCTTCACCTTCGGCGGCCTCGCGCTGGAGCCGTTCGCGCAATTGGCCCTGATCCGGGTCAGCACCGAAACGGGGACCGAGAGCGGCGGCGCGGCGGCTTTGCACATCTTCGGCAGGGACCAAAGCCTCGGCTTCGCGACGCTCGGCCTGCGTGCCGAGGCGCAGATCGGGGCGATGCCCTTGTTCGCCCGCGCCATGGTGGGCTGGCGCCACGGCTTCGGCGCGTTGACGCCGGAGGCCGGCACGGCTTTCGTCGCGGGCACCACCCCGGCACGCGTCTTCGCGGCACCGATCGACCGCGACGCACTGGCCGCCGAGGCTGGGCTGGACTGGCGCGTCTCGCATGCGACGACGTTCGGCCTGACCTACTCCGCCTCACTGGGCGAACGATCCCGCGACCATGCGCTCAAGGGCCGGGTCGAGATGCGGTTCTGAGCGAAAATGGCTAACCCTTGCAGCCATCGGGTGAGAGAAAACGATTGTCGAGCTCACAGCAGTCCGACGTGCATCCCAATCAGATCAGGTGCCTTCGGCTGCCTCCTCTAATCCAGTAGCGCGTCAGCTTTTGGCCCTTAGCGGACTTTGGCATCGTCGGGTTTCAGGTGAAGTGGTCCGTCGTCCAGCGCTCGACATCGCCGGCTAGATTTACTGACGCGAAGTGGCTGCTTGGCCCGGCGGGTTGCTTCCCGCATGTTAAGGCGACAGCATATACCGGTTCCGCCTCTTTTTTCGGAGATGCAAGATGCGCTGCTTTCGAGCCGTTGCAGCAATCCTTCTCGCTGGGCTCGTTCTGCCGGCGCCAGGCGTGCAGGCACAATCGCGCATCAAGGCCCTGATCGAACGGCTGCGCGGCGACACGATGCCGGACGGTATCGTCAAAACCAACGGCCGCATCGAGGCGACGCAGGTCGACGTCTCCTCGAAATACGCCGGGCGCCTCGCCGAGGTCGCGGTGAAGGAGGGCGATGAGGTCACTGCCGGGCAAGTTATCGCCCGGATCGCCTCGCCCGAATACGAAGCGCAGTTGCGGTCCGCACAGGCGCAGGTGCTGCGCGCCCGCCAGGCGCTCGCCGAGGCCGAGGCGCTGATCGCCCAGCGCAAGAGCGACCAGATCCTCGCCCGCACCGATGCCGAGCGCGGCAAGGAGCTCGTCGCCAAGGGCTATCTCAGCAAGCAGGTCGACGACCAGCGCGCCGCCAAGGCCGATGCCGCCGACGCCGCTCTGCGGGCAGCCCAGGCGCAGCGCGACCAGGCCCAGTTCGCGATCCATGCCTCGGAGGCCGATGCCGAGCAGATCAAGGCGATCCTGGTCGATCTCGTGCTGCTCGCGCCGCGCAGCGGGCGTGTCCAGTATCAGCTCGCCCGTACGGGCGAGGTCGTCGCGGCCGGCACGCGCGTCGTCACCATTCTCGACCTGTCGGATGTCTACATGACGATCTATCTGCCGGCCGCGCAGGCCGGGCAGCTCGCGCTTGGCGACGAGGCGCGCATCATCCTCGACCCCGTCCCGCAATATGTCATCCCGGCGACGGTGAGCTTCGTCGCGGCCGATGCGCAGTTCACGCCCAAGGCCGTCGAGACAGCCGAGGAGCGCGAGAAGCTCGTCTTCCGCGCGAAGCTCCAAGTCGATCCGCAGCTTCTCGCCAAATACCATCGGCGGGTGAAGACCGGCGTGCGCGGCCTCGGCTTCGTCCGTACCTCTTCCTCCGCGAAATGGCCCGATTCGCTTTCCGTGAAGCTGCCATGACGGAGGCCGGCCCTGCGGCCAGCCTTGCCGGCGTCACGCATCGCTACGGCAAGGTGACGGCCCTCGACGCGCTGACGCTCGACATCCCCGCCGGCCGCATGATCGGCGTGATCGGACCGGACGGCGTCGGAAAATCGACCCTGCTGGCGTTGATCGCAGGGGTGCGGGTGATCCAGCAGGGCAGCGTCCATGCACTCGGCGGCGATCTGAGCGACAAGACCCAGCGCGAGGCCCGGCGCGGGCGCATCGCCTATATGCCGCAAGGGCTCGGCCGGAACCTCTATCCGACGCTCTCGGTCTTCGAGAACATCGATTTCCACGCAAGGCTGTTCGGGCAGGATGCGGCCGAGCGCCGCAGCCGCATCGACGAGCTTCTCAAGGCCACGGGACTCGATCCGTTCGAAGGGCGGCCGGCCGCAAAGCTCTCCGGCGGCATGAAGCAGAAGCTCTCTCTCTGCTGTGCGCTGATTCACGATCCCGACCTGCTGATCCTCGACGAGCCGACCACCGGCGTCGATCCGCTGTCGCGCGGGCAGTTCTGGGACCTGATCGACACGATCCGCGCCCGCCGGCCAGGCATGAGCGTCATCGTCGCCACCGCCTATATGGAGGAGGCGGAGCGCTTCGACTGGCTGGTCGCGATGGACGACGGCAGGGCGATCGCGACCGGCACGCCCGCCGAACTCCGCGAGAAGGCCGGGCAATCGACGCTGGAAGCCGCTTTCGTCGCGCTGCTGCCTGAAGCCAAGCGCGCGCAGCATCGGGAGGTCGTGCTGCGACCGCGGGTCGCGGGCGATGATGCGACGCCTGCGATCGAGGCCGAGGGGCTGACGCGGCGCTTCGGCGATTTCGTCGCGGTCGACCATGTCAGCTTCCGCATCGGCCGCAGCGAAATCTTCGGCTTCCTGGGCTCGAACGGCTGCGGCAAGTCGACGACGATGAAGATGCTGACTGGTCTCCTGCCGGCGACGGAGGGCACGGCCAGGCTCTTCGGCCAGCCGCTCGCCGCGGACGACATGGAGACGCGGCGCAATGTCGGCTACATGTCGCAGGCCTTCTCGCTCTACAGCGAGCTGACGGTCCGCCAGAACCTCGTGCTCCATGCCGAGCTCTACCATCTGCCACCGGCCGAGATTCCTGGCCGGATCGCGGAGCTGCTGACCCGTTTCGACCTTGAGGATGTCGCCGACGAACGGCCCGAGAGCCTGCCGCTGGGCATCCGCCAGCGCCTGCAGCTCGCCGTCGCCGTGCTGCACCGCCCGACGATGCTGATCCTCGACGAGCCGACCTCGGGCGTCGATCCGATCGCTCGCGACGCCTTCTGGCGTACATTGATCGACCTCTCGCGCGATGATGGCGTCACCATCTTCCTCTCGACGCATTTCATGAACGAGGCGGAGCGCTGCGACCGCATCTCCTTCATGCATGCCGGCAAGGTTCTGGCGGTCGGCACGCCGCAGGAGCTGGTGGAGAAGCGCGGCGTCGATACGCTGGAAGAGGCCTTCATCGCCTATCTCAAGGAAGCCGCGGGTATCGAGGATGCGCCTCCTGAAACGGCTGCAGTGCCTGCCGCCGCTGCCCGGCCGGCAACGCCGGCACGCCGCTTCGATCCGCGCCGGCTCTGGGCCTGCGCCCGGCGGGAGACGATGGAGCTTCTGCGCGACCCGATCCGGCTGAGCTTCTCCTTCCTTGGCCCCCTGCTGCTGATGCTGGCCTTCGGCTTCGGCATTTCCTTCGATGTGGAGAACCTGAAATTCGCAGCCTTCGACCAGGACAACTCGATGGAGAGCCGGCAATTGGTCGAGGCTTTCTCCAGTTCGCGCTATTTCTCCGAGCAGGCGCCGATCCGCTCGGCAGCCGAACTCGACCAGCGCCTGCGAAGCGGCGAGCTTCAGCTTGCGATCGAAATCCCGCCCTCCTTCGGCCGCGACCTGATGGCGGGGCGCTTGCCGGAGCTCTCGGTCTGGCTCGACGGCGCCATGCCGTTCCGGGCAGAAACGACGCGCGGCTACGTCACGGGGCTCGCGACGCAATATGCGCAGGGTTTCGCGGCAGCCCAGGCCGCGTCTAGCCATGCGCCGTCGCCGGTCACGATCGAGACCCGCTTCCGTTACAATCAGGCCTTCAAGAGCGCCAATGCGATGGTGCCGAGCGTGATCATGCTGATGCTGATTCTGATCCCGGCGATCATGTCGGCGATCGGCGTCGTCCGCGAAAAGGAAACCGGCTCGATCGCCAATTTCCGCTCGACGCCGATCAGCCGCTTCGAATTCCTGTTCGGCAAGCAATTGCCCTACATCGCCATCGCGATGGGCAGCTTCGTGATGCTCGTCCTGATCGCACTCACCGTCTTTGGTGTGCCCATCAAGGGCTCGGCCTGGGTGCTGGGGCTCGCGACGCTGCTCTATGTCTCGGCCACGACCGGCTTCGGCCAGCTCATCTCCAGCTTCACGCGGACGCAGGTCGCGGCCGTCTTCGCCACCGCGATCCTTTCGATCATCCCGGCGGTGAATTTCTCGGGCCTGATGGTGCCTGTCGCCTCGCTCTCGGGCGGCGGCCGGATCATCGGCATGAGCCTGCCGCCGGCCTGGTACCAGCCGGTCAGCGTCGGCGTCTTCACGAAGGGGCTGGGTGTGGCCGAGCTCTGGCCCAATCTGGTGATGCTGGGCTTCTTCTTCCTGCTTTTCCTCGTCGTAGCCCAGCTCGCGCTACGCAAGCAGGAAGCCTGAGATGACCAGGCTCGCCATCCATCTTCAAAACATCCTGCACCTCGTGGTGAAGGAGCTGCGCAGCCTGCGTGCCGACCCAATCATGCTGGTGCTGGTGGCCTACGCCTTCAGCATCGCGGTCTACACGGTTGCGACCGGCGTGAAGCTGGAGGCGCGCGACCTCACCATCGGCATCGTCGATGAGGACCGCTCCGAATTCTCGCGCAGCCTGCTCGGAGCCTTCGGCCCGCCCCTGTTCAAGGTCTCCAGGACCATCGCCGCGAACGAGATCGACGTCGAGATGAACGCGGGACGACTCGTCTTCGTGTTGGAGATTCCGCCGAACTTCCAGGCGGATCTGCTCGCCAGGCGGCCAGCGTCGCTGCAGCTCAACATCGATGCCACAGCGATGACCCAGGCCGGCAATGGTACGGCCTATATCCAGCAGATCATCGCTCATGAGATCGCGAACCGCCAGGCCGGACGCGAGACCACCACCACGCTGCCGATCAATCTCGTGGTGCGGGCGCGTTTCAACCCCAATCTCGATTCCGGCTGGTTCAGCTCGGTGATGCAGGTTCTCAACAACGTCACGCTGCTGACGATCATCCTGACCGGCGCCGCCCTGATCCGGGAGCGCGAGCAGGGCACGGTCGAGCATCTCCTGGTGATGCCGGTCACGCCGGTCGAGATCATGCTCGCCAAGATGACGGCGAACGCGCTGGTCATCCTGGTCGCGGCAGTGGCATCGCTCGTGCTTGTGGTCGAATGGGCGCTCGGCGTCCCGATCGCCGGCTCGCTCCTGCTCTTCGTGCTGGGGACTGCGATCTACGCCTTTGCCGTCGCGGCGCTCGGCATCCTGCTCGGCACGCTGGCGACGACGATGGGCCAGTTCGGCCTGCTCGCGATCCCCGTCTTCGTCGTGACGCAACTGCTCTCGGGCGCGACGACGCCGATGGAGAGCATGCCGCTCTGGCTGCAATGGATCATGCGGATTTTCAGTCCCACGCCGCATTTCGTGGCCTTCTCGCAAGGCGTGCTCTATCGCGGCGCAGGCCTGGACGTGGTCTGGCCCGAGATCGCCAAGATCATCGCGATCGGTGCGGCCTATTTTGCCTTTGCGCTCGCCCGCTTCCGGAAAGTGATCTTCGCGTGAGGGCGGTTTTGCCGCGGGAGCGGAAGCGGCCTGGTCGATTGTCATCGCCATGTCGGCTTCCTAGTGTTCCGACCTGACGGGAGGAGGCCCCGCTCGACATGACCGCCCGCAACAAGACGAAACCCGCCCCGCAGGCCGCTGGTGACCGCCCCGCGGCGCTAAGCCTGCCCTGGTTCTGGCCGGTCGATGCCGCGCTGCGCCTGACCGAGCGCAATCTCGATTTCCTCTCCGAGGCCGTGAGGATTACCCGCCCGCCGCCGCCGGACTGGGCGACGCCTAATACGGTGCGCCTCGACCTGCCGACCATGCGCCTGCGCGAGTTCGGCAAGGCCGTCGCCGGCGGCATTCCCGTCCTGGTCGATGCCCCCTATGCCGGGCATGGCGCGACCATTGCCGATTACGACAAGGGGCAGAGCCTCGTCGAGGTGCTGCTGGCGAACGGCGTCGGGCACGTCCTCGTCACCGACTGGAAGCCGGCGACGCAGGAGATGCGCTATTTCAGCATCGACACCTATCTGGCGGAGCTCAACGCTGCGATCGACGATCTCGGCGGCGTCGTGCATCTCGTCGGGCTCTGCCAGGGCGGCTGGCTGAGCGCGATGCTGGCCTCGCGCTTCCCGCACAAGGTCAAGTCGCTGGTGCTGGCGGGCTCGCCGATCGATGCCGATGCCGGTAACGGCCCGATCAAGCAGATGGCGCAGACCATGCCGCTGAAGAGCTATCAGGCGATGGTCCGGGCCGGTCGCGGCCTCATGCCGGGGCGCTTCATGCTCGCGGGCTGGAAGAACATGCATCCCGAGGAGCACTACGTCGAAAAATTCATCCGGCTCTACCAGAACCTCGCCGACCGAAATTATCTCGACCGGACCGAGACCTTCGCCGCCTGGTATGAGAATCCACTCGACCTGCCGGGGGTCTATTACCTTCAGGCCATCGAGCAGATCTTCAAGGAGAACCGCTTCGCCAAGGGTGAGTTCGTCGGCCTCGGCCGGCGCCTCAGCCTGAGGGACGTGACCTGCCCGGTCTATCTGCTGGCCGGCGCGGAGGACGACATCACCACCAGCGAGCAGGTCTTCGCAGCCGAGGACCTCGTCGGCACGCCGAAGAAGCAGATCGAGAAGAAGCTGGTGCCCGGCGGCCATATCGGCCTGTTCATGGGCCGCAAGACGCTGGGCGAGACCTGGCCCGGCATCGCCCGCTGGCTCGTCGCGCAAAGCTAGAGAGGCGCCATGACGATGCTGACCTCATCCGAGTATTTCCGGCTCGCGCTCGGCCGTTGCGAGGCTCTTCCGGCCGTGCGGACCGGGGTGGTGCATCCCGTCAAGGCCAATGTGATCGAGGCGGTGGCCGATGCCGTCAGTGAACAATTGATTGCGCCTGTCCTGATCGGGCCGGCCGGCCGCATCCGTGCTGCCGCGCAGGAGGCCGGCATCGACATCTCCCCCTGGGAGATCGTCGATACCGAGCACAGCCATGAGGCCGCGGCGAAAGCAGTCTCGCTGGCGGCCGCCGGCGAACTCGATGCGCTGATGAAGGGGTCGCTCCACTCCGACGAGCTTCTGGGGGCGGTCGTCCGGTCCGATTCCGGATTGCGGACCGAGCGGCGCATCTCGCACGCCTTCGTGATGCATATCGAGAGTTATCCCAAGCCCTTCATCATCACCGATGCCGCGGTCAACATCGCGCCCGATCTCATGACGAAGGCCGATATCGTCCAGAACGCGGTCAATCTCTGGCATGTCGCGCTGAACGGCCTCGACGAATTGCCGAAGGTCGCGGTGCTGGCCGCCGTCGAGACCGTCAATCCGCATATGACGGCGACGCTCGATGCCGCTGCCCTGTCGAAGATGGCCGATCGCGGCCAGATCACCGGCGCCATCGTCGACGGGCCGCTCGCGTTCGACAATGCGATCAGCGCCGCAGCGGCGAAGGAGAAGGGCATCGCCTCGGCCGTAGCCGGCCATGCCGATATCCTCCTCGTGCCCGAGATCGAGGCCGGCAACATGCTGGCGAAGCAATTGACCTTCCTGAGCGGCGCCGACGCTGCGGGAATCGTGCTCGGCGCGCGCGTGCCGATCATCCTGACGAGCCGCGCCGACAATCTGCGCGCACGCCTGCTCTCCTGCGCGCTGGCCGTCCTTCTGGCGGACGCGCGCCGCACGGGGCGGATCAAGTGATCGAGACCGTCCTCGTCCTCAACGCCGGCTCGTCCAGCCTCAAGTTCCAGGTCTTTCGCGTCGGCGATCTCGACGTGCTGGCGCGCGGCAAGGCCGTGCGCCTTGGCGAACCGGAACCCGCCATGGACGCGAGCCTCGCGGACGGCACCCGGGAGCGCATCGCGCTGCCGCCGGCCTGCGACCATGACACCGCCCTTGCCGCCGTTCTCGCCTTCGTCGACCGCCATGACGATGCCTGGCGGATGAAGGCGATCGTCCATCGCATCGTTCATGGCGGCGAACGTTTTGTCGATCCGGTCGTGGTCACGCCCGAGGTCTTCGCGGCGCTGGAGGCGCTTTCGCCGCTGGCGCCGCTGCACCAGCCCCACAATCTGGCTGCGGTGACCGCCGCGCGCCGCCTGATGGGTGACGTGCCGAACATCGCCTGTTTCGACACCGCCTTCCACGCGCGCCACGACGCGCTCACCCATAATTTCGCGCTCGAGCAGGCGCTGCGCGACAAAGGCATCCGTCGCTACGGCTTTCACGGCCTGTCCTATCAGTGGCTGGAGATGGTGCTGGCCGAGCAGCATCCGAGGCTCCATGCCGGCCGCGTCGTCGCGGCTCACCTCGGCAACGGTGCAAGCTTGTGCGCCATCCAAGGCGGGCGAAGCATCGACACGACCATGGGCATGACGGCGCTCGACGGCCTGCCGATGGGCACGCGCTGTGGCGCGCTCGATGCCGGGGCGGTGCTCTACATGTTCCAGAGCCTGGGTATGAATGCGCAGGAGGTCTCGGAGGCGCTCTATGAACGCTCGGGCCTGCTGGGATTGTCGGGCCTCTCCAACGATGTCGAGACGCTGCTGAAGAGCGACGACCCGCGCGCCCGCTTCGCGCTCGATTATTTCGCGCTCAAGGTCGCGCAGTTCGCGGCATCCATGGCTGCCGCCATCGGTGGGATCGACGCGCTCGCCTTCACCGGCGGCATCGGCGAGCACGCGGCTCCTCTACGCGATGCGATCGTCGAACGCCTGCGCTTTCTCGGGGCCTTCGACGTCATCGTGATCAAGGCCAACGAAGAGCGTGTCATGGCGCTGCAAGCGCGCACATGCCTCGCCGCAGAGGGACAGAGACAATAGCTGTTACAGCCGCGTGGCGCACTCCGCACGGGGCAGCGAGCGAGTTTCACCCGCTCAGTCGACATGCAGATCGCAATACGTCGCTCCTTGAGCAATGGCGACGACACGGACCGATCGGCAACGGGAGGTTGTTATCGAAAACGTCCATTGTCGGCTGGAGTCATTACGGAACTGAAGCTTGCTCGTATCGAGAGAGGGCGGGTGGTCTTCCAGGCGCGCCTATATCTGTTTCTCGAAGGCCGCCCAACGTTTGCAAATGGCGCCCCTCGTTCTGAACCGACCATTCGGAGCATCGCAAACGTTCAGGCTATTGTTGGGACGAGTTAGACCCCCAGTTGGCGCAGCACCGCATCCTTGAAGGCGAAACGCTCGGCCTTGAAATCCACGTCGTAGCTTGCTGCGAAAGGTGGTTGCGGATGGCATGACAGGGTAACGATGACAACGTCGGCCTGCCGGTTGACATATAGCGTCTGCCCCGCGAATCCGACCGCGACCATGGCGCCGTCAGGGTCGATCCACCAGCTGTAGCCATAGCCGTCGGCACCGTAATTGTTGGTCTGCGGATCGAGCGCGAAAACACGCGAGCCAGCCGCATCGAGCCATCCTTCGGGCAGGACCCGCTCGCCGCCGGCCACGCCTCCCTTGAGCAGGAAAAGGCCGAACCGGCCGAAATCCCGCAGCGCCATCCCTGCGCGGCTGCCGCCGATCTCCTGACCATTTTCGGATTCGAGCGTGTAAAAGGCGTCGAACTCCATGCCGAAGCGCGACCAGATCTTGCCTGACATGTAGTCGGCCAGCGTGCGGCCCGTCGCGGCCGAGAGCAGCGCCCCCAGCACATAGGTGTCGCCCGTATTGTAGTTGAACTGGCTGCCCGGCGGATACAGGCCACGCACGCTGCGCATCAGCGCCAACACGCCGCCGGGAACCTTGTCGCCGAGCGATTTGCTGTAGCGGTTCACATGCGAATGGCGATCGGTGTAGTCTTCGTTCCATTCGACGCCGGACGACATGGTGATCAGGTCGCGAACGCTGACCGCGTCATAGGCGCTGCCGTGCAGGGCCGGGAGATACCGCGAAACGGCATCGTCGAGGCTTTCGATGGAACCATCCTGCAAAGCGGCACCGACAAGCGTCGAGGTCAGCGACTTGATCATCGACATCGACGACCAGCGGCGGCTCTCTTCCAGCCCGAGCGCATAGCGTTCGAGCCGGATCGCACCGCCCTGCAGCACGAGCAGACCAGCAACGTTGGTCCGCTGGATATAGTCGTCGAGCCCGCGGCGCTCGCCGGCCAGCTCGTGCTCCGGCGCGATCTCCGCCCCGCGCGAGAGCGGGAAGGCATCGGCGCCGCGGGCGATGCGGCGCGTCGCGAACATGGCGTCGACATTGGCATAGGCATAGGCCTGCCAGCTTGGCGACAGCAGCAGGAAATCCTCGCCGCGCGGGATATGGCGGCGCGGCTGTGCGATGGTGCTGCTCATGCCCGGCGCACTCCATAGAACAGCGGCAGGCCCTTCTGCACGCCGGTCAGATTGCTGCGATAAGCCGTCTGCTGGAAGTAGAGGCCCGTCGGCGCATAGGGCACGGTCTCGAAGGCGACACGCTGGATCTCGGCACAGATCGCGGCTTGCGCCTTTTCGTCCGGCGCCCGGAACCAGTCCATCCGCAACTCCTCGAGCCGCGGAATCTCGGACCAGCCGAAGATGGCGGATGTGCCGCTGCCGCGCAGGAAGTTGTTGCTCGACGGGTTGAGCAAGCCGACACCGGCCGTGAAGGTGCCCACCAGATGCCAGCCGCCCTTGTCGGGCCCCTGCCGGTTGTTGGCGCGGGTCAGCACCGTTCCCCAGTCCATCACCTGCATGTCGACGTTGAAGCCGGCCTGCTTCAACGCGTCGGTAACGACCTCGCCCTGGGCCTTGATCGTCGCGACGTCGCCGGGCACGAGATAAACCAGCGGTTCGCCCTTGTAGCCGGACTCCTTGAGAAGACGCTTCGCCGCCTCCCTGTCAGGCGGCTCTTTCAACGCATCGAGCCCCGTCTCGCTCGCCATCGGAGTGCCTGGCAGGAAATAGCCGACCTTGTCCTTCCAGCGTTGGGCATCCTCGCCGATCACCGCGGTCATGACGTCTCTCTGGCTGATCGCCGCCAGCGCCGCCCGGCGCACGAGAACGTTGCTCGTCGGCCCCTGCAGGAAGTTGAAGCGGACGACGCCCGCCGACCCGAAAGAGTCGATCAGGTCGAGCTTCACGTTCTTATTGACGGCGAGCAGGTCCCAGTAATCGGAGGCCGGCTGTTCCCACCAGTCGATTTCCCCGGTCTGAAGGGCGGAGGCCGCCGTGGCGACGTCCGGCATGACCACCCATTCGACACGGTCGAAATGGGCGATCTTCGGCCCGGCGAGTGCGCTCGTCGTCCCGCTCTGGCGCGGCACGTAGCCATCGAATTTCGCGTAGACGAGGCGGCTTCCCGGCACGCGCTCGTCGGCCACGAAGCGATAGGGGCCGCTGCCGACCATCTCCGTGACCTGCACGGTCGCCTCGGTGAGCGCGAGCCGCTCGGGCATGATCACCGCATTGTTGGTGCCGAACTTCCCGAGCGCGTCGGGCAGCATCGGGAACGGCGACTTGAGCCGGAAGCGGACCTCGCGATCCGAGGCGGCCGACAATTCGTCCGTGACCGCAGCCAGAACCTGACCGACATTGTCGCGCTTCCACCAGCGCTTCACGCTCGCGACCACGTCGCGGGCCAGCACTGGGGACCCGTCGTGGAAACGCAGCCCCTCCCGCAGGGTCAGCGTCCACTGGCGCCCGTCCTGCTCGACGCGATGGCCTTCCACCATCTGCGGCTGGGTGCGGTTGTGCTCATCGGCCCCATAGAGGGTGTCGAAGATCATCAGCGCATGGTTACGCGTGACATAGGACACGCTCATGATCGGATCGAGGATCGCCACGTCGGATTGCGGTGCGAATTTGAGCGTGGATGTGCCTTGCGCCCGCACGATCGAAGGCAGGCACACGCTCGAGGCCATGCCGGCGAGAAAGCCACGTCTTGTCGTCATGGGCGTTATCCCTCTCAGCTTTATGATTTGCCCTGTCGGGCTTTTCCGCCTTCCGGATGTTCCGGGGCGGTGAGATCGAGATCGAGCAGCGCCGAGCTCAGGCTCTTGCCGTGGGCGTCGAGCGCCAGCGAGCGCGTGACGCCGCCGCCGAGCGCGCCTTTCATGACGAAATTCAGGGCGCCGAGCTGCGGAAGCTCGTAACGGGTGACCGGGCCCGTCACGATGCCCGCGAAATGCGCGGCCACGCGCGCGGCCGTAATCTGTTCGGCGATGAGGGGATAGTCGGCTTCGTCGAAGGCGATGACCGATATGGTCGAGACATTGCCTTTGTCGCCGGTTCGGGAATGCGCGATCTGGCGGAGCTTCATCGCGTCAGGCCTCGAAAATGCTGAGCTGTGTCTGGACGAGGCTTTCAGGCACCAGGGCCGAGGCGATCGCGACGACCTGTCGGACCGATTTCGACACGCCTCCGCCGCCTGCCGGGCCGTTGGTGTAAAGCGCCTCGACCTCGTTGCCGATCGCCACCGCATCGGCCGCCGCTCCGGTGCGCGCCGCCACGCGCAGGCGGACTTCGTAGGGAGCACCGCCCTGCGACAGCGCGGCGCCGTGCAGCGCATCGACGCCGATCAGGTCGAAACGAACCTCCGTCATCGGCACGCCGGTGAGCGCCAGCCGTTCGCGCACGATCTCGAGCGCCAGGCGGCCGCGCTCGACGGCTCCCGTCCCGGCATAGGAAATCTGGCCCTCGCCGACACAGCCGTCGACATAGCCGACCGAGACCTTGAGCAGGCCGGTCCGCGCCGCACCGTTCCCGCCATCGACCGCAACCCGGTCAGGCCCGACCGCCCGCACACGGACCTGCGAGAAATCCGCCACGACATCGGGCTGCAGGTAACGCACCGGGTCCTCGATCTCGTAGAGGAGTTGCTCCTTGACCGTGGCGGTCGTGACGGCGCCGCCGGTCCCTTCGAGCTTGGTCACGATGAGATCGCCGTTCTCGGAGACCTCGCCGATCGGAAAGCCGAGGCGCGCCAGTCCCGCGACATCCTTCACGCCCGGATCGGCGAAATAGCCGCCGGTGATCTGTCCGGCGCATTCGAGCAGATGCCCGGCCAGCACGCCCTTGCCGAGCTTTTCCCAATCGTCCTTAGCCCAGCCGAAGGAATGGATCAGCGGTCCCAGGAACAGCGCCGGATCGGCCGCACGCCCGGTGACGACGACATCGGCACCCGCCGCCAGCGCCTCGACGATCGGACCCGCACCGATATAGGCATTGGCGGAGACGATGCGATTGTCCAGGTCGGCCAGCGTGCCGCCTTCCAGAAGCGAGAGCGCGCTGCCGCTTATGGCTGCGAGTACATCGTCGCCGGTCACGGCCGCGACCTTCAGGCCAGCGAGGCCTAGCCGGCGCGCGACATCGCGAACCCGTTCCGCAGCCGCCAGTGGGTTGGCCGCGCCCATATTGGTGATGATCCGTGTGCCGTTCTTGCGGCAGGCAGGGAGAACAGCAGACATCCGCTGCTCAAGCAGGACATCGTAGCCCTTGTCCGAATCCGCGAGACGCGCCTGCTGGGCAAGCGCTATCGTCCGCTCCGCCAGGCATTCGAAGACGAGATAATCGAGATGCCCGTGGCAGGCCAATTCGACGGCGGGCTCAATCCGATCCCCCGCGAAACCTGCCCCGGCACCGATCCTGATGGTTCGCATCCGGCAAGGCTGGAGCCAGCGCGACCATCAATCAATTGAAATGGTTCAATCTCTGCAATAGCATTTTACTATGGATCTCAATCTCCGCCAGATCAGGGCTTTCGTGGCCGTCGCGCGGTTGGGTAGCTTCACCCGTGCCGCGGCGCTGCTGCATGTGGCGCAACCCACCTTGACCGTGCAGATCAGGAAGCTCGAAGAGGCCCTTCGCGTCAGGCTGTTCGACCGGAACTCGCGCTCGGTCGCGCTGACGCAGATGGGGCGCGATCTTCTCCCGGTCCTTGGCCGGCTCGTCCAGGATCTGGATGGTGTCATTGCCGAGGTTCGCAGCCACGGAGCCGGCTATCAGGGCCTGATCAAGATCGCCGCGCTGCCCACCGCCGCCGCCGCCCTGCTGCCGAAAGCCATCGCTTCGTTCCGTATCGCGCACCCGGGCGCCAATTTCCGCATCCGCGACGTGATCGCCCGGCGCGTCCTGACCCTGGTCGAAGCGGAAGAGGTTGATATCGGGGTCACGGGTGGGCCGACGAATGCAATCGATGTCGATGTGCTGCTGACGATCGAAGATCGCATGCATGTCGTCTTTCCGCAGGCTCACGCCCTCGCTGAGGCGCAGCTCGTCACCCCTGACCTGCTGATGCGATACCCGCTGATCATGATGGATCCCGATACCAGCGTCCGCGCCGTGGTCGAGGCCGGTTTTCATGCCGCGGGGCTGATCCCGCGCCCAGCGGTCGAAGTGACCTATATGATGACGGCCGTAGGGATGGTGCAGGCCGGCCTGGGCATCGCGATCCTGCCTTCATCGGCCAAGGAAATCGATGCCTATCCGATGATCCGGTCGCGCATGATCGAGGCAGCAGGGTTCGAGAGGCAGATCAGTCTCGTGAAGAAGGGCGGCCGAACCTTGTCCCCGCTGTCGGCCCTCTTCGTCGGTCACCTCCGCGAAATGGCGGAGAATAAGTGATGCCGCGGTGTCGTGGCTTCCCCATCACGTGACGACACAGGCGATGCCCGGTTCCGCGCCATGTACCAACGCCAGCAATCGGTGCTGCGCGCTCGCTGCCAACCACAGGCTCCGACAAGTAGCAGGTCCGAAGAGCGGAGTGGACGATCGTGGACAAGTTATTGACTCTCGCTGCTCAGCTCACACAAGATGTTGTGGTCACGGTCCTTCAGCTCATCGAGTCGAAGGCTAAGAGGGAAGTCGGTGTAACGCCGACGCTGCCCCCGCAACTGTAAGCGGTGAGCCACCGCCCCAACGTTGTCACTGGAGCCGATTGGCTCTGGGAAGACGGGGCGACGGCGATGACCCGCGAGCCAGGAGACCTGCCGCGACCCTAGTATTCGTCCACGGGCGGGGTGTCCCGGTGGTGCGCTGACAGGCCGCCACCGTGCGCCTTTTCAACGCAACCGCTCTGGCCTTTGCCCCCAACATCTTGGGGTTGATGCCGATGTCTCTTTCTCTCGAAGCCGAACGGCCTTTGCCGGCGCCGCTGGGTGCCGAACCTGTTTCTCCGCCGCGCGCTGCTGCGGCGGAGCCCGGCTACCAGCTGATCCGCCGCAATGGCGCGGTGACGCCCTTCGCCCCCTCGAAGATCGCGGTCGCGCTGACCAAGGCCTTCCTCGCGGTGGAGGGCGCCAGCGCCGCCGCGTCCCGCCGTATCCACGATGTCGTTGCCGACCTCACCGAGCAGGTCGTGTCCGGCCTGACCCGCCGCGCCGCGACCGGCCGCACCTTCCACATCGAAGACGTGCAGGATCGGGTCGAGCTCGCTTTGATGCGCGGCGAGCATCACAAGGTCGCCCGCGCCTATGTGCTCTATCGCGCCGAACGCGCGCAGGAACGAGCGAGGGCGCAAGCCGAGGCGAAGCCGGCTGCCGCTGCGGCGCCGTCGCTTCAGATGAAGCTCACCGATGGCACGCTGGTTCCGCTCGATGCCGCCCGCCTCGACAAGGTCGTGCGCGAGGCCTGTGCCGGGCTCGACGGCGTCGCGGCCGAGCCGATCCTGACCGAAACCCGCCGCAATCTCTATGACGGCATTTCGCTCGACGAACTGGCACTGGCACCGATCCTGGCCGCGCGCACGCTGATCGAGAGCGAGCCGAACTATTCGAAGGTCTCGGCCCGCCTCCTGCTCGACAAGCTCCGCCGCGAGGCCCTGAGTTTCGTCCATGGCCATGCCGAGCAGGCGACGCAGGAGGAGATGGCGGCCGGCTACGGCGACTACTTCACCGCCTATCTCAAGACCGGCATCGAGAACGAGCTGATCGATCCCGAACTCGGGCGCTTCGACATCGCCCGCATCGCGGCGGCGCTGAAGCCGGAGCGCGACCTCCAGTTCGATTATCTCGGCTTCCAGACGCTCTACGACCGCTATTTCCTGCATGTCCGTGGCAATCGCTTCGAGCTGCCGCAGGCCTTCTTCATGCGTGTCGCCATGGGCCTCGCCATCCGCGAGATCGACCGCGAGGGCAGGGCGATCGAATTCTATAACCTGCTCTCGTCCTTCGATTTCATGGCCTCGACGCCGACCCTGTTCAATTCGGGCACGCTGCGTCCGCAGCTCTCCTCCTGCTTCCTGACGACGGTCGCCGACGATCTCGACGGCATCTTCAAGGCGGTGAAGGACAACGCGCTCCTCGCCAAGTACTCGGGCGGGCTGGGCAATGACTGGACGCCGGTGCGCGGTCTCGGCGCCCATATCAAGGGGACGAACGGCGAAAGCCAGGGCGTGGTGCCCTTCCTCAAGGTCGCCAACGACACCGCCATCGCCGTCAACCAGGGCGGCAAGCGCAAGGGCGCGGTCTGCGCCTATCTCGAAACCTGGCATGTCGACATCGAGGAATTCCTCGATCTTCGCAAGAACACCGGCGACGACCGCCGGCGCACCCATGACATGAATACGGCGAACTGGATTCCGGACCTGTTCATGCAGCGCGTCGAGGCCGGCGGCGACTGGACCTTGTTCTCGCCGGACGAGGTGCCCGACCTGCACGACCTCTATGGCAAGCCGTTCAAGATGGCCTACGAGGCCTATGAGGCGAAGGCGGCGTCCGGCGGCATCAAGGTCTTCAAGCGGATCAAGGCGGTCGATCTCTGGCGGCGCATGCTGACCATGCTGTTCGAGACCGGCCATCCCTGGATCACCTTCAAGGATGCCTGCAATCTGCGCTCGCCGCAGCAGCATGCCGGCGTGGTGCATTCGTCCAATCTCTGCACCGAGATCACGCTCAACACCTCGGCCGACGAGGTCGCGGTCTGCAATCTCGGCTCGGTCAACCTCGCGGCGCATGTGACCGCCGAGGGCCTCGATCAGGCTCGGCTCGCCCGCACCGTGAAGACCGCGATGCGCATGCTCGACAACGTCGTCGACATCAATTTCTACACGATCCCCGAAGCGCGCCGCTCGAACATGCGCCATCGCCCGGTGGGCTTGGGCCTGATGGGTTTCCAGGATGCGCTCCAGACCCTGCGCCTGGCCGCAGCGTCTGAGGAGGCGGTTGCCTTCGCCGATACGTCGATGGAGGCGATCAGCTTCCATGCGATCTCGGCTTCCGTCGATCTCGCCGCCGAGCGCGGTCGCTATCCGAGCTTCGAGGGCTCGCTCTGGTCGAAGGGCATCCTGCCGATCGACTCGCTCGATATCCTCTCGGAAGCCCGCGAGGGCGGTGTCGAACTCGACCGCTCCGCGACGCTCGACTGGGCGGGCCTGCGCGAACGGGTGAAGACCACCGGCATGCGTAACTCCAATACGATGGCGATCGCGCCGACCGCGACGATCTCCAACATCGTCGGTGTCTCGCAGTCGATCGAGCCGAGCTACAGCCAGCTCTACGTCAAGGCGAACATGTCGGGCGATTTCACCGTCGTGAATGCCGGGCTCGTCCATGACCTGAAGGCGAGGGGGCTCTGGGACGAAGTGATGGTCTCGGACCTGAAATACTATGACGGCAAGGTCAGCCAGATCGATCGCGTCCCGGCCGATCTCAAGGCGCTCTATGCGACCTCCTTCGAGATCCCGACGGAATGGTTGATCAAGGCGGCAGCCCGCCGGCAGAAATGGATCGACCAGGGCCAGTCGCTGAACCTCTACATGGCGCAACCTTCGGGCCGGAAGCTCGACGAGGCTTATCGGCTGGCCTGGCGGTTGGGTCTGAAGACAACCTATTACCTGCGCGCCCTGTCGGCGACCCATGTCGAGAAATCGACGCTGAAGGGCACGGACGGCAAGCTCAACGCCGTGTCGGCGACCGTGCCCGTCGCAGCAAAGGCAGCCGCGCCGATCATCGTCGACATCCCCCTGGAGAACGGCATGGCCGTGCCCAACGCCTGTTCGATCGACGATCCGACCTGCGAAGCCTGCCAGTAATCGCCTTCCCAGCCTCGTGACTTCCAACGTCATGGTCGGGCTTGTCCCGACCATCCACGTCTTCGTTCGTCGAGAGCGGTGTTCAAGACGTGGATGCTCGCCGCAGGGGCGAGCATGACGGGGAGGCAGCGGCCAGCCCTCACATTGATCGAACGGAAATCCCATGCTCGACTGGTCCGACACCAAGCCGGCGACCCCGGCCAACCCAGCCATCCTGACCAACCCATCCTCCACGCCTGACGCCACCGGCCTCGGCGAAATCGACCGCAATGGCGGCCGCGTCACCGTCGACGAGAAGCGCATGATCAATGCGCGCGCCGACGTGAACCAGCTCCTGCCGCTCAAGTACAAATGGGCCTGGGAGAAGTATCTCTCCGGCTGCAACAACCACTGGATGCCGACCGAGGTCTCGATGCAGGCCGACATCGCGCTGTGGAAGTTGAAGGATGGGCTTTCCGAGGACGAGCGGCGCATGCTCAAGCGCAATCTCGGCTTCTTCGCGGCGTCCGAGAGCCTCGTCGCCAACAACATCGTGCTGGCGATCTACCGTCATCTGACCAATCCCGAATGCCGGCAGTACCTGCTGCGCCAGGCCTTCGAGGAGGCGATCCACACCCACACCTTCCAGTACATCGTCGAGAGCCTCGGCCTCGACGAGGGTGAACTGTTCAACATGTACCGTGAGGTGCCCTCGATCACCGACAAGGCGGCCTGGGCGCTGAAGCATACGCAGAGCATTGAGGACCCCGCGTTCAGCACGGGCACGCCCGAGAACGACCAGGCCCTGCTGCGCGACCTGATCACCTTCTATGTGATCTTCGAGGGCATGTGGTTCTACACCGGCTTCGCGCAGATCCTCTCGCTCGGCCGGCGCAACAAGATGGTGGGGATCGCCGAGCAGTACCAGTACATCCTGCGCGACGAGTCGATCCATCTGAACTTCGGCATCGACGTGATCAACCAGATCAAGATCGAGAACCCGCATCTCTGGACCAAGGCCTTCCAGGACGAGGTGCGCGGCATGCTCCGTGAAGCCGCCGAGCTGGAAGCGGCCTACGGTCGCGACACCATGCCGAGGGGTTTCCTGGGCCTGAACGCAGCGCTCTGCGAGCAGTACATGCATTTCATCGCCAACCGCCGCTGCGCGCAGCTCGGGCTTCCGCCCGTCTTCGCCGAGACCGAGAACCCGTTTCCCTGGATGTCCGAGGCGATGGACCTCAAGAAGGAGAAGAACTTCTTCGAGACCCGCGTCATCGAGTATCAGAACGGCGGCGCGCTGAGCTGGGAGTGAGCCACCGAGCGTCGGCCGCAATGTCTGGATTCCGGCCGGCGCTCAATGTCCTCTCGTGGCGCGCAGTGATGAAACGAATGAGTTATCATGGTTTTGGATGCGGCCTTCACATAGAGGGCGCGTCAGGCTTGTCGAATTTCAAGTGCCCCATCAGCGCCCCGCCTGGGACAATGGGCGCATCATTAGCCTCAAGCCGCCTCTGAAACCGCGCCACATATGGGCCATCAGGACACGGCTGCAGCACGACCGACACGTGCGGGATCTAGCGATGTTCAATCTCGCGATCGACAGCAAACTGCGCGGCTGTGATTTGGTGCCGTTACGAGTAGGCGATGTTGTCCTAGGCGGAACCGTGAGGTTGAGGACATCGATTATCCAGCAGAAGACCGGCCGGCCGGTGTCGTTTGAGCTGGAGGACACGACCCGAGCCGTTTCGCCGGCTCCGGGAGTTCTATCTCTGCTGTTGCGAGGTCGGCTTCCGCGCCCGGATGATCGACGTCAACCTGATCGCCCTGCAAGGCCGCTGACGGGCGCGGCGTGTCCCACCGCATCCGTTTGCGCGAATCTCCTAGAGGCGCCTTGCGGTCAGCCCCTTCGCGATGATCGGGCCTGTCGGGCGTCCGGTTGGAGAACCGGCGGCAGGCTCTACCGTGATCTCGAAGAGCTGGTCGGCCCCCAGCGGCAGGTTGTCCAGTCGCAGGGGCACGGCGCGAGCCCGGTCGATGAGGCCGACCGAGCGCGGCCCCGCAGCACGGTCCCACAATGTCCAGATTTCCAGGGCACGGCCCTGCGGTACAGCGATGTCCTGAAGTGGCAGCAACTCGACGCGCCCGTCGGCGAACGTGTTCACCACAGCCGCGGCGACATTGGTTTCGGTCAGCAGGACGGCGACCATCACGGGCTGGCGACGCGCACGATCGAGCGCAGCGACGAGCCCGAAGGCGAGCAAGAGCGCGGCGGCAACACCGGCAAAGGCGGCGCCGCGCCAGAGCCAAAGGCTGTCCCACCATTGCAAGAGTCGTACGCCGAGCATGGACTGCGAGGCCATGGCTTGGCTGCGAACGGGAGCTTGGTCGAGGCCGTTTTCAATACGCTGCCACAGCTCTGTCGACGGTTCGATCGCCCCGGCGGTGGCATCGATCGGCGCCAGCCGCGCCTGCCAGCGGGCGACCGCGGCGTCCAGCTTCGTGTCACCCGCCATCCGCCTCTCGAACGCCGCCTTCTCGGCGCCGTCGAGCAGGCCCAGCACATACTCGCCCGCGACGATCTCGCGATCTGGTTCCAACGTCATCCGAGGCACTCCTTGAGTGCGATCAGCGAACGGCGGATCCACGATTTCACCGTCCCGAGCGGCATGCCGAGCCTGCCGGCGATCTCGCCATGGCTCAGCCCCTGCACGAAGGCGAGCAGCACCATCCCGCGCCGCGGAGCCGGCAGGGTCTCTAGGCAGCCGCGCAATGCCTTGGCATCGGAGAGCTTCGCCATCACGGTTTCCGGATCATCCTCCTCGCTCGCAGCCTCCTGGCCAATCGGGCTTTCATCGGTCTCCATCCGCCGCTCGTCACGCAGGATCGATAGCGAGCGGTTGCGCAGGATGGTGTAGATCCAGGTCAGGCCCGAACCGCGTTGCGGGTCGAAGCGCCCCGCATGCCGCCAGATCAGGATGAAACTGTCCTGCACTGCTTCCTCCGCCAGGGCGCGACGCTTCAGCATGCGCTGCGCCACACCGATCATACGCGGGCATTCCTGGTCGTAGATGCGCCGGAGCGCGTTTTTATCGCCGCCGGCGCAGGCTGCCAGCGCCTGCTCGATGCCTGCTCCCTGCGATTGCGCGGCATCGACGGCCATGCGGAATCCCTAAGCTCGGCGACCCCGGTTGGGCGGCACGACGGGAGGATACGCTGCCTGCGCCGCGATGGATGCACCCTGACAGGTTTATTTTTTCGAACGCATCCAAGGCCTTGCCCCGGCTCTATCCGGCATCAGCGTCGCCAGCAGGCACCAACCCCGCGGCGCCCGACAGAACCGGAGGACAAGATGACCAAGACGATCCGTTTAGCCCTCGTCGTTTCCACGTTTCTCGGCGGCGGGATCGCCGCGCAGGCCGCCATGCTCGCGGCTCTCACCGGCGACGACACGCTGACCATGGTCGATACGGCGACCCTCAAGGCCGGCAAGCAGATGAAGGTCTCCGGCATCGCCGGCAAGATCGCGGGCATCGACGTCAGGCCGGCCGACGGCATGCTCTACGCGCTCGCGGTAGACGGCACGATCTACACGATCGACAAGACCGGCAAGGCGACGATGAAGTCCAAGATGGACACCGTGCTGTCCGCCGGCGCCATGGCCACGGTCGATTTCAACCCGGCCGCCGACCGGCTCCGCGTGATCGGTTCGGACGGCACCAACCTTCGCGTCAATGTCGACGACGGCAAGACCACCATCGACGGCAAGCTGAAATTCGCCGAGACCGATATGCACAAGGGTGAAGCCCCCATGATCGTGGCCGGCGCTTACACCAACTCCGTCAAGGGTACGAAGGAAACGGCGCTCTACGACATCGACGGCAAGATCGGCGGCCTGATCAAGCAGGCGCCGCCCAATGACGGCGTTCTCGGCGCGGTCGGCAAGCTCGGCGTCATGCCTAAAGCGGTCGCCTTCGACATCGAGACGGCTGCCGACGGCTCCAATACCGGTTGGCTGCTTGCTGACGGCGCGCTGCACAAGGTCGACCTTGCGACCGGTAAGGCGACTGCGGTGGGCAAGGTCTCGGGCCTCGGCGCTGCTGCGAGGGACATCGCGGTTCTGCCTGCGATGTAGACTCGTTTTCGCTTGTCAGGACGCTCGCCCCCGGGCGGGCGTCCCCATCGCCCCTTGCATAACCTTTCAACCGCGCCTCACCTGATTCAAATGTCCGTTTCTGGCAGGCGAACGATACCTGCCATCGGCGCTCAGACTCGTTCGGCCTAACGGACATCCTTCGTCGTCAGACGCGGCCAGTTGCCCTCGGCGCGGGCGATATAGGTCTTCGTCCGCCCGAGCCAGGTCTTCCGCAAGCCGATATCGTAGTTGAGATAGAGCCGGCCATCGACGATCGACCAGGCTTCCGGCTCGATCTTCACGAGATAGCCGCGCGACGTGCCATAGGCGCAGAAGCCGCCATAGGCCGGCAAATAGCGCTCCGGGGCGGCCTCGAACAGCGCCTTGTGCTCGGCGCTGGCAAAGCGCCAGACGGCGCCGCCATGCCGAACCGAAAATTCGGGTTTGCCGAGCCGCGGCCCGCCGTCGCGGAAATAGGCGACGGGATCATAGCCGCGGATCGCGACACCGTCCGTCGAGCCGAGCGTATTGACGGGGCGGGGAGCATCGACCTGGGCCTTGCCGGCGCCAGCCAGTGCTGCCGCCGAAAAGGCGATGAACTTGCGTCTGTCGAGCATGACGCCCCTCCCTCAGGCTCGCCGCGCTTCCAGCGCCTCGAAGACATAGGCCGCGAGGTAACCGTAGATCGCGTGGCCGACGAGGCTCATGAAGGAGAGGCGCGGCACATCGTTCAGCAGAAAATGCTGCCCGGCCAGCGGCGCGAAGAAGGCGAGCGCGATGAAATAGGTGATCACGCCCCAGATCCAGCCATCGGCCGGCATGCCGAAGCTTTTCACCCAGCGGGTCACCACCCAGTATCCGAGCGGATAGAACAGGAAGCCGGTGACGAAATGCAAAAGCTTGGCGGTCGGCGTCGAGATCGTCAGGCCGAGCTGATGGAAGAAGAGCGACTTCACCAGCTCCGGCGGCTCCAGCGGGTATTCGGCGAACCAGGCGGTCGGCACGGCCGAGAACAATTCCCAGAAGCCGAGGCCGGCGAAGCCGCCGAGCGCAAGATTGATGACGGTGCGGGTGGAGGGCAGCGCGAAGCCGCCGGTCATGGTCGCGGTGGTCATGGTGTGTTCGTCCCTTCCTAAGGTCAGTGAGCAATGGCGAGCGGGGTCGAAGCGATGGTGAGCGCGGCAAGCCGCCCGGCGCCGCGATGGCGCAGTTGTGCCAGCCGGCGGGCAGCGAAGAGGTTTGCGCCGCCGCGGCGCGCCAGCCGTTCGCCGAGGATCTCGGCGGCGCGATCGTATTGGCCCGAGCGGATCAGGCTTTCGGCATAGGCCTGCTCGAACAGGTCACGCTGGGCATGACTGCCGCCGATCGCGAGCAAGCCATTGCGGGCGGAACCGAGCAGACGAGCGGCCTCGTCATAGTCGCCCTCGTGGAAGGCGATCAGTCCGAAGGCCGCGCACGCGCCGCTGCGGGCGGCGTCGCGCCGCTCGCCGCTCGGATGGGCCTCGGCGTCTTCGATCAGGCTGCGGGCGATCGCCTCGGCCCCGTCGGTCTGGCCGGCGCCAAGCAGGGACAGGGCATAGTGCAGATCGGCGAAGACGAGGCGCCCGTCATGGATGCGCGCTTCGGCCTTGGCCGCGAGCTCTTCCCAGCGATCGCCGACATCGACGCCGGCGTACTCGAGCCGGGTTAGCAGCGAGGCGCCATTGGCGATGTCGCGATAGTCGTCGGTCGGTTCGACGCGGACCTCCTCATCATAGAGCCGCAACGCCTCGCCGGTCTCGCCGCGCTCCAGCCGGAACAAGGCGAGGTGCCAGAAGATATGGAAGCGCAGGTTGTTGGCATGGGCGACATGGCGTCCGTCGCCGAGCCAGGCGATGCCTTCGTTGGCACGGCCGGTCATTTCCAGCACATGAGCGACGGCATGGCGGCCCCAGGCGTCGCGCGGACTCAAGGCGACGGCCCGGCGGCCGGCATGCTCGGCCTGGGCATAGAAGCCGCGCTCTTCCAGCGCGAAGGCATGGCAGCCATGGACGAAGCCGGCGAGCGGATGCCGCTCGCCGAAGGCCGGCGCGAAGCGGTTCAGCATCGCGAGCATCTCGGCCTGGTCGCCGAGCATGAAGCGCAGGCCATGCGAGAGCTTGAGCGCCAGAACGTCGAAGGGATGGGCGAGCAGGATCGCCTCCAGCCGCTCGGCCGCACGGCGCGGCTGATCGTCGAGCCAGAACGCTAGCGCCTCCATGACCATTGCCTCGCGCCGGGTGACCGGACGCAGCAGCGTGGCCGCCCGCGCCTTGCCGAGGCAATCGCGCGCCGGGGCGACCAGCTCGCCCCGCGCCAGCGAGAGCAGCATCAGCCCCTTGGCGGCATGGGCCAGCGCGAAATCGGAATCGGCAGCGAGCGTCCGGGCGAGATGCTCAGGCGTCGCGGCGGCGTGGGCCATCAGCGCTTCGAGCGTGTCGTTCCAGGCGAGGCGCGCGGCATCGCTCGCAACGGTGATCCGGTCGCTGGAGAGATCGTGATGGACGGCGTAAGACATGGGCTGCTCCATTCCCGCGCCGTGAAGGGGCGCTTGTGAGGGAGTTCGCAACGGCGCGATCAAGCGGCGTTCAACTCGCCTCACGGACCCGTGTAGTCAGCGAGGTCTGCGCGATCGGCGCGTGGCGGGTCTCGTCTTGAGGCTTGCGTCCCGGACCGGCCCAGGGCGCGCTCTTGAACCATCCGACCACGAGCGCGGTGGCGAGGATCAGCGCGAAGCCGGCGAGATTGAGCAGCGCGACCAGAAACTCGCCCCGCCCGGCCATGTCGGCGATCGTGCCGAGCAAACGCGCCAGCACGACACTCGCCAGGAAGCAGGCGAGCGACTGTCGTCCGATCAGGATGAGGAGATGGCCCGCACCGCGGTCGAGGCGGTCCCGCCACGGCTCGATCAGGCTGAGAACGAGATAGGCGAGCGCCAGGAAGTGCAGCACGCGCAGGATATGCAGATCAGTCTTCTCGCTGGCCGGAATCAGGAGATCGCGCATCGCCTGCGCGAACGGCCAATGCTCGAGGATGCCCCAGAAGGACAGCGGCACCGACAACAGGAGGAAGGTTGCGGCAGCGAGCATCAGCCGGCGCAGGCCGAGGCGGGGGAGCGGCAGCCACCCCATGCCGATGAAAAAGCCGATGAAGAAGATCAATTGCCAGGAGAAGGGATTGAGAAACCAGCCGGCACCGTTCCAGGGATTGCCGGAGAGGTTGAGGCCGGTGCTCCAGACCGCTGCATAGAGTCCGGCCGCGATCAGGAAGGGCAAGGCGGCGTGGAGGCGGCGCGCCAGCATCATCACCGGCACGAGCGCCAGGATGATGAGATACATCGGCAGGATATCGAGATAGTCCGGCTGCCAGGTCAGCGTGACCAAACCGAGCAGCGCCTGTTCGGGATCGGACAGCAAGGGCGCGAACTGGCGCGCGATCTCCGCCAACCCGAAGATGCGGTCCAGCCCGGCCACAAGCGCGATCAGGCCGAGGACGAGGCCGATCTGCGCCCAGTAGACCTGCCAGATTCGGTAGGCGATGCGTGCCGTGCCCATGGCGAGCCCGCGCCTGACGAAGACCCCGCCGAAGGCGAGCGCACTGGCGATGCCGGAGCAGAAGACGAAGAGCTCGGCGCCGGACGAGAATCCGAAACGCGCGGGGATCCAGGCATTCCAGCTGTTCTCCGGCAGATGCGCGACGAAGATGATCAGCATGGTCAGGCCGCGAAAGAGATCGAGCCGCTCGTCGCGGGGACGCTTCGCCGCCGTGGCGGGGAGCGCAGCCATCAGAACGCTTCCTCGTAGCTCGCCGCATCGATGCGGCAGGCAAGGATGGTGAAGCCGTCGCGCCGGAAGGCCGCCTCGGCTTCGCGGACAAGCGTCTCGCGGTCGTCGATCGTCGCGCCATGCCCGCCCAGCGCGCGGGCGACGGCGGCGAAATCGGTCTCGCCGATATCGACACCGGCGCGAGGCAGGCCGAGCTGGCGCTGCTTCAGCGCGATCAGGCCGAGCGCTCTGTCGACCAGGGCGACGACGATCACCGGCAGGCCGAGATCGCGCAGCGTCGCCAGCTCGCCCAGCACCATCTCGAGCCCGGCATCGCCGACAAAGCACAGAACCGGCCGGCCCGAGCCGAGTGCCGCGCCGGTCGCCAGCGGCAGGGCGCAGCCCATGGTGCAGAGTCCGCTCGACTGCAGCAGGCGGCGCGGCCCGTCGCAGCTCCACATCTGGCTGAACAGGATTCGATGTGCCCCTGAATCGGCGGCCGCAACCGTGCCTGCGGGGACGACGCGTTGCAGCGTTTCGAAGACGGCATGCGGCCCCCAGTTCGCGGGAGCGGCAAAGGCGGAGCGAAAGGCTTCGCGGATCGCGTCGGGCTCGCGACCCGGCCAGATGGCGTGCGCTGCCGCCAGTCCGTCCGATAGCCGCGTCAGGATCGTGCCGACATCGCCCTCCAGCAGCAGGCTGGAATGATGCATGCCGTGCTGGATCGGTTCGGCGACGATGTCGATGACGGCTTTGCCGGTCGGCCAGGGATGGCGCCAGCCTTGACGCATCTCGATCGGGTCATAGCCGGCGAGCACAATCAGGTCGGCGGCCTCGATCAGCGGGCGCACGAGCGCATCGGCCTTGGGCGAGAGGCCGACGGCCCCGATCACGCGCGGATCATCCTCGGGCACCAACCCCTTGGCCTTGTAGGTCGTGAGCAGCGGGGCGCCTGTTACGGTGATGAAGCGATCAAGCGCTGCCGCTCCCCCCTCGATGAGGTCCAGTCCGGCGATGACCAGCGGCCTCCGTGCGGCTGCGACAAGCGCCTGAGCGGGTTGGAGATCAGCCGGAATGGAGGGGGGTGCAGGCAGAATGGCGGGCGCTGCGCGCCGGCTGGCGCGGGCTTCCGCGACGGAGATCGGTAGGTCGATATGGACCGGCCCCGGCCGCCCGCGCCGGGCGAGCGCAACGGCCTTGGCGACGACCAGATCCTCGGTGCCCGGCGCCGCACGGAAGCTCGCCTTCACCAGCGGGCGCAGCATGGCCTGATGGTCGAACACCTGATGCGTGTAGCTTTCGGCCAGGGCCTGATCGACGCAGCCGGTCACGAAGATGAGAGGCACGCGGTCCTGCTGCGCATTGGCGACGACATTGACGGCATTGGCGACGCCCGGGCCTAGGGTCGCGACCAGGACGGGCAGAGCGCCGGTCGCGTGCCAGAGCCCTTCCGCCATGAAGCCCGCCGCGTTTTCGTGCCGAGCGAGCTCGAACCGGATGCCAGAGCGTTCGAGCGCATCGACCAGCGCCAACACTTCGCCGCCGGGAATGCCGAAGGCATGGGTCGCGCCCGCGGCTGCGAGCTGGGCAGCCACGAGATCGGCGCCGGTCATACCGTCTTCCGGATCGGCTATTCCCGCCGGCTCCGCGACTGCTATCCGTTCATGACGCATCGTCTCTCTCCGCGTGGCCGCGGGAGCGGCTCTGCGGGAGAGATCGCACCGGATGCCGGTTTGGTTACACGATCACGGAGACGTGAGCTTGGTCGCGGAAGCTGCTGGCCCGGCCGGCATCAGCAGTCGCCAGGCGCGTTCGACCCAGCTCGCGTCGGCGATATGATCGCCGCCATGCAGGCAGAGCTCCAGCCGCGCCTTGCCGCCGCAGGTCGTCGCAATCCGGCAGGCCAGACCTTCCGGCGCTGGGGTGGCGCGGGCAGCTTCGGCCCAGTCCGCGGTACAGCCGCCGGGCGCGAGGATCGCAAGGCTGGTGAAGACATCGCCCTGCCGGACGCCGGAGCGTAATCTGCGGCCGGCGAGCGGAACGGTCGTATCGCTCGTGCCATGGACATGGATCAAAGGCGGACGCGGGCGTGCGCAGCTCTCGGGCAAAGGCTCCCAGAAAGCGCCCGCGATCGGCGCGAAAGCCGCGAAGCGCGTCGGCATCCGGCAGGCGAGATACCAGACCATCGAGCCGCCTTGTGAGAAGCCGCTCGCGAGAATGCGGCCGCGGTCGACGGGAAAGCGCGCGAAGACGTCCTCAAGTACCTGCCCGACAAAAACGAACTCGTCGCGCTGCTTCGCCGGCGAACCGGGAAAGGACCATGACCGGGCGGCACCGTCCGGTGCGATGAGAGCGACCCCAAGACGTCGGGCGATCGCGACGAGGCCGGGATCGGCGACCACCGTCTCGGCCGTTTCCTGATAGCCATGGAAATACATGATCGCGCCGACCGTCCGCTCGGCGGCGACTTTGGGCGGCAGCACGATACGATAATGGCCGCTTGCCACGCTGCAGCCCGAACCGGCAGGGCAGGCATCGTTGGGCCTGGGAGGGGCGGGCGCCTGCGCGACAGCCGAAACCGCGAGCATGCAGCCGGCCAGCGCAGTAGCGATTCCCAGCCCTTTCGCCATTTGCCAACTCTCCGCCGCGCGATGACGCCTTGTGCCCCTGCGCGAGCGTAGCGATGCGCGGCGCGCCCTTCACCCTGGCATCGCGGGCTTGTGAGCCCGCACCCGGCATGCAACGGATTCGGGCTGCGAATCCCCGTGCGAAATGCGCAAGATATGTCGCTGCAAGAGCTCGAAACCCAGCTCCGACCGATCTTCCTCGCGGCTCTTGCCGGCGATGCCGCAGCCTATCGCCTCTTTCTCGATACGATCAGCGTCAGGCTGCGCGGCTATCTGCGTCAGATGCTGGCACGCGCCGGCCGAACCGACGCGGGCGAGACGGAGGACGTGCTGCAGGAGGCCTTGCTGGCGCTGCACCTGTCCCGCCACACCTATGATGCCGCCAGCCCCGTGACGGCCTGGGCGCACGCGATCGCGCGCTACAAGCTGGTCGATCATCTGCGCCGCTCGGGCCGCCATGCCGACGCCCTCCCGCTCGAGGACGAAGCTTCCGGTCTTGCCGGTCCGCCGGAGGACGCCGCCGCCGATGCCAGGCTCGATCTGGCGCGCGCGATGGAGACGCTGCCCGAACGCACGCGGGGGCTGATCGATCAGGTCAAGCTCCAGGGTGCCAGCGTCGCCGATGCGGCCGGTGCCGTGGGAATGACGGAGACCGCGGCCAAGGTCGCGATCCATCGCGGCCTGCAGGCCATGGCGAAATTCCTCTCGAAACGCAGGGCGAAACCATGACGGAGCGCATACATCATCGGCGTCCTGTAACCTTTCGCCAGCTTCCAGCGAACTCCCGATAAGCCCTTGCGTCACCGAAGATCGGACATGCAAACCGACGATTTGATCTCCCTTATGAGTGCGAGCGCCCGGCCGGTCGATACCGGCTGGCTGCGCCGCGCCACATGGTGTTGCGCCATCGTCGCGCTCTCGCTCACGGCCGGCCTCGCGCTGCTCGTGCTCGGTGCCCGGCCTGATTTCGCCAGGGCCTGGATGACGCTTCCGATCATCGCCAAAGCCGCGTTCGGGGCCAGCATCGCCACCATCGCGCTCGTGCTGTTCCAGAACAGTCTGCGGCCGGGTCTGAAACCGGCGCGGCATCTGCCGTTCGTCGCGGTGCCATTGCTGGTCGCCGCGGGCTGGGCCGTGTTCACACTGGTTCAGGCACCGGCCGACCAGTGGAGTGCCTTGATCTTCGGTCGCTACTGGCGAGCCTGCTTGATCGCAGTACCGCTTTACGCACTGCTTCCGTTGGCCGTACTGCTGGTACTGGCGCGCCGCGGTGCCCCGGTCGACGCTGTCCTGACCGGGGCTTGCGCAGGGCTCGCCTCGGCAGGACTCGCCACCGTCGCCTACAGCTTGCACTGCCCGGATGATACCGCGCCCTTCCTGGCGACCTGGTACACGATCGCGACTGCGATCGTTGCTGGGCTCGGCGCGCTCATCCTGCCTCGCTTCCTGCGTTGGTGAGACCAAGCCGCATGGAATGCGCCAAAACGACGATCTGATTTCCCGCAATGATCGCCGCCGCTCGCACGGGCAGACCGCGAGCGTGCGCAACAACTACGCTGCTTTCGGGGCACCCCTGCAACGTCTGCTATTGGCGCATACCGCCCATCAGCAATCCATTGACGTGAGCCATTGCGACTGATGCACTCTCGATGTCGCGATATCAGGCGATAGGGTCCACGATCGAAGGCAGCTGGTGGTCGCCCGCTTTCGGGCGGAAGCCGAGGCGCCCGACCACATGAGATCGGACCCGTAGAAACTCGGTTCGAACCAAATGGCACCGGCGACGCCGGGGCGGTTCACCCTGGCGATGAACAATGAGCTGGATCAACGGGTCCGGGCGTATCGCAAGCGTCAAACGCCGCTTTGGGCAAGCTCGAGAACGCCATGTAGTAAATATAAAAGAGATCGCCAATTATCGTGATTTTTCCCTTGTGTTTCGCCATTTTGTGTAATTATTCTACATAGGGATAAGGGACAGGAAAAGCGGGTTTCGCGCGGGCGCGAACTAAAAAAGAGGCCCTGAGCGTCGCGGAATTTGAACAAGCAAGGGAGGAAGCCAATGCGCTTGACGAGACGGCATTTCGTCGCCGGGGCCGCGGCCGCTTGCGCCATGCCTTATGCGGCTGATCGGGCGTTCGCGCAGGGCAAGCAACTGAACGTGTTCGCTCATCGCGTCCTGCAGAATGTGTCCAATGGTACAGCGGGCGGCGACGTCGTCGCGGGTTTCACGAAGGCGAATGGCGCCGGCATCAACTGGGCGACGTTCGAGACCGGGCCGCTGCACGATCGCGTGTTTCGCGAAGCTTCGCTCGACCAATCGACTATCGATGTCGCGTTCCTGCTCAACACCTACGCGACGCCGCGCGTCGCCACCTTGTTCGAGCCGCTCGACGCCTACATGAAGAGCGACCCGATCGAGAATTTCGGCGACATCTTTCCCGGCCTCGTGAGTGCGGTGACCTTCAATGGGCAGCTGTTTGCCGTGCCGTTCCGCCATGCTTCGACCGGGTTGCACTACAACGAGGAGATCTTCGCCGAGTGCGGAGTCTCCGGCCCGCCCAAAACGATCGAAGAATTCATAGACATAGCCAAGAAATGCACCAGGAAGCGGCCCGATGGCACGCCTGCCGTGGGCTTCATCCTGCCCGGCGTCGCTTATCCCGAGGTGATCGCCTTTGCCCGCGCCTGGGACGCCGACTTCATTACCCCTGACATGAAGGTCGTCGCCAATTCCGAGCCGATGGTAAAGGCGCTGACCGTCATCCGTCAGCTCTTCGAGGCCGGCGCTGTGCCGCGCAATCTGACCGGCATGAAGGCCGAAGACGCCAACACCTGGATGCAAACGGGCCGCGCGGCGATGGCCATGAGCTCGATGAGCCGCAACGGGCTCTACAACGACCCGAAGAAGTCGCAGGCCGCGGGCAAGATCAAGACGACGTTCTTCCCGGTCGCGACGGCCCTGCGGGGGAAATACGAGGTTGCGCCCGCCAAAGTCGAGTTCTGGAGCATGGCGATCCCGAAGAACTCCCAGAATAAGGACCTGGCCTGGAAATTCATCAAGTGGATGTCTTCTCCACAGGCGGCGCTGGGGGCTGCCCTCAACGGAAATGGCCCGGTCCGCAACTCGACCTACGACGATCCGCGCATCATCGAAGCGCTGCCCTATGCGCAGGACGAGCGGCGGGTCCTTGCCGTCTCGCGCGTGCCGCTGCCCGCTTTCAATGAAGCGGCGCGCGCCGCCGACTTCTTCAAGGAAGAAGCAGAGGCTGCGGTGCTTGGCATGAAGACGCCGCAGCGGGCGATGGACGACCTGACCGTTCGCGTACAGGCGCTTCTGAAATGAAGCGGGGAGGGGGAGGCCTTGGCCTCCCCCTCCTTGCTAGGCGACGCCGAGCAGTTCGGCGCGCGTCGTGTCTCGTCCAAGATGGAGCAGCACGTCGGCGGCGGAACAGATCGGTGGCACGCGGCGGCACACGATCATTCCATCGTCCGGTATCAGCAATTGCTCGGGGGCTTTGTCGGCGCGTTCCAGGTCCCAGAGCCACCCGGCGGTTTCGCCAACCCGCACCGTCTCCCCAAGCGCATGGCTGGGCTCAAAGGCGCCGCGACCGGGCGCGCGCAGGAAGCCCTGCGGCTCGATGGCCAACAGACGCGCCTTCCCGAGGGGCATGGCCGAACCGATCATGCCGAGATGAGCGAGCACGCTCTCGATGCCGACCCGTGCGATTTCGATTGTCCGGGGCGTTACGCACCCGCCGCCGCCGAGTTCTGTCGCCATCGCAGGAATGCCCTGCTCCAATGCAGCCGAGACCAGCGTCGCGCTGGCCTCGGGACTGCGCATCACCATCGCATGAGGCGCCGCGAAGGCCAGTATTAGATCCAGCGTGCGCTCTGCCAGTCCGCGGTCTGCGGGCAGGCGTCCAAAGGCGCATGGCAGATAGTCGAGCGTTCCGCCGCCGCTGTGCAGGTCCACCACGCAGTCGGCCAACGGCAGCAGCAGCCGGAAGATGCCATCCGCGATCTGTTCGGTGGGCTGGCCGTCCGGCCGGCCCGGAAAGCACCGGGCCAGGTTGACGCCGTCGATGGGAGATGTGCGCGTGGCGGCCGCCGATGCGGCGGGATTGGCGACTGGCAGCAGGATCACTCGTCCGCTCAGTCGATCCGGATCGAGTGTCCGCGCCAGCCGCGACAGTGCAAACTGCCCTTCATATTCGTCGCCATGCAATCCCGCGGTGCACAGCAAGGTCGGCCCGTCGCCTCCTTTGACCACGATCACCGGAAGCGTGATGCGACCATAGGCGGAGCGGTCGTGCGAGTGCGGAACGAAAAGGGCGCCGACATGGCGACCCCGTCGATCGAGTTCGACCTCCAGCCGGGCGGGGCCGCCTGCTCTCGACATGTCGTGTTTCATTAGGGTGCGGGGCGTTCGAAGGCGGGCGCGTGCGTGAACAGCCCTGGCGTGCCGCCGGAATGCAGGAAGACGATGGAGGATGCCTTGCCGAGCAGGCCTTTCTCGGCTGCGCCGATCAGGGCAGCCATGCCTTTGCCTGTATAGACGGGATCGAGAACCAACCCTTCGAGCCGGCCAGCGGTCTTGACGGCTGCGAGGCTCGCGGCGGAGGGGAGGCCGTAGCCTGGGCCGATCTCGCCGTCGAAGATGTCGAAATCCTGCCCCGACAGGCGTGTCTCGAGGCCCATCCAGGCGGCGGCAACGTTGGCGGTCTCGATGATCCACTTGCGGAGCCGCGCCTCGGGCTGCTGGGCGCTGACGCCCATGACCCTTGTCGGGACACCGAGATGCTTGAAGCCAAGCGCCAATCCGGCCGCCGTCAGCCCGGAACCGCAGACCGCGACGACGATGTCGGGCGTCTGCCCGATCGTCTTGAAATCTTCGGCCAGTTCGGCGGCACCCGACATCCAGCCGGCGACGCCGACATTGGCGCTCACGCCCGTCAGTTGCACGACGAAGGGGGATCGCCCCTGCCTGCGGTACTCCTCGGCGATCGCCTCGATTTCATCCTTGATGGCCGGGTGCCAGGGGTCAGTGTTCTGGGTGAAGGTGACGTCCGCCCCAAAGATGTCGTTCAGGAGCAGGTTGCCGACATGCTCCGTGCCCATTTTGGCGCGCAGATGCAGGTGGCAGCCGAGACCGAGCTTGGCTGCCGCGCCTGCCAAAGACCGGCAGAAATTGGACTGGCTGCCGGCTGTGGCGATCAACATGTCAGCTCCCGCCTCGATTGCTTCGGCAAGGATGAAGTCGAGCTGGCGAAGCTTGTTGCCGCCGAGCGCATAGCCGGCCATGTCCTCGCGTTTGACGTAGACCGATGCAATGTCGAGGTGCTCGGCCAGTCGTGGTGCCGGCTCGAAAGGTGTCGGCAGGCGCGCCAGCTCGAGGCGCGGGCGACCGGATACTGGGTCAATCGAAACGGCAGGTGGGCAAGGTACCAACATCGCAGCATCCTGCAGGGCATCGGCGGCCGCCGGGCGTCATGTAGATAAATTACGAAAATACTCTCGTCAACGCGCCTTGAACCGGATAGGAAGGGGCGGGGTGGCCAAATAGCGGGCCGGAGCAACAACGATCATGGCACGGAGGCGGATGCCTTGACCACCGGTATTTCCATCGAGTCCCGCTTGGTTCGCCTCAATATGGACCTTCCCTATGTGTCAGAATCGAAAGGAAATTATACGTCTTACAACATCATCGGTGGCCTGCTTTATGTCTCCGGGCAGCTCTGCGTGGGGCCGGACGGCAAGATACCCGAAGCCTATCGAGGCAAGCTAGGGAGTAAAATTACGGAAGCGGACGGTTATGCTGCCGCGCGTCTCTGCATGTTGCAAGTGCTCGCCCATGCGAAGCTGGCACTGGGATCGCTCGACCGGATCACGAAATGCGTTCGGCTGGGTGGCTTCGTCAATGCCGAGCCGGACTTCGTCGCGCCTGGCGCTGCGATGAATGGCGCCTCCGACATGATCGTGGAGATCATGGGCGAGCCCGGCCGACATAGTCGTACCACCATCGGTGTTGCCACGCTCCCGCTCGGAGCCTGCATCGAGGTAGAAGCCTTGTTCGCGTTCGAATAGGAGAACGGCATGACGATATGTGAAGCGTCGGACCATGCGGGAGGAGACGACCGCTTCCTTGACGTCTTGACCGCCCGCAAGGCTGAGCTTTCGCCATCCGAGCGCCGGGTGGCAGAGTTCGTGCTCGAGGCGCCGGACAAGGTCATCCATATGTCGATCGCGACATTGGCCGAAGAGGTGGGCGTCAGCCAGCCGACCGTGCTGCGCTTGGTGCGCACCATGGGGTTGGCCAGCTATCCGGAGCTCAAGCTGCGCACCGGACAAAGCATCGTCGCCGGAACCCCTTATGTGCATAGCGAGGTCGCCTCCAGCGATCCGCTCGATCAGATCGTCGACAAGCTTGTCGATTCCTCGATCTACACGTTGACGATGCTGCGCCGTTCCATCGATCAGAAGGTGCTTGCGCGCGTCATCGACATCCTCTCCAACGCGCCGCGTATCGATTGCTACGGGGCCGGTGCAGCGCGCATCCTGGCCATGGAGGCGCAACACAAGCTGATGCGCTTCGGCATACCGGTCGTGGCGTATGACGATACCCACTTGCAGCGCCTTGCCGCCGCTACGCTGCGCAAGGGCGACGTGGCGCTCTGCTTTTCCCACACCGGCATGGTGCGCGACATCGAGGCGATGGCGCTGAAGGCGCGCGAATGCGGTGCCACGGTCATTGCCATCACCCGGCCGAACACCGCGCTGTCGGCTGCTGCCGACATCGTCCTCGAGATCGACGCGCATGAGAACACCGAGATCTACACGCCGATGACATCGCGCGTGGCCCACGCCGTGCTGATCGACATCATCACGACGGCGATGGCTCTCCGTGGCGGGCCTGTGCTTTTCGATCGCCTGCGCGAGGCGAAGAACAGCCTCGCCGATCTGCGTATTCCGCCGGCCCCTGGCAAAAGCAGATGAGGGTCTTTGTCGCTTCGCTGGCCACCGAAACGAACACGTTTTCGCCGATCCGCATCGACCGCAGCGCTTTCGAAGACGCTTTCTACGCCCCGCCCGGCGGACATCCCGAGACACCTACGCTCTGTTCGGCGCCCTTTATTGCCGCCCGCAAACGCGCCAGCGAGCAGGGATTTACCTTGATCGAGGGGACGGCGACCTGGGCCGAGCCTGCCGGCCTGGTTTCACGCGAGGCCTATGAGGGGTTACGGAACGAGATCCTGGACCAGTTGCGCGCCGCGATGCCCGTCGACGTGGTGCTTTTCGGCCTGCATGGCGCGATGATCGCCGAGGGCTACGACGATTGTGAGGGCGATCTGCTGACTCAGGCCCGCGCCATCGCGGGGCGGGACGTGGTCATCGGGGTCGAACTCGATCCGCATTGCCATCTCACTCAGGCGATGATCGACGCGGCCACGATCCTGGTCACCTTCAAGGAGGTGCCGCACAGCGACTTCCTCGAACGCGCGGAAGACATGGTGGATCTGTCCTTGCGCGCCGCCCGCAAGGAAATCACGCCGGTGATGAGCGTCCTCGACTGCCGCGCCATCGCCAACTTCCTGACGAGCCGCGAACCGGGCAGGGCCCTTGTCGACGACATGCTTGCTCGCGAGGGCAGGGACGGCGTGTTGAGCATCTCCGTCGTGCACGGCTTTCCCGCGGCCGACATCCACGATGTTGGCACCAAGGTCATCGTCATCAGCGACGATGCGCCGGACACGGGACGATCCGTGGCGGCTGAATTCGGTGCCCGTATCCTTGCTTTCGGCGCCAACCGCATGCCGTACATGCCCGGTCCAGCCGAGGCGATTGACATCGCCCTAGGCGTGGCCGGTCAACCTGTCGTGCTTGCCGACCGTTGGGACAATCCGGGCGGCGGCGTGGCCGGCGACAGCACGTTTCTTGTTCACGCGCTGCGCGAGCGTGCGGACATCGATGCCGCGGTCGGGGCGCTCTGGGATCCGGTCGCTGTCTCGTTCTGCCTGGCGGCGGGCCCTGGCGCGCGCCTGCAACTGCGCTTCGGTGGTAAGGCGGCGCCGAGTTCGGGCATGCCTGTCGATGCTGAAATCGAGGTCGTCGCCACGACGCGCGATCTCGTCATTCCGTTTCAGGAGAGTCGTGTTTCCCTGGGGGCGGCAGCTTCGTTGCGGCTCGGCAAGCTGGATGTCGTGCTGGCGAGCAAGCGCGCCCAGACGTTCCACCCCGCCGTCTTCGAATTGCTCGGGATCGACCTCTCGAAGAAAAAGGTCGTCGTGGTCAAATCCGCAAGCCATTTTCACACAGCCTTCGCGCCGATCGCCGCCGACGTGATTTTCGTGAATTGCGGCGGTCCCTATCCGCCTGATGCCGCCGCAATTCCGTATCGCCGCATTCGCCGGCCTATCGCTCCCCTCGATGCGAATGTCTCGCCCGTCTGGATGGCGTAATCACCCCGCCTTCGCCATCGCGGTACCGGGAAAGCCACGATCCGCCCGCCAATCGGCACAGACGGCCTGAGGCGAGGTGAGGCGGTAATACCGACGTGCCACCGGCGAAGGGCTGGTTTCGAGCAGGCACGGCCCCGGTGCCTGCCATTGGCACTTGCTGCCCTTGCGTGGTCAGACCTTGAGATGAAGCGTCACCAGTACGGTGATCTCGGCGCCATCAGGCAGCGTCACGGCGACACGCAGGAAATTGCCGAAGTGGCTGACCCGCTGGAAGGTGACGGCATCCTTTGCCGCCGGCAGATCGAATTCCGAGCCTTCGTGGCACCAGTGCAGGCCGTCGGCGGAAATCTCGATCCGTGCCTTCGGCAATTGCCCCTTCGGCTGCTTCAGCGCCCGGACGAAGACGATCGCTTCCTTCGCCCAGCCGGCCTCGTATGGCTCGGTAGCGCTTTCAGCCATCCAGCTTTCGTTGCGAGCGACGACGGCGGTCAGGTTCTCGGGCAGCATCAGAAATCCCCCGACAGACAAACGGAGTCGAGATAGGCGAAAGCGCGCTTGTCGGTATCCGTCTCGGCGAAGAAGGCGAGGTTCAGCATGCACCACAGATTCTTCATCGCAGGGATGCGGATGCAGTCGAAGCCGTCCATGGCAAAGACGCGGTCATTGACCTGGAATCTTGTCGCCTGCATCGCCGCGAGGTCGAAATCGAAGCGCAGATAATGCCAGTTCACCTTGGTCGGAATCTCGTTGTAGCAGAGCCTTTGCTCGCCGCCGGGCAGGTCCTCCCAATCGCTTGGGGCGAGGTGGTAATGCGTGATCGTCTTGCCGGCGGTGCCGATCGGCTTGATCGGAGTCGTCCGGCGCTTGAACTGCCATTTCTGGATGTGCTGCCCGTCCTGCGCATTGAGGAAACGCAAATGCGGCATCACCCGGTCGCCCGGCCCTGACGTATCGCCGATCTGGAGATCGTAGAGGAAGCCGAAGGAACGGATATCGGTCTCCGACAGCGCGAGCTCGGTCGCCTCGGGCTTGAAGGTGAAATAGGCCTCCAGCCGGATCGGCCCGGCCTTGCGGAAGGTCAGCCGTTTGATCGCGACGTTCTGAGCGCCTTTTCTCGCCCGCGTTGCGATCTTCAGCGCATAGGAACCATCGACGCCCCCATGCGAGCCGAAATCCCAATTCGGCAAGGTCGAGAGCATGGCGTGGCTGTGCTGGGCATAGCCCGGCAACATTGCGTCCAGGGTGTCCTCGTAATTGCCGACGAGCTGCGTCCAGCCGCACATGCCGCGGTCGAAATCGTCCAGGCAGATGATGCGCGGCAGCGGGTCGAAACGGCTGAGTTGGGGATCGCTCTCGCGGATGGCGCGTCTGAGATCGTCGAGCTGGGGCATGGCTTATCCCTTCACCGCGCCGGCGGTGAGCCCCGCCACGAGATGCTTCTGCATGAGGATGACGAAGGCGAGCACCGGCACGAGCTGGACGGTGGAGGCCGCAAAGAGCACGCCCCATTCGACGCCTTCGACGGCGCCGATCATCTCGGAGATCACCAGCGGCGCTGTCTTCGCCTTCGTGGTTGTGAAGATGAAAGCGAAGAGGAACTCGTTCCAGGCGTAGACGATGACGAAGACCGAGACGGCGAGCATTCCTTGCGCCGCCATCGGCAGGATGACGCGAGCGATGATCTGCATCTGCGAGGCGCCGTCGACCATTGCGGCTTCGTCAAGCTCGCGCGGGATCTGGTCGATGAAGGTCCGCATCACCACCGTGCCCAGCGAGACGAAGAAGGTGGCGTAGAGCAGGATCAGGATGAAATGCGTATCGTTGAGCCCGAGCCAGTTCACCACCGGGAAGAGCGGCAGGGTGATGACGATCGGCGGGATCAGGCGGATGAAGATCAGGAAGAAGGCCGAGGCCTGCAAACCGCGCGAGGCGAAGCGCGAATAGGCGAAGCCCGCAAGCAGGGAGACGCCGACCGCGAGGACGGTCGCGCCAGCCGTGACCAGAAAGCTGTTCCACAGGCCAAAGAAGAAATCGCCCCAGCGGCTCCAGAGCGCCTGATAGTTCGCCAGTGTCGGCGCGAAGGAGAAGGTGCCTGTGGTCGAGAATATGTCGCGATCGGACTTGAACGACGACATCGCGATCAGTCCGATCGGTACCAGAGACCAGGCGACGACAGCGAGCACGCCGACGAGCTTCAGGAGATGGCGTAAAAGCCTGGGCAGGAGGGATTTAGGCACGCGCGAACGTCTCCCGGTAGAGCCGGCGCAGATAGAACAGCGCGAGCAGGAGCGAGGCCAGGACGAGCAGCCAGCCGGTGGCGGCGGCCGAGCCGAAGGCGTTGTAGCGGAAGGCTTCGAGATAGAGGTAGACCGCCATCACTTCGGTCGAGCGCGCCGGTCCACCGCCGGTCATCAGCCAGACCTCGGAGAATAGCCGGAAGGCGAAGATGTAGCGGAACAGGGCTGCAATCAGCAGCGCCGGCATCAGCAACGGCAGCGTTATCCGACGGAACGAGGTCCAGGCCGTGGCGCCGTCGATGGAAGCCGCCTCGTAGAGATCGCTGGGGATCGAGAGCCGCGCCGCGTAGAGGATGATGAACGAGAACGGCAGGTGCAGCCAGATCGAGAGCAGGCTGACCATGGCGAGGCCATGGTTCGGGTTCACGGCCCATTCGATCGGCGGCAGGCCGATCGTGGTCAGGAGGCGGCTCATCATCCCGACATCGGGCTCGAACAGGTAGCGCCACATCACCACGGCCGAGACCTCGCTCACCGCATAGGGCGCCAGCACGATGGCGAGCAGAAGCGGCCGGAACGGCACGCCGGACGCAAAGAACAGGGCCATGCCGAGACCGATCAGCAATTCGACATGCACGACGACCGCGACGACGATCACCGTATTGAGCAGTGCCTTCCAGAAATACGGATCGGCCAGCACCTTCGCGTAATTGGCGAGCCCCACGAACGTCGCCGCCTGCCCGAAGGAAGAGTGGTTGAGGCTGAGCCAGAAGACATAGAGCGCCGGCACGAGGATGATGCCGCCGATCATCAACTGGACCGGCGTGACCAGCGCGATCGCTGAGAGAGGCGTACGACCACTCATCAGGCGATCCTGAAGCGCTTCAGCGCCTCGCGGTTGATCTCGACTCCGAGGCCTGGCCCCTGCGGGATTGCGAGCTTGCCTTCGATGAGCTGCGAGCCCTCGCCGACGAGCGGCCGGGTGAAGGCGTCGCGCAGCGGGTTCTCGTAGACCATGCATTCGAATGTGCGGAAGCTCTCCGCCGCTGCCGCCAATTGCAGGCTCGCCGCCACGCAGATCGCGCCGGACCAGCCGACATGCGGCGCATAGGCCGTGTTGAAACTCGCGGCGAGTTCGGCAATCCGCCAGGTCTCGGTGATGCCGCCGGAGCGGGTGACGTCGGGCTGGATCAGGCCGAGAGAACGATCCTGCAGCAGGATCAACGCCTCGCTCGCGACGAAGTCGCTCTCGCCGGCGGCGAGGCGGATCGGCAGATGCTGGGCGAGGCGCCGATAGCCCTCGCGGTCATGGGGCGCGATCGGCTCCTCGAAGAAGCCATAGTTGAGATCGGCAAGCGCCCGGCCGACGATCATCGCGTCGTCGACATCATAGGCCCAGTTCGCGTCGACATAGAGGGCGATATCATCGCCCGCGAGCCGGCGGACAAGCTTGGCGCGGGCCACTGCATCGCGCAGCGGATGACCGAGCTTGACCTTGATCTCGCGGAAGCCAGCCTTGAGCGCCGCCGCCACTTCGGCCTCGACTGTCGCATCGTCGAGCCAGTTGATCGAGGAGGCATAGGCCGCGACCTCCTTGCTCCCCATGCCGCCAAGCAATTTGTGAACCGGCTGACCCGCCTGCTTTCCGGCGATATCCCAGAGCGCGATATCGATCGCCGCGATCGCTTCGACGACCTGCCCGCCCGGCCGGCCGGACAACGCCGCGCGCATCGCCTTCCACAGCGCGCGCCGGTCAGCGGCATCGCGCCCGACAAGGCGCGGCACCAGCGCCTCCTCGATGAAGCGTGCATAGCCGGCCGCGCCGCGCCGGCAGAGCCCCTCGCCGAAACCGGTCGTACCGTCCTCGGTCTCGACCTCGACGACGACGATCTCGATTGCCGGATAATCGCCCTGCGAGGTCCGCTGGACCTTCGGCAGCGTCGCCCGCAGCGGATGGACGTCAATTTTGGCGATGCGGCTGGCCGACATGCGGCTTAACCCTCCCGAGCATGTCACGGAATGACATCTACTTATCTGATAGGTTGAACAGTTGCCAAGGAACGCAGCGTCTGTCAATGATCGCCGCTGGAGGATTTGGATGAGCGATCTCGCCCGTTCCGTGCTGGATGCAGACGACCCTTTCGCGGGCGGCGATGTCGTGCCGATGCGGCTCGGTGATGCCGTGATCCAGCGCATCACGCAGGCGATCCATGAAGGGCGCCTGAAACCCGGCGATTCCCTGCCTTCCGAGGCGCGCATCGCCGCTTCCTTCGGCGTCAGCAAGCCGATCGCGCGTGAGGCCATCCGCCAACTCGCGGCGATGGGCGTGGTCCATATCCAGCAGGGCAAGCCGACGCGGGTGCAGGCGCTGGATGCCGCTCCGCTCGACCGCTTCTACCGCTTCGCCGTACGCGGACGTCCCAATGGCCTAAGCGAGGCGGTGGAACTGCGCCGCATTCTCGAGCCCCCGATTGCCGCCCACAGCGCCGTGCGCCGCTCAGCCGAGGACGTCGAGAAGCTCGATTTCATCCTCGCCCGGATGGAGGATGCGCTGGGCAACGTGCAGCACTGGATCGAGGCCGATCTCGATTTCCACGAAGCCGTCGCAGCATCCTCCGGCAACCGCTTGCTCGATTTCCAGATCCGAGGCCTGAGGCCGGTGATCCGCGAGGTGATGGAGACCTTCAACTCGCGCGAGGCCCGCGGGCCGGAAGACTGGCAGCGCACCTTCGAGCGTCATGTCCGCATCGTCGCGGCGATCAAGGCGAGCGATCCCGTCGCGGCGTCTGCAGCCATGAACAAGCATTTCGAAGCGGCAGAAGCCGCCATCGCGGAACTCGCGAGCCAGAGGGAGGATCAACATGAACCAAGGGGCGACACTCGACCGTAGGCAATTCGGCGCCGGCATTCTCGGACTGAGCTTTGCCGGGCTGGGCCACGCCGCGCAGGCGCAGAGCGGCCCGTTCAACGTCTTCACCCATCGCGTCATGCAAACGGTCGCGACGGGCGCGCAGGGCGGCGACATCACCAGGGATTGGGCGCAGAAGAACGGCGTTACCGTCCAGTGGACGACCTTCGACACCGGTCCGTTGCAAGAGCGCCTGTTCCGCGAGGCGAGCCTCGGCGAGACCTCGGTCGATGTAGGTTTCGTTGTCAACACGCAGGTGGTGCCGCGCGCCGCGAGCCTTTTCGAGCCGCTCGACGACTACCTGAAGAAGGACCCCGTCGAGGACGCCGCCGACATCTTCCCCGGCCTGATGGAGGGCATGAAGGTGGGTGGCAAGCAGCTCGCTATCCCGTTCCGCCATGCCTCTTCCGGCTTGCACTACAATGAAGAAATCCTGGCCGAGAAGGGCTTCTCCAAGCCGCCCGCGACCATCGAGGAGATGATCGAGATCGCCAAGGCCTGCAGCTATCGCCGCGCCGACGGCACGCAGGTCGTGGGCCTTTGCACGCCGGGCGCGACCTATCCCAATGTGATCGACCTTGCCCGCGCCTGGGATGGCGAGTTCATCACGCCGGACTTCAAATGCGTCGCCGACCAGCCGCCGATGCTGAACGCCATCCGCACCTTGCGGGAGCTTTTCCAGGCCAATGCCTTCCCGCGCAATTTCGCGACGCTCTCGCCCGAGGACGTGAATGTCTGGATGCAGCAGGGCCGCGCCGCGATGAGCCTGCAGAGCATGGGCCGCAACCGCATTTACAACGACCCGCAGAAGTCGAAATTCCCCGGCAGGATCAAGACGATCGCGGTGCCGGCCTCGAAGACGCTTGCCGGCAAATATGCGGCTGCCCCGGCCAAGGTCGAGTTCTGGGGCATGGTCATTCCGAAGAACGCCAAGCGCAAGGACCTCGCCTGGAGCTTCATCAAGGCGATGACATCGAAGGATGCGACGCTCAGGGCCGCGCTCAACGGCAACGGCCCGGTCCGCGCCTCGACCTATGCCGACCAGGGTTTTGCGGGAACGGTGCCTTATGCCGCCGAGGAACTGAAGGTGCTCAAGGTTGCGCGCGTGCCGATGCCGGCCTTCGACGAGGCGGCGCGTGCGGGCGACCTGTTCAAGGAAGAGGCGGAGGCCGCCGTGCTCGGCATGAAGACGCCGGAGGAGGCGATGGCCTCGCTGGTCAAGCGCGTCCAGCCGCTGCTGCCGGCCTGAGCGTTCGCGGAAACAACACGGCAAGAACGATTACCGGAGGACCATCGATGACATCCCGCATCTCGCGCCGCCGGTTCGGTGCGCTCGCCGGGGCCGCCGCCGCCTCGACTCTTCTCCCGCGCGGCGCCTTCGCACAGGCGAAGACATTGACCGCGCTCGGCCACCGCGTCCATCAGAACGCGGCGACGACCGGCCCAGGCGGCGACGCGACCGAAGCCTTCCGCAAAGCGAGCGGCGCCGATGTGAACTGGGTCACCTTCGGCGACGTGAATGCAGTGCATGAGCGGCTGTTGCGCGAGGCCTCCCTGTCGGAGACCTCGATCGACGTCGCCTATCTCGTCAACGGGCGCGCCGTGCCACGCAATCTCCAGCTCTTCGAGCCGCTCGACACGCTGATGAAACAGGCGCCCATCGAGGCCTTCGACGATTTCGCGCCGGGTCTGCTCACCCCGCTCAAGGTCGGCGATGCCTTGCACGGCATTCCGGTGCGCCACGCGACCAATGCCCTGATCTATAACGAGGCGCTGCTGGAGGAGCGCGGTATCAGCAAGCTGCCGACGACATTCGAGGAGCTGACGGAGCTTGCCCGCAAGCTCACCTTCAAGCGGGAGGACGGTACGCAGGTCTATGGCCTGGCCTTCACCGCGGTCTTCGCCTCGAACTTCCTGACGCTCGCCCGCTGCCTCGGCGGCGACTACATGACGACTGACGGCAAGATCGTCGCAGCCGAGCCGCCGATGGTGAAGACCCTCACCCTGCTCGGCGATTTCTACAAGGCCGGCGTGCTGCCGCGGAATTTCGCGACCGTGAACAACGAGGAGATCACCACCTGGATGCAGCAGGGCCGGGCGGCGATGACGATCAATCCCTTCGCCCGGCTCGTGACCTATAACGACCCGTCCAAAGGTAAGTACGGCGGACGCTTCAAATCGCTGCTGCCGCCGATGGCCGCCGATCTCGCCGGCAAGATCGCCTTTGCGCCGACCACCGAATTCTGGGCGCTGATGATTCCGAAGAATGCCAAGCAGAAGTCCTTGAGCTGGGAGTTCATCCGCGCGCTGTCCTCCAAGGCCGGCACGACCGCGATGGCGCTGAACGGCAACGGCCCGGTTCGCATCTCGACCTATGCCGACGAGAAGCTGAAGGCGGCGATGCCCTATGCCGCCGACGAGGCTGCCGCGCTCAAGGCCTCGCGCATCCATCTGCCCGCCTTCGACGAGCAGGTCCGCGCCCATGATATCTTCATCGAGGAGACGCAGGCGGCCGTGCTCGGCCGCAAGCCGGCGCAGCAGGCGATGGACGACGCGACGGCCCGCGTAAAGCCGCTGCTCGGCTGATGGCGGGAGCACTTTTGGGCCGCGTCGCCCTCGTCACCGGTGCGGCGCGCGGCATCGGCCTTGCGATCGCGACACGCCTAGTCGAGGCCGGCGCGCATGCGATCATCCACGACCGGGACGCTGCTGCCGCCGATGCTGCGGTGGCCGATTTGCGCGGGAGAGGTCTCTCGGCCACGCCCCTGATCGCTGATCTCGCCGAGACCAGCGCCCCTACCGCGATGGCAGCGGAGTTGAAAGCGAACGGAATCGAGCCCGATATCGTCGTACTTTGTGCCTCCGTCGAGATGCTCGAAACCTGGGATGTGGTGTCTGAAGCCGCCATGGCCGCGCAGACCGCGATCAACCTCCACGCGACCGTGCGGCTGTTGCGAGCCTTCCTGCCGGGAATGCTGGCGCGCGGCTTCGGCCGGGTGATCGCGATCGGCAGCGTGCAGGAAGCGCGCCCCAATGCGACCCATTTCTACTACGCCGCCACAAAGGCGGCCCAGACCAACGTGATCCTGAACCTCGCCCGCACAACGCAGGTACCGGACGTCACCTTCAACGTCATCATGCCAGGCGCGATCCTGACCGACCGCAACCGCGCGGCCCTCGCGCAGCCCGGTCGGGAGAGGCAGGTGCTTGCCCGCATTCCTCTAGGCCGGATCGGTAACCCCGAGGATTGCGCCGGCATCGCCCTGCTGCTCTGCTCACCCGAGGGCAGCTATATCAACGGCGCCGAGATCGCGGTGGATGGTGGTTTGCGTCTGTGACAGGCGCCGCGACCTTTTCAGGAAGCCCCGGTGTGGAGATCAGCCAACGCCCGCTTTTCGGGATCCATCCAACGCCCGATGTTGGCGCCACGCTGCCATCTTGCCTGGATTTGTCGCTCTCACTGGCGGGCTTTCCGGCCTGACATTTGTCCGTGGAGGCCCGCTTCAAGCGCGAAAGGAGGGAGGCAACCAGCATGAATTCACGCCGCCTACTTACCTCGCAAGGTTGCGCGGGGCGTGCCTGCTACGCATCTGAATTTATTGGCGCGCCCGACACGATTCGAACGTGTGACCTTTGCCTTCGGAGGGCAACGCTCTATCCAGCTGAGCTACGGGCGCTTTCCGTGCAGGCTGGATAGCCGATCCCCGCCACTTCGGCAATGCGGGATTTTGGGTAACGCGCAGTTCTCCGAAGGCAAAGGTCACACGTTCGAATCGTGTCGAGCGTGGCGTGGATGTGGCCGTAGGCTAACGCCAACCGCGGAATGGCATGGCGCCAGAAATCAGATCGATGCGAGAAAAGAGATGTGTGCCGTTATCTCGCCTCAGCCTTTGCGGTGCCGCTCGCGTTCGAGAGATGCGCCACTTGCGCGGATGTTGAGAATGCCGCGCGCACCGACCGATCGCCCTGCCTCGGCCCGCTTCGGGGGGCTTCAGTCGAACAGCCGGCGCATGACGGCGGTGGTCACGCCCAATGTCGCGACCTGCGCAAAGGCTTTGACATAGTTGCCGGCGTAGAAGCCCCGGATCATCTCGATACGCGTCTTCAGCTCCTCGTCGAACTTGATCGCGAAGCCATCCGCCAGCTTGCGCACGATCGTGCCGCGGACGGCGCGCCCGCCGATCGTGCAGGTGATCGCCGTGCCCAGCGGCGCAGGAGGTTCGCCGCGCAGCCCGGCACCGGTGATGGAGATGTCCGTCAGCCGCAGGATCAGGCTTTGCCCGGCACATTCGAGCATGATCGCCTCGTCGGTCGCGAAGCGCTCCGCCTTGCGGCGCCGCGGCTGCTCGATGCAGACGAAGCAGACGATGATGAGGACGATCAGGTTGTACCAGCTCCAGGCGAAGGCCAGGCCGCCCGAAGTCAGGCTGTCGCCGCTCACATGAATCGCGAAGGCATAGACCAGCCCGGCCAGGGTGAGGAGGATGATGCTGCCGTAGATCTTCACCAGCGGCCATTCGATGAAGCGCTGGCCCCGGTCGCCCCCCCTTGGCGGTGACCTTGAATTTCTGGTTCCGTGGCCGCAGCAGCCCGGTGAAGACCGCTTTCAGGATCGCCGGGGCCGCTATGAACTGGGACACGTCGGTCATGAAGACCAGCGAGCGGCCGCGCGAAATCCAGCTCATCGTGACCGAGTGCCACAGGAAGAACGGCAGGAAATAGCCGAGCAGGTCGTAGAGATCGGCATCGACGGTATGGATGCCGAACAGCAGGTAGCCGACCGGGACGAGCAGTCCGAGCAGCTTCGCGATATAGACCGCGGTCCAGTTGAGGAAGGTGTCGACCAGTGACAGGCGGTCGATGAAGGTGAGGCTCGACGTGCGCGAGAACGGGCCGCTGCGCCCGCGCGTGATCTGCATGAAGCCCAGACACCAGCGGCCGCGCTGTGTGATGTATTCCTTGAGGCCTTCGGGTGCGAGCCCGAGCGTGAGCGGCTCGTTCAGATAGGCGGTGGTGAAGCCCGTTTCCTTCAGTCGCAGTGTCAGCAGATAGTCTTCCGTGACGGAATCGGTCGGAAAGCCGCCGATCGCCATCAACGGCGCAAAGCGGATGACCGAAGAGGTGCCGCAGCAGAACGCCGCGCCCCAGGCATCCTTCGCGGCCAGCACGACATCGAAGAAGAAGCGCTGCTCGTCCGGCCAGACATGGGCGGCGGCGAGATTGGTCTGGATCGGGTCGGGATTGATGAAATGCTGCGGCGTCTGCACCAGGCCGACGCCCGGATCGCGGAACAGGCACAGCGCCCGCGGCAGGAAATCCGGGAGCGGGACGAAATCGGCGTCCAGGATCGAGATGAAGGTCGGAGGATCCGGCAGGGTCGCCAGATGTGCCAATGCATGATTGATGTTGCCGGCTTTGGCATGGCTATTGTCCGGCCGGGTCAGATAGCGGCAGCCTAGGCGCTGCGACAGCTCCTCGAGCCAGGGCCGGCGCCCGTCGTCGAGCACCCAGACGCGGTAATTGCCGTAGTTCATCCCGGTCGCGCCGATGATGGTGCGCTCGAGGATGGCCTCTTCCTCGTTGTAGGTGCAGATCAGGACATCGACCAGCGGCGGCTCCAGGCTTGCGAGCCAGGCCTTGTTCGCCTCGACCTCGGGCGAACGGTTCCGTGTCCGGCACAGGAAGATCGAGGCCAGGATGGCCGCCGACAGCGACGCCGTTTCCGCGACCAGGAAAATGCTGCCCGCCGCGAAATCGGCCGTCCAGCCGATTGGTGGCAGCGTCGATGTCACCCGCCAGTGGAAATAGCGCAGCAGCAGCAGGAGCCCGACGCCGACCATCAGCATGCGCGCCGGCGTCCGGTCATGCCTCAGCAACGGAGTGAGCATGACGGCAAGCCCGGCCGCAGCCAGGCCCGGTGCCAGAGCGGTCAGGAGATCGTGCGTCACGGCGCGGAGGCCTGCTCGCCGAACACGACGCGCCCGGTGCGCCCGACGGCGCAGACCTGCCCGGTGCCCAGATCAGGCACCGAAACCGTGACCCGGTACGGCTCCTTGCTCAGCGCGGCGGGCTCGATCGCGAGATTCGCCGCCGCAGTGGCCCGGCCGGTCAGGTTGACGACCTTGCCTTGCAGGTCATTGCCGCCATCGGCTGGAATGAAGCGGGCGGGGCTGCCGACCGAGAGGCGGTTATAGACGGATTCCGTGACGTTCGCCGTCACGACCGCGGTCGAGCAATCGATCAATCGCGCGAGGTCCTGGCCGACGCGAACCTGCTCGCCAGGCGAGACCATCGCCTCCCAGATGCGCCCGGTCACCGGAAGCGTCATGGCAACGTCCGATTGGGCCTGATGGTGCGTGCGCGCCGTGGCGAGCGCGGTTTCCAGCTGCTTCGCTTCCGCGTCGAGGCCGGCCAGTTCCGAGCGGAGATCGGCGATGCGCTGGCGCATCTCGTCGCCGCGCTGCACCGAACTCGGCCGGTCATTGTAGCTGTCGCCGAGGAAGATCCGGTTGCGCGCCGCCGCGAGTTCGACATTCGCCGCGGCGAGCCGATGACGCGTCGAGGTTTCCGTTCCCGTCGCGATCGCGACCTCGCGTGACAGGCGGTCGAACTCGGCGGCCGTAACGTTGCCGGTCCGGGCCAGCGCCTCGGCCCGGCGGTGGGCGGCGGCCGCCTCCTCGCGCCTGGCGACCGCGACGCCGATCAGGCTTTCGAGCTCGGCAGTCCGGGCTGTCAGCTGCTCGATCCTGCCAAGCCGGAACGCTTCGGCTTGCCGATCGAGATCGGCTTCCGCGGTCTCTGCGCTTGCGAGCTTGGTGCTCAGCGTCGCGCGCTGGCTCGCCAGCTTTCCGAGTGCCTGTTCCAGCTCGTCGAGCCGGCCGCGATCGGCGCGCGGGTTGACGATGCGGAGCAGGGTGGAGCCTTGCGCGAGAGCGTCGGAAGCGGCCAATTCCGCGGGCGACGCGACGACCTCACCCGCGATGGGGGAGCGCAGCGTCATCAGCCGTGCATTGACGACAGCCTCGACGCTGGAGGTCTGCAGCAACGTGCGCAACGGCACCAGCCCAAACACCGCGACAACGGCGGCCCCAAGCAGGACCTTGCCCGCCCGCCGCACGGTCGGCGTCAACACAGGCTGCTTGGCTGGCTGCGGTGCGGTGCTTCCGGCCTCAGGTTTGGCTTCACCGCCGTCGACATATCGTTTCAGCCTGCTCTGCAGGGCGCGCGCATCCTGAGATTCCGGGCCGTTGACGGGCACGGCCGGAGAAGCAGCATCGCGAGCCGCTGTCGCAGCTTGATCCGGCTGCACGTCGCTGGCTTCGAATCTCGCGGATTGCCTGGATCGAAAATCTGGATGGGCCATTTGCTACGTCCCTGTTAGCGAACAGGACGATTGGGCAGAGCGCTTTCCTAAATCTTAAATCCGGATCTTTCGCGAAACGAACGCTGGAACGGCGGAAACAAGTGATGAAGCGGGCACTTCGGAATTGTCTAAGATGTTATTAACCTTGCAGGGCGCGCCAGGCTTGCTCGGCCTCCTCAACGCCTCGCTGGCATTGAAGACGCCGGGCGCCCGCATCGAGACATCGTAGAACAAGGGATGTCATGTCCTCCCTGATTTCAAAGGGGAGCATGATCTCCGACATGGCCTGGTGCTGTCGGCCGGCGCCTTCCTACAACGCGGCAGGTCGGCGCGATGGCCATGGAAAGGGCGTGGGAAAGATTCTAGCGTCTTGCCGATGCTGGTCGAACATGAGCACGCGATCGTTTATCGGCAGCCGAAATTGCCGCTGCCGCTGCGGCTTTTCAGCCTGGTGCTCGGTCTGGGCATCGGGATCGTCATCCCGATCCCTTTCTTGATTCACGCGGATTGGGGAACGCCTTCGCCGACGCTGCTTCTGGCCGGGCTGTGCATCGCCGCCCCGGTCGTCCTGGGCAGCTTCTTCGTGCTCCTGTCCTTCACAAGCTCCACCGAGCTCAGGCTGAACCCGGCGACGGGATGCGCCGTGAGGATCATGCGCGGGCCTTTCCTGAAGCGCCACGAAACCTATCCGCTTTCGGCGCTCACCCCGCCGACGCTGATCATGAAAGACAGCGAGGACGGCCGCTACCCTGTCCTGCGGCTGCGCTTGCCCAGATGGCCGGTGGTGGAGATGAGCGATTTTTCCGGCCGCGCGGAAGCCGAGGCATGGCAGGAGCGCATCGCGAGCGTGCTTGCGAAAGCCTGAGCGGTCTGGGTGGGAGTGCGAATGCCGTCGGAGATGTTGGTTGCCGCGGGCGGCTGCCGGTGACAGTGAGGCGGCATGGCGATTCTTGACGACATCCCGGCTGAGATCCGGCGCGCCGCCTGCGCCTTTCACGAGGCCGGCCATATCGTTGTCGGCTGGGAGCACCAGCGCCACATCACGCATGCTTGGCTGCGCCCGCCCCACGGCATCTCGGGTGAGACCTGCTTCGAGCCCTACAAGCGCGGCTTCCGGAGCGACAGCCCGGTCGATCTCAGGCGTGCGGAGATCGAGATCACCATCCTGTCCGCCGGCTATTGCGGCGAGATGATCTATTGGAACGAAGAGGGCCTGAAATGGTATCCGGGCGCGATCGCCTCGCATGAGGACGACCTCCGGCAGATGCGGCCCTATATCGCCCTGTTGCCGCCTCAGGATGAGGCTGCCTTGCGCGCGCGCTGCGCGACGGCTGCCACCGCGATCCTGTATCGGCCGGCGATGCTCGCCGCCCAGGCCGCGATCGCCCGGCGGCTGTTCGAGCGCCGTCGCATCGATTGCGACGAGGTCGACGAGATCATCGGGCGCGTGGCGGGCCGATAGGGCATCGGCCCGCGAGAATGTTCGACGGTTACGCCGCCTTCTTGCCGGCGTCGAACGGCACTTCGATATCGACGGCGAGCGTCGAGACCTGGGGGCCGCGCTCCATCCGGACGCTGACCTTGTCGTCGTCGATCTGCATATGCTTGGAGATCGCGCGCAGGATTTCGTCGCGCAGCTTGCCGAGCAGGTCGGCATCGCCGCCGGCGGTGGCGCGCTCATGCGCGAGCAGGACCTGCAGCCTTTCCCGGGCGGCGGGGGCCGAGCGGGGGCGGGAGAAGAGGCGGAACAGATTCATGCTCATGCCGCCTTCCTTCCGAAGAACTTGCCGAAGAAGCCGCGCTTCTCGCCGGGCACCGTGACCGGGATCTGCTCGCCCTTGAGACGGCGGATGGCATCGAAATAGGCGATGGCCGGCGCGCTGCCCTGGTCCGCCAGCGTGACCGGCGAGCCGATATTGGAGGCGCGCAGCACGTCCATGCTCTCGGGGATGATGCCGAGCAGCGGGATCGACAGGATCTCCAGCACGTCGTCGACCTTCAGCATGTCGCCACGCTCGGCCCGCAGGGGATCGTAGCGGGTGAGCAGCAGGTGCTTCTCCATGCGCTCGCCGTTCTCGGCCTTCAGCGTCTTGGAATCGAGCAGGCCGATGATGCGGTCGGAATCGCGAACGGAGGAGACCTCCGGGTTGGTCACGACGATCGCGACATCGGCATGGCGCATGGCCAGGGTGGCGCCGCGCTCGATGCCGGCCGGGCTGTCGCAGATCACCCAGTCGAAATTCGCCTTCAGCGCGCCGATCACGGCCGCGACGCCTTCCGCCGTCAGGTTGTCCTTGTCGCGGGTCTGCGAGGCCGGCAGCAGGTAGAGCGTCTCGACCCGCTTGTCGCGGATCAGCGCCTGGGTGAGCTTGGCCTCGCCCTGGATGACGTTGACGAGGTCGTAGACCACGCGCCGCTCGGCGCCCATGACCAGATCGAGATTGCGCAGGCCGACGTCGAAATCGACGACCACGACCTTGTCCCCGCCCTGGGCGAGCGCGGCGCCGAGCGCGGCCGACGACGTCGTCTTGCCGACGCCGCCCTTGCCCGATGTGACGACGATGACCTTACCCATTGACCGCTCCTTCTGAACGTTGAGTTATGTGCGCGCCTCAGGCGAGCGCTTCGACCTTGAACGTTTCGCCGTCGAGCCAGATCTGCACCGGCTTGCCGCGGAATTCCGGGCCCATGTCCTCGGCCGTCTTGTAGAAGCCGTCGATCGCGATCAGCTCGGCCTCGAGCTTGCGGCAGAAGATGCGTGCCGCGGCATTGCCCATCGTGCCGGCCATCGCCCGGCCGCGCAGCGTGCCGTAGACATGGATCGAGCCGCCCGCGACGATCTCGGCACCGGATGCGACCGAGCCGACGACGGTGACGTCGCCTTCGAGGAAGACCAGCGATTGGCCCGAGCGTACCGGCTGCGTCACGATGATCGACGGCGCCGCCTTGGGCAGGTCGGGCATGACCGGCTCGGCGACGGCAAACTCGGCCTTGGCGGGCTCGGCCGCAGCGGCCGGAGGCTCGAAATCGGCAGTCGGGCGCCCGTCGGCCATGGCCGGCGGCAGATCCGCGCCGAGCAGGGCGGGGGAGGCGCCCTCGATGCCCATGATCCGGACCTGGCGCGAACCGAGCTGGCTGACGAAGGTGCGAAGCTGCGCCCGGTCGATATCCAGCCCGGTGATGTCGAGCACCACGGGGCGCCGCAGGAAGAAGCCGGCGGAGCGCGAGGCGAGATCGTCGAGCCGCGCGAGCCAGTCCTCGAAGGGCAGCTCCGGGGTCAGCGTCAGCGCAAGATAGGACCGCCCCTTGAGGCGGATGGGCCGGGGTTGAGTTAACACGTCGGTTATCTTGGTAAATTTTCGGTTGCTTCGGTGTATCGAGGGAATGGTTAACAGGTCGTAAACCGGGCCCTCGACAGGCCTGCCCGATGCGCTCCGGAGGGAGGCTGTCCACAGCTCCCTGACGAGGGGCTGAACAGGCAAAAGTAACGTGGAACGTGCCGGGAAATGGTACGGAAAGCGCAGTCGTCCTGCTCGCCCTCGTGGCGAGCATCCACGTCTTGAACACGCTTCTCGACAAGCGAAGACGTGGATGGTCGGGACAAGCCCGACCATGACGCAGATATGCTGACGGTCCGATGCCGTCGGTCGATTCTACCCCTGGAAAACCTCCGGATAGGCGTAGAGCCCCGGCGCCCCGCCGGTATGCCAGAAGACGACGGTCTCGTCGGGGCCGATGGCGCCGCTCCTGACCAGCGCGATGAGCCCAGCCATCGCCTTACCGGTATAGACCGGGTCGAGCAGGATGCCTTCCGTCCGCGCGACCAGCTCGACGGCCTCGATCATCGCAGGCGTCGGCTGGCCATAGCCGGGGCCGACCTGCGAATCATCGATTTCCAGCGCGACCTGCTGGCCCCGCTGTCGGCCTTCCAGCGCATAGATGTCGTTCACCAGTCCGGAGACGATGGCGCCCGCCTGATCGGCCGCGCGCGAGACGCTGACGCCCCGGACGCGGCAGCCAAGCCCGGCATCCTCGACCCCGGCCAGGATGCCGGCATGGGTGCCGCCGCTGCCTGTCGGCACGACGATGTGATCGATGCGGACACCCTCGGCCTTCGCCTGCCCGGCCAGCTCCAGAAGCGCGTCGCGATAGGCGAGGCTGCCCAGCGCATTGGAGCCGCCGACCGGGATGAAGTAAGGGCGTTTCCCCTGAGCCTTCAGTTCCGCTACCGCATCGTCTGCGATCGCGGTCGCATCCCCGCCGGCCGGGAACAGGCGGATCTCCGCCCCGAAGATCCGGTCGAGCAGCCAGTTGCCGTTGGTGCGATAGGACTCGCTGCGATTCGCAACCGAATCGGTCAGCAGCAGCACGCAGGCGAGCCCTTTGCGGGCCGCAGCGGCAGCCGTCTGGCGGGCGTGGTTCGACTGGATCGCACCCATGGTGACCAGCGTGTCGGCGCCCTGTTTCAGGGCCTCGGCGACAAGGTATTCGAGCTTGCGCACCTTGTTGCCGCCGCCGGCGAAGCCGGTGCAGTCGTCGCGCTTCATCCAGATCGACGGGCCTTTGCCGCTCTGGCCGAGGGCCTGCGACAGGCGCGGGAGTTGCTCGAAGGGCGTCGGCAGCAGCGCCAATCTGATCGTGTCGCGTCGGTTCATCCCGGCAGGCTCCCAGCTTCGTCTCGCCATCGATGGCCAGGGCAGCATAGCGCGGTGCCGGAGATTCGCCGGGCGTGCCGATGCATGCCCGGCGTGCAGTGTGGGCGTGAGGCTAGAGCCGCCGCGACAGGCGCGGATCGAGCCGGTCGCGCAGGCCGTCGCCGAGCAGGTTCACCGCCAGCACGACCAGCGCGAGCGCGATCGCCGGGCAGAAGATCGTCCAGGGTGCCCGGGCGAGGTAGAGCCGGCTCGATGCGATCATGTTGCCCCAGCTTGGCACCTCCGGCGGCACGCCCGCGCCAAGGAAGGACAACGAGGCTTCGACCAGGATCGCCGAGGCGCAGATATAGGTCGCCTGCACGATCAGGGGCGCGATCGTGCTCGGCATGATGTGCCAGAACAGCAGGCGCGGCGTGCGCGCTCCGCAGGCGCGCGCGGCCTCGACGAAGGGCAGTTCCTTGACGCTGAGCACGATCGAGCGGACGAGGCGGACGACGCGCGGCAGTTCGGGGATCGAGATCGCCGCGATGACGATGCCGATGCTGCCCTGGTTCAGCGAGACCATGGCGATGGCGAGCAGGATCGCGGGGATCGCCATCAGCCCGTCCATCAGGCGCATCACGATGGCGTCGAAGCGGCGATAATAGCCGGCGAAGAGGCCGATGGTCAGGCCGACGAGGATCGAGATCGTCGCGACGCTGAAGCCGACGATGAGCGAGACGCGGGCGCCGTAGACGGTGCGCGCGAAGACATCCTGCCCGAGCTGGTCGGTGCCGAAGCGCAGATCGGGCGAGGGCGGCTGCAAGCGGCGGGTCGGCGCCTTTAGCATCGGGTCGCCGGCGATCAGCGGCGCGATGATGGCGACGACGAGGAAGAAGATCAGGATGGCGGCGCCGAGCAGCATGGTCGGGTTGCGGCGCACGAAGCGGCCGATCCGGGCGAGCCGGCTGCCCGCGGCGGGGGCAGGGGCGGTCGGGGTATCGATTGCGGTCATCGCTCTCGCCTCCTCAATGCCGGATGCGGGGATCGATGAGCGAATAGGACAGATCGACCGCGAGGTTGATCAGCACGTAGACGCCGGAGAAGACGAGGATCACGCCCTGGATGATCGGGTAGTCGCGCTTCGAGATCGCATCGACCACGAGGCGGCCGACGCCGGGGATGTTGAACACGGTCTCGGTGATCACGACGCCGCCGATCAGCAGGGCGACGCCGATGCCGATCACGGTGATGATCGGCACGCCGGCATTCTTCAGCGCGTGCTTCATCAGCATCGTGCGCGCCGAGACGCCCTTGGCATTGGCGGTGCGGATATAGTCCTCCTCCAGCACCTCCTGCATCGAGGCCCGCGTCATGCGCGCGATCAGCGCGACATAGGCGAGGCCGAGCGTCACCGTCGGCAGCACGAGATGCATGAACCACGGGCCGATGCCGTCGAGGATCGGGCGGTAGCCCTGCACGGGCAGCCAGCGCAGTTCGATCGCAAAGACATAGATCAGGCAGTAGCCGACCACGAAGGTCGGCATCGAGAAGCCGAGCACGGAGAAACCCATCAGCAGGCGGTCGACCGGCCGGCCGGCCTTCCAGGCGGCGAGCACACCGAGCGTGACCGCAATCGAGACCGCGAAGATCATGGTGAGAATGGCGAGCGACAGCGTCGGCTCAAGGCGCTGCAGGATCAGCGTCGAAACCGGCGTGCTGGAGAAGATCGAGACGCCGAGATCGCCCTGGATCACCCGCAAGGCCCAGCGCCCGAACTGGACGAGCAGGGGATCGTCGAGGCCGAGCCGCTGGCGGATGGCGACGATCTGCTGGGGCGTGGCGTAGTCACCGGCGATGATGGCGGCGGGGTCGCCGGCCGAAAGATGGAGCAGCAGGAAGACGAAGATGCCCACCAGCGTCATCACCAGGATGGTCGATGCCAGGCGCTGTACCAGATAACTCAACATGGATTCGGTCGTCCTCCGTCGGCTGGTTCATTCGTCGCGGGATGATGGGCCAATCCCGCTGGGCACGGCATCACGTGCTCGTCTCTCACGCCGCCGGCACGATCATCTGAAAACCGCTAAGCAAGCGGAGCCCGCCAGAGGGCGGACTCCGCGGATCGGTTCACGACCGGGCTGAAATCAGCCCTTCTTGACGTTCCAGAACGGGATCAGCTCGGGCATGCCGATCAGTCCCGTCAGGTTGCGCAGGGCCGCCGGCTGGAACCACTGGCCGAAATAGGCATGCGGCACGAAATCCCAGGCGTTCTGCTGGATGTCGCGGGCGATCTGCTTGCGCTCCGCGTCCGACTGGGCGCTCGCCCATTTGTCGCGCAGCTGCTCGTGCTTCTCGTCGCTCGGCCAGCCGAACCAGCCCTTCTCGCCATTGGCGGAGTGGCCGCTGAGCGAGACCGGGTTGCCGAAGGCGTTGACCGAGCCGGAGGTGAAGAACACGTTCCAGCCGCCCTGGTCCGGCGCGGCCTTGACGGCGCGGCGGGTGACGACGGCGCCCCAGTCCGAGGCCTGCAGCGAGACGTTGAAGCCGGCCTGGCGCATCCATTGCGCGATCAGGTTCGCGGCGTTGTTCATATAGGCGATGTTGGTCGCCTGCAGCACGACGACCGGGCGGCCGTCATAGCCGGATTCTTTCAAGAGCTGCTTCGCCTTCTCGATATTCGGCGCGCCCTTGAACCAGTCGATATTGGCGTCGTTCTCCATCGGCGTGCCCATGCCGAACAGCGAGGAGCAGCCGCGGAAATATTTCTCGTCGCCGAAGGTCGCCTTCATCACCTCGGTCGGGTGGATGAGGTGCAGCATGGCCTGGCGGGCCTTGACGTTGTTGAACGGCGGATGGAGCCAGTTCACGCGCGCCCAGCCGAGCTGGCCCTGCTTGTTCAGCACTTCGAGCTTGATCGCCTTCTCGCCAGCCAGCGAGTCGAGCAGGTCGACATTGGGGTACTCGATCATGTCGATCTCGCCGGCGCGGATCGCGGCGATCGCGGTCGCCTCGTCGGCGATGTTCTCGAACACGACGCGGTCGACATTCACGACTTTGCCGCCGGAGGTCATCACCGCCGCTTCGGAGCGCGGCACGTAGTTCGCGTTCTTGTCATAGACATAGCGCTGGCCCTGGACGACCGCGCCCTCGTTGAAGGTGAAGGGGCCTGAGCCGATGATCGTGCTGATCTGCTGGTTCGGGTCGGTCCCGGCTTCCTTCTCGCGCATGATGTAGCAGACATTGGTCGCGGCCTTGGCGAGCCATTCCACCACGAGCCCATAGGGCTCCTTCATCACGATCTGGAAGGTCTTGTCGTCCTTCACCGGCGTGTCGGCGAGGCGCGCCATCATGTGCTGGCCGCCGCCGTCGCGGGCGCCCCAGCGCCGGATCGAGGCGACGCAATCCTTCGCGGTGACAGGCGTGCCGTCCGTGAAGCGCAGGCCGTCGCGCAGCTCGAACGTATAGGTCTTGCGGTCGTCCGAGAGCGACCATTTCGAGACCATCTGCGGCTGCGGCTCGAACTTGTCGTTCACGCCGAACAGCGTGTCGTAGACCATGCCGGCGTGATAGGAGGTCATGTTCGCCGTCGTCCAGATCGGATCGAAGACGCGAAGATCGCCGTGCAAAACGGCGCGGATGGTGCGGGCTGCGGTCGGTGTGGTCTGCGCGCGGATCGTGGCCGGCGAGGCGATGATCGCGCCGGTTGCCAATCCGCCCTGAACGAAACGTCTGCGTGTCGTGGTCATGTCGTTCTCCTCCTCGTTGCAACAGAGGACCGCGGGCATTCGCCTCGTCTGGCCCTCATCGGGTCATGCTTCTTCTCTCCTGTTCCTTTCGGGGCGGGGGTGTCAGACGACGAGCCGGCCCGGCGGGAGCGGATCATGCGGCCAGAGCGGCCGGTTGATCTTGCGATAGGGATATTTGCGCACGTCGAGATGCGACGGCCCGCCACCATCGGTGTAGATCACCTCGCTGGCGATTGGGCCGTAGGCGGCGTGGAAATGGTTGGTCGATTTGACCGAGACGATGCGCTTCTGCGTCGGGTCGATGCCGACGCTGGTGAAGATCTCCAGCCCCAGCGCCTGCGTCCGGTGCGACAGCAGCGCGACGTCGATGCCGTCGATGCGGATGCCGACCGCATTGCCGATCGGCACCTTGGCGGTGCCGAAGCTCTGGGTGCCCCCGCGGATCGCGCCGAGCACCGTCACCTCGCCGTCGACCGGCGTGCCCGAGGTCGAGGCCGCCTTGCCGCCGAAGCGCAGCGGAATGGTCGCACCGACGCCGGCCGTCAGGCAGAACTCGACTGCGACCGGGTCCCAGACCGGGCCGACAGCCGCGTCGGAGATGCCGCGCTCGCGCAGGCGATGGATGATGTTGGTGTTGTCGGAAGCCGCGCCCCCGCCGGCATTGTCGGTGGAATCCGCGATGACGCGCGGGCCGTTGGCGGTGCCGCCGAGCGCGCGGTCGAGCGCCTCGTCGAGCGGCGTCACCGGCGGGGCGAACTGGCCCTTGAGCGAACGGAATTCCTCGCCGAGCTTCGCCGCCAGCGCGTCGCCCTTCGCCTTGTCGTTATCGGTGACGACGAGGACGCGGGTGCCGATCTCCGGCACGTCGCCCTGCTGGAAACCATGCGCCAGCGAGACCGAGAGGATACCGTCCTTGCCTTCGAGCGCGCTCATCCGGTCGACGAAGGAGCGGCCGGGCTCGCGCGTCGTCGGCACCAGCTCGATCATCCGGCAATCGTAGAGCGACATCACCGGTTTGAGCTTGCCGCGGATCGTGCCCAGGATGATGTCGACCAGCTCCTCGGCCCGTTCGACGAAGTCGATATGCGGGTATTCCTTGTAGAGGATGATCGCATCCGCGAGGCGCACGCGCTTCTCGGTCAGGTGGCAATGCGGATCGAGTTCGACGCCGATCGGCACGGAGGGGCCGACGATGGCGCGGACATGTTCGAGGATGTCGCCTTCGCAATCGTCATAGCCATGCGCGACCATGGCACCGTGCAGGCCGAGCAGCACGCCGTCGACCGGCATAGCCGCCCGGAGCTGGACGAGGATCTCCTCGCGCATCTCCTCGTAATCGGCCTTGGCGCAGGTGCCCGACGGCTCGGCCCAGAAGCAGGAGCCTTCGATCAGCTCGAAGCCGTCGCGCTTGGCGCGCTGCCGCGCGACATAGAGCGGCGCGGTGCAATGGGTCGCCCGGTCGGGATGCTGGCCGGCCGGAAAATAGGCTGATGCCTCGAAATTGGCCCGGGATGTCGGGATTGGAGAGAACGTATTCGTTTCGGTTGCGAGCGACGCAGCAAACAGGCGCATAAGCTACCTTTCCGAAGAATGAACCTCATGTTCGGTTGGCCGAGAAGGCCCTGTCAAGCTGCAGCGCGAGCAGGAGGTTTTGCAGCTGCAGCATCGGGTGCGATCAATGCAACTGCAAATAATAATCCTTCTCATTTGCAATTAAAGGTTCGCGCGCCAGCCGCCGTGTCCGGCGGAAGCGGGCCTATAGCGACAGTTGCGAGCCGGCTTCCGCGCAGCTCGCCTTCAGCGCCTTCAGGATCACCTCCTCATCCGTCGCGATGCCGTGTCGCTGCAGGCAGGGCACCAGGATCGCCGCTTCCGCATGTCCGCCCGGCCCGATGACCGGGCAGGCGATGTCGGTTACCGCCATGATATCGCGGCTGGCGGCGACGCGGTGCCCGAGGGCACGGATCTCCGCGAAAGTCCGCCCGGTTTCGGCCGCTTCGAGGCGCTGCTTGTCGGCCTCCGACGCCTCCCGCATCAACTGGCGCCGGCGCGTCTCGCTCTGGAACGCGAGGATCAGCAGGCCGGAATTGGCGTCCAGCGCGGGCCGGCCATAGCCCGGCCGCACGATGACGCTGGCATCGAGATGGCCCGAGGTCGTCGCCAGCACGACGGTCTGCGCCCGGCTCAGCACGACGAGATGCGCGACCTGGCCGCTTGTCTCGCTGAAACGCTCCATCACAGGCAGCACGATCGAGGTGAGGGGACGCCCGGCCGGCGTGCGGATGCCCAGGTCGAACAGCCGTCGCGACAGCACGAGCCGGTCCGTCCCGGCCTCGCGGGCGAGATAGCCGCGCTGCTGCAGCACGAAGACCATGCGGAAGATTTCGCTCTTCGAGCGGGCGAGGCGCTCGGCGATCTCGCGGGTCGAGAGCGGTTCGCCGACTTCGGCGAGGAGTTCGAGGATGTCGAGCCCCTTCTCCAGCGCCGGCGCCGCGTAGCTGCCCTTGTCTCCGTTCTCGGTATCCGGCAGGTCGCTCATGCTTTCCTGTTTCATATATGAAGCTTGACATCAAATAAGAAACGAACCTAGCCTCCTCGTAAAGGGGAGGCGGATGGTACGATCGTCGGATCATATCGCAGGTTCTGGGAGCGTCGCGCCGCTGTCGCGAGGCGGCCGGCCATGAAATACGGCCTGCAGTTCCGCGATGTCTTCGCCGCCTGGGAATCGATCCTCGAAGGCGTCTGGATCACGCTGCTGCTTTCGGGCCTCGCGATGATCGGCGGCCTCGTCATCGGTATCGCCTGCGCCGCCGCCCGCGTTTATGGCCCGGGCTGGCTGCGCCGCATCGTCGGCACCTATGTCGAGGTCATCCGCAACACGCCGCTCTTGGTGCAGCTCTTCCTGATCTTCTTCGGCCTGCCGACCCTGGGCCTGCGGCTCGATGGCCTCACCGCCGCGATCATCGCGCTGGTCATCAATCTCGGTGCCTACACCACCGAGATCGTCCGCGCCGGGCTGGAGGCCGTGCCGAAGGCGCAGGTCGAGGCCGGCCATTCGCTCGGCCTCTCCGGTCTGCAGGTCTTCCGCTATGTCGTGATGTTCCCGGCGCTGAAGGCGATGTTCCCGGCGCTCGCCAGCCAGTTCGTGCTGCTGATGCTGGCGACCAGCGTCGTCTCGCAGATCTCGGTCGAGGACCTGTTCCACGCGGCCTCGATCGTGCAGTCGCGCACCTTCCGCGATTTCGAGGTCTACACCGTCATCGGCGTGCTCTATCTCGGGCTCGCCTTCGCCTTCCGCGGCCTGTTCGCGGGGCTGTACTATTGGGCGTTCGTCAGGCGATGATCCGCGAATTCGGTCTCATCGATGTGATGTACCTGATCGCGGCGGCGCGCTGGACGCTGGCGCTGACCGCCACCGCCTTCATCGGCGCATCGCTGATCGGCATCGTCATCGCCATCGCCCGCATCCTGCCCTTCGCGCCGCTGCGCTGGCTCGCGGCCGCTTATATCCACATCGTCCAGGGCACGCCGCTGCTGGTCTGGCTCTTCGTGATCTTCTTCGGCCTGCCGCTTGTCGGCATCTCCGTCAATCCATGGATCGCGGCGGCGACCGCCTTCTCGGTCTATGGCAGCGCCTTCCTCGGCGAGATCTGGCGCGGCGCGCTGGTCTCGATCGCGAAGACGCAATGGGAGGCCGGCGCCTCGCTCGGCCTCTCGCTCTGGGAGCAATTGCGTTACGTCATCGTGCCGCAATCGGTCCGGGTCGCGATTCCGCCGACGGTCGGCTTCCTCGTCCAGCTCATCAAGAACACCTCACTCGCCGCGGTGATCGGCTTCGTCGAATTGACGCGCGAAGGCCAGCTCACGGCCGCCGGCACCTACAAGCCCTTCGCCGTCTACATCACCGTTGCCGCGATCTATTTCGCGATGTGCTTCCCCCTCTCGCAATGGAGCCGCTCGATCGAGCGGAAGCTCGATGTCGCTCGTTGAAATCCACGGGATCAACAAGAGCTACGGCTCGGTCCAGGTGCTGAAGGACGTCTCGCTCGATATCGCCAAGGGCGAGGTCGTCGCCGTGATCGGCCGCTCCGGCTCGGGCAAGAGCACGATGCTTCGCTGCATCAACGGGCTGGAGCCGGTGCAGGCCGGCGTCATCCGCGTCGACGGCACGCAGGTCAACGATCCCGGGACGAACCTGCGCAAATTGCGCCAGGAGGTCGGCATCGTCTTCCAGAGCTTCAACCTGTTCCCGCATCTCTCGGTCTGCGACAACATCACGCTCGCGCCGCGCGTCGTGAAGAAGCAGGCGCCGCAGGCTGCCCGCGAGGTCGCGCGCGAAGTGCTGGCCCGCGTGGGTCTCGAGGACAAGCTCGACGCCTATCCCTCGCAGCTCTCGGGTGGCCAGCAGCAGCGCGTCGCCATTGCCCGCTCGCTCGCCATGCGGCCGAAGCTGATGCTGTTCGACGAGGTCACCTCGGCGCTCGATCCGGAACTGACTGGCGAGGTGCTCAAGGTGCTCGAATCCGTCGCGAAGGAGGGCATGACCATGATCCTCGTGACCCACGAGATGGGCTTTGCCCGCCGCTTCGGCTCGCGTGTCGTCTTCATGCACGAGGGGCGCATTCACGAGCAGGGCCCGGCCGCAGCCGTCTTAGCCGGGCCGAAGACGCCGGAGCTCCAGACCTTCCTCAGCGCGGTGCTGCACTGAGGCGGAACACCAAGACAACATCAACGAGGGGAGAAAAGACGATGCGTTCACTGTTCGCAGGTTTAGCCGCCCTGGCCATCGCCGCCTTCGGCGCCGCCGAGGCCAAGGCCGACAAGCTCCAGGACATCCTGTCCAAGGGCGTCGTCCGCATCGGCGTGCCGCTCGATGCGCCGCCCTTCGGCTCGCAGGACGCGGACCGCAAGGCGATCGGTTTCGATATCGAGATGGCCGAGATGGTCGCCAAGGGGCTGGGCGTGAAGCTGGAGATGCAGCAGATCACCGGCGCCAACCGCATCCCCTTCCTGATGACCGACAAGGTCGACATCGTCATCTCGGTGATGGGCCTGACGCCCGAGCGCGCCCGGCAGATCCAGTTCACCGCGCCCTATGCCAATACCTTCCTCGCGGTTTACGGCGCGAAAAGCTCGACGGTGTCGAGCCCGGAGACGATCGGCTCGGCCCGCGTCGCCGCCGCCAAGGGCACGACGCAGGAGCTCGCCATCTCGGCCGCCGCGCCGAAGGCCAGCCTGATGCGCACCGAGGACGACGCGACCGCCGCTGCGGCCTATATCACCGGCCAGGCCGATCTCCTCGCCACCAACTCGATCGTGGCGCAGGCGCTTGCCAAGCAGAACCCGAACAAGGAGTTCGAGCGCAAGTTCGTCATCCGCCGCAGCCCGGCCCATATGGGCGTGCAGATGGACCAGCATAACCTCGTGCGCTGGCTCGACGGCTTCATCTTCTTCAATTCGATGAACGGCGAGCTCGACCGGCTGCACCGCAAGTACCTGGACATGCCGATGGACCCGCTGCCGACGCTGTGACGTCGTAGCGGTTCCTGCCGGGCGCGCCGCCGCGCCCGGCTTTTCCATGCTTTCCAACGGCCCGCCAGCGGCGCCGATCCCTGTCCTGCACCCTGCGTGATCCCATGAGCACAGCCAGCCCCGCGCGCGCCAAGCCGACCCCGCGCCCGTCCAGCGCCTTCCTCACCGTCGATCTCGACCGCGAGGGCAAGCAGACCGGCTTCCTGATGATCCCGCATTCGCCGCATGACGATGCCTGGGGCGCGACCCGCGTGCCGATCGCCGTGATCAAGAATGGCGCCGGCCCGACCGTGATCATGGAGGGCGGCAACCATGGCGACGAATACGAGGGGCCGATCACGATCTGCGACCTGATCCGCGATCTCGATCCCGGCCGCGTCCAGGGCCGCCTCATCCTGATGCCGGCGAACAACGTCCATGCTGTCATGGCAGGCCAGCGCACCTCGCCGGTCGACGGGCTCAACTTCAACCGAACCTTCCCGGGCGATCCGCGCGGCACCATCACCCAGCAGATCTCGGCTTTCGTCAGCGACCATATCCTGCCGGTCGGCGACGCCTTCCTCGACCTGCATTCCGGCGGCTCCTCGCTCGACATCATCCCGAGCGCCATCGTCGAGCCGACCGACGATCCGGCGCTCCACAAGCGCAATGTCGCGGCGGTGCAGGCCTTCGACGCACCGATGACCGTGGTCATCAGCAATCTCGGCGAGCCGCGCACGGCGACGGCCGCCGCCTGCCGGGCGGGGCTCGTCACCGTCGGCACCGAGATGGCCGGCGCCGGCACGGTCTCGCTGGAGGCTCTCGCGGTCTGCCGGCGCGGCGTTGCCAATGTGCTCGACCATCTCGGCGTCGTCGTCCGCGACAAGCCCGAGCCCCGGCGCGGCGAGGGCCAGATCCTCGAGCTGCCCGGCATTTCCGCTTACGTCTATGCGACGGCGGACGGCATCTTCGAGCCCTTCCACGCCAATGGCACCAAGGTCAGCGCCGGCGAGCCGGCAGGCCGCATCCATTGCACCTGGGACCCGACGCGCCCGCCCGAGACGCTGCACTACGCCGCCGACGGCATCCTCTATGGCCGCCGCCAGCCGGGTCGCGTGAAGCCGGGCAATTGTTGCCTGATCGTCGCGGCGCCCTATCGCGGAACCCTGTGATGATCGCGCTCGACGATATCCGCGCCGCTCGTACACGCATCGCGCCCTACATCCGGCAAACTCCGACGCTGCCCTATGCCAGGACGCGCGGCAGCGATTTCGGCGGCGACGTCACGCTGAAGCTGGAATTGCTGCAGGCGGCCGGCTCCTTCAAGGCGCGGGGCGCCATGAACCGCCTCCTGACCCTGTCGCAAGACGAGCTCGCGCGCGGCGTCGTCACGGCGTCGGGCGGCAATCACGGCCTCGCCATCGCCCGCTCGGCCCATGTGCTCGGCGTGCGCGCAACGATCTTCCTGCCGTCCAATGCCGCGCCGGACAAGATCGCCAAGCTGCGCGACTGGGGCGCGGACGTGCATATCGTCGGCGCGATCTGGGACGATGCCAATGCCGCCGCGCTCGCCCATTCCCGCGAAACCGGCGCGACCTATGCCCATCCCTTCAGCGATCCGATCGTGGTCGCCGGCCAGGGCACGCTCGGCCTCGATATCCTCGACGACATGCCCGATGTCGACGTGATCCTCGTCGCCATCGGGGGCGGCGGCCTGATCACCGGCCTCTCGACGGCGGTAAAGGCCTTGCGTCCGCAGACGCGGATCATCGGCATCGAGCCGGTGGGATCGCCGACCCTGCATGCCTGCCTTGCCGCCGGGCGCCTCGTCGCGCTCGACAAGCTGGAGACCCGCGTCGCCACCATGTCCTGCCGCCAGACAGACCAGGCGATCTATGAGGCGACGGCGCGCACTGTCAACGAGATCGTTCTGATCACCGATGCGGACATGGAGCGGGCGGCGAAGTCGCTCTGGTTCGAATTCGGCATCGCGGCCGACCTCTCGGGCGCGGCGGCGATTGCCGCGCTCCAGTCCGGACGCGTCAAGCTGTCCGGCGGCGAGAAGGTCTGCGCGCTGGTCTGCGGCGCCGGCACGGACGGCTGCCTTCCGGGCTAGCCGACGATGCCCGGCGCAGCTCTCGTCAGCGCAGGAAGCCGATCGAGATCCACGGCACGGCGGCAACGACGACGAGCCCGACGAGCAGGGCGAGGATATAGCCCCAGATATATTTCAGGCCTTCGTCGGGATTGATCTTGCTGATCGCGCAGGCGCCGTAATAGCCGACGCCGAAGGGCGGGGCGAACAGCCCGATGCCCATCGCGAAGATCACGACCATGGAATAGTGCACCTCGTGCACGCCGACCTGCTTGGCGATCGGGAAGACCAGCGGCCCGAACAGGACGATCGCCGGGATGCCTTCGAGCACGCTGCCGAGCACGGTGAAGGCGACGATCGAAATGCCGAGGAAGCCCCAGCTTCCACCCGGCACAGCCGCCATCGCCTGAGCGAGGTCGCGCGAGAAGCCGGATTGCGTCAGCCCCCAGGCCATGGCGGTGGCGCAGCCGATGATGAAGATGATCGCGCCGGTGAGCGAGGCCGTCTCGACCAGCATCCTCGGCAGGCGGCGCCAGTCGAATTGCCGATAGAGCAGGATGCCGGCCAGCACCGCATAGGCGATGCCGATCGTCGAGACCTCGGTCGCGGTCGCGACGCCCTCGATCACCGCGGCGCGGATGACGAAGGGCAGGGCGATGGCCGGCGCCGCGATCAGCGCGAGCTTGGCGATCTCCCGCTTGCGATAGCGGGTGACGTTGCTGAGGTCCTCGCCCCGGCAACGCCACCAGACGACGAAGCAGAGCGCGATGCCCAGCACCACCGCCGGCAGCATCCCGCCGGTGAACAGGGCCGCGATCGAGACGCCTGTCACCGAACCGATGGTGATGAGCACGATCGAGGGCGGGATGGTTTCGGTCTGGGCGCCGGTCGCGGAGAGCAGCGCGACGAGGTCGCCGGGCTTGGCGCCGCGCTTCTGCATCTCGGGGAAGAGCACGGGCGCGATCGCCGCCATGTCGGCGATCTTCGAGCCGGAGATGCCGGAGACCAGATACATCGCGCCGACCAGCACATAGGACAGGCCGCCGCGGACATGGCCGAGCAGGCTCGCGAGGAACTGGATCATGGCGCGCGCCATGCCGGTCATCTCGATCAGCGCCCCCAGGAAGATGAACAGGGGCACGGCGAGCAGGATGATATGGCTCATGCCCTCGTCGAGGCGCCCGACCATGACCAGCATCGGCGTCGAGGTGGTGCAGGCGAGATAGCCGAAGGTGGCGAGCGCGAAGGAGAAGGCGATCGGCACGCCGGAGAAGACGTTGAGCGCGACCACGCCGACGAAGAAGACGATCAGGTTGAGCTTGCCGAGCGGCTTCAGCGCCGGGCCCGCCAACCAGAACAGCAACACGAGCAGCGCGGTCACGCCGATCGCGAGCAGGGCCGGCTTCAGCGATCCGAAGCGCAGCAGGCGGCAGCAGGCTGCGATCAGCATCAGGCCGACGCCGATGGGGATCGCAGCGGCCCGCCAGGCATTGCTGATCTCCAGCGCAGGCGTGACGATGAAGTTCTCCTCCTCGGCATATTCGATCGCATGCGGGATGATCATGAGGAGGAAGGCGATGGAGGCGGTGATCGCGACGGCTTCCAGCAGCGCCCGCGTCTGCGGCGAGACGCGGGAGACGAGGCCCGTCATGCGCATATGCTCGCCACGCCGCAGCGCCACGACCGAGCCAAGCATGGACAACCAGAGGAACAGGATCGAGGCGAGCTCGTCCGACCAGACCAGCGGCGCATGGAAGACATAGCGCGCCGTGACGCCGGCCCCGAGGATGATGATTTCGACCAGCACCAGCACGGCTGCGACCGCCTCGACCACGCTGCCCAGGACATGGTCCGTCCTGGTGACGAAGCGGGCCGCTCCCGTCTGCGGCAGGGGCGCGGAAGCCATCGCAGGTGCGCTGTGGAGATCCATCGAGGCGTTCCCGGTCTTTTTTGTCAGAGTGAGGGCCTTATAGGCCCGCCGCTTCGCGTGCGACCAGCGTGCCCGACGCTCATCCGCTCAGCCTCCGAAGCCGGGCTGCAGCCCCCGGCTGATGCGTCATGAAAGCCGGTTGGTCTTGCAATTCAGGAAACAAAGAGAGAACATGTGCAAATGTCTCTCTCGGATTCCGTTCTCAACCCGCCGCCGGCGCGGCCCGATATCACGCGCATCGTCTGCCGTGGTGCCGCCCGCCATCTGCGCGAGCGCGGCTATGCCATCGTCAAGGAGATGACCTTCGCCAATGGCCGGCGCGGCGACATCGTCGCGCTCTCGCCGTCGGGAGAACTCTGGGTCGTCGAGGTCAAGTCAGGCATCGCCGATTACCGCGTCGACGGCAAATGGCCGGATTACCGCGACTATTGCGACGGCTTCCTCTTCGCCGTCGCGCCGGAATTCCCGCGCGAGATCCTGCCGGACGATGTCGGGCTGATCGTCGCCGATGCCTATGGCGGCGAATTGCTGCGCGAGCCGCCGCGCCATCCCTTGAGCGCGGCGCGCCGCAAGATGCTGACCATCGCGCTGGCACGGCTGGCCTCAAGCCGGCTTGCCGCGATCGAGGACCCTGACGGCCTAGCCTGATACGGCCGCTTCGCGGATTCGGGACCTTGCGCTTCCCGGCATCGCCGCGAACCGGCGCAGGTCGATCTCGGCCACCAGGAAATCGATGAAGGCGCGCACCCGCGCCGGCAATCTGCCGCCATGGCCGACATAGACGGCGTGGATATCCTCGACATCGCCGGGATTGAACGCCTCCAGCACCGGGACGAGCCGGCCCGCAGTGATGTCGTCGGCGATATGGAAGAGCGAGAGCCGGGTCAGGCCCTGTCCCGCCAGCGCCAGGCGCCGCGCGCTCTCGCCATCGCCGACCGTGACGCGGCCATGGGCCGGCAAGAAGACGCGCTGCCCGTCGATGACGAAGGGCCAGGTGTCGCGGTGTCGGGCGAAGTTGAAGGTGATGAGATCGCAGCCGGCGAGCTTGTCGGGATGGTCGGGCGCACTACGCGCCGCCAGATAATCCGGCGAGGCAACGATGGCCGAGACGCTTTCGCCGAGCTTGCGCGCGACCAGCTGTGAGGACCGCAGCGGGCCGACCCGGATCGCGACATCGGCGCGCTCGTCCACGAGGTCGATCACCGCATCGGTGATCGAGATGTCCAGTTGGATGCCGGGATGCGCCGCCATGAAGCGCGGCGCCACCGGCAGCAGGAAATGCCAGCCGAAGGCGACATTGGCATTCACCCTGAGCCGTCCGCGCGGAATTTGGCAGGCGGCGACCGCCCGCTCGGCCTCGTCGAGATCGGCGAGGACACGCAAGGTCCGCTCATGGAAGGTCGTACCTTCCTCGGTCAGCATGAACTTGCGGGTCGAGCGCACGATCAGCCTGACGCCGAGACGTGCCTCCAGCCGGGCGATGAGCTTGCTGACCGCCGAGGGCGTCATCCGCAAGGCGCGCGCCGCCGGGGAGAAACCGCCGAGTTCGACGACGCGGGCGAAGACCTCCATCTCGCCGGACCGGTTGATCTCGCTGCGCGGCATTATGAACTCATCTCACAATTGCTGGTCTTTCATACAGTCTAATTCACAGACGCTTGCGGCGCTATCTCCGGGCCCGAACACGTTCCCCGGAGGCATTCCATGCCCGTTGCCCTTTATGCCCTCACCGTCGGTGCCTTCGGCATCGGCGTCACCGAATTCGTCATCATGGGCCTGCTCCTGCAGGTTTCCGCCGATCTCGGCATCAGCGTCCCGCTCGCCGGCTTGTTGATGACCGGCTATGCGCTCGGCGTCTTCGTCGGCGCGCCCGTGCTGACGATCGCGACCCGCTCCCTGCCGCGCAAGACGACCCTGCTCGTGCTGATGGCGATCTTCACGCTGGGCAATCTCGCGGCGGCGCTGAGCCCAAGCTTCGGCTGGCTGATGGCGGCGCGCATCGTCACGGCCTTGGCGCATGGCACCTTCTTCGGCGTCGGTTCGCTCGTCGCCACCAGCCTCGTCGCGCCGGAGCGCAAGGCTTCGGCCATCGCCCTGATGTTCACCGGCCTGACGCTGGCGACCCTGCTCGGTGTGCCCTTCGGCTCCTGGCTTGGGCTTGCCTTCGGCTGGCGCTCGACCTTCTGGGCCGTGACCGCGATCGGCCTCCTTGCTCTCCTCGTCCTCGCCGTCTTCGTGCCGGCGGATCGCGAGCGCGTAGTCCCCGGCTCGCTGGCCGAGGAGTTCAAGGTGCTGGCGCGGCCGCAGGTTCAGCTCGGCCTGATCATGACGGTGCTCGGCTTCGGCGGCATCTTCGCGGTCTTCACCTTCATCCAGCCGATCCTCGTCCAACTCGCCGGCTTCAGCGAAACTGCGGTCTCGCCGATCCTGCTGGTCTTCGGTGGCGGGCTCGTCGTCGGCAACCTGCTCGGCGGGCGCTGGGCCGATCGCAGGCTGGCTCCGGCGCTGATCGGTTCGGTCGCGCTGCTGACCGTCGCGATGTTCGCCTCGGGCTTCGCCTTTCACAGCCAGATCGGCGCCGTTGTTGCGGCCTTCGTGCTCGGCGCCGCTGCCTTCGCCACGGTCGCGCCGCTCCAGATGTGGGTGCTGCAGCAGGCCGGTGGCGCGGGGCAGGGGCTGGCGTCCAGCCTGAACATCGCCGCCTTCAACCTCGGCAACGCCTTCGGCGCCTGGCTCGGCGGCGCGGTGATCACGCAGGGGCTGGGCTATGGCGCGATCGCGCCGGTCGCCGCCGTGGTGCCGCTGGCGGCGCTGGGCCTCGCCGTCTTCGCGGTCACGCTTGAGCGTCGCGCGGCCCGCATCGTCCCCGCCTGCGCGACCTGAGGCGCGCCGGCAACCGCAAACGAGAAAGCCCGCCGGACATACCGTCCGGCGGGCTTTCTGCATTCAGGTTGGGATCAGCGCGGCGCGCGCTTGGCGAGGATGCGCTGCAGCGTCCGGCGATGCATGCCGAGGCGGCGGGCCGTCTCCGAGACATTGCGGCTGCAGAGTTCGTAGACGCGCTGGATATGCTCCCAGCGCACCCGGTCGGCCGACATCGGGTTTTCCGGCGGCTGCGGGCGGGCGTCACGTTGGGCTGCGAGCGCGGCATGGATCTCGTCGGCATCGGCGGGCTTGGCGAGGAAGTCGAAGGCGCCGAGCTTCACGGCGCTGACGGCGGTCGCGATATTGCCGTAGCCAGTCAGCACCACGCCGCGCGCATCGGGGCGGCGCTCCTTGAGGCGGGCGATGACGTCGAGCCCGTTGCCGTCACCAAGGCGCAGGTCGATCACGGCGAAGGCAGGTGCCGCTTCCTCGACGGCAGCGATGCCCGCTGCGACGCTGTCGGCGATGCGGACCGCATAGCCGCGGCCTTCCATGGCGCGGGCGAGGCGGGTCAGGAACGGCTTGTCGTCATCGACCAGCAGAAGGGACATGTCGGCGGCAGGGCCGGGCCTGTCGGTTTCGCTCGCTGCGTCCTGCATCGTCTTCTCCTTGCCGCTTCTCGGCGCGCTGCGGCTGCGCGTATGAGGGTTTCGCTTCGCTGACAGGCCTCTGTGGAGCCTGTTCAGCTAGGTTCATGTAAGGCCGATGCGCCCGCCTGGGTACCCCCATAGGTCAGCAGATCGGCTTCGAAATCGTCGCGGGACCAGGTGATCCGGATCGAGGCGCCGCTCGCTGGCGCCGGCCGGTTCGAGAATTCCAGCGTGGCGCCACCCCGCTCCAGCAGCGTCTTGGCGATGAAGAGGCCGAGCCCGAGGCCGCCACCGGCGCGGCCTTCACCCGAGCCGCGCGAGAGATAGGGGTCGCCCGCCCGCATCAGCACGTCGGGCGGGAAACCCGGCCCGTCATCGGCGATGACCAGCACGACCTGATGCTGATTCCATTCGCCGGCGATCGTCACGGTCGAGCGCGCGAAATCCACGGCGTTGTCGACGATATTGCCGAGGCCGTAGATCATCCCGGGGTTGCGGCGGCAGACCGGCTCCGGCTTCTCGCCGGTCATGGTGATCTCGAAGGGCGTGCCGAAGGGCCGCTGCGGCCCGGCCGCTTCCTCGATCAGCAGGCGCAAGGTGAGCTGGCCGAGCGGCCCGGCATCCTCGTCCTGCAGGCTGGAAAGCTTGCCGAGGATGCCGCGGCAGCGCTCCACCTGCTCGCGCAGCAGGGCGATGTCCTCGGCCATCTCGCCATCGGGCGGGGCGAGGCGCGTCAGTTCGCGTGCGACCAGCGCGATCGTGCCGAGCGGCGTACCCAGTTCATGCGCGGCTGCGGCCGCGAGCCCGTCGAGCTGCGACAGGTGCTGCTCGCGCGCCAGCACCAGCTCCGTAGCGGCAAGCGCGTCGGAGAGGTCGCGCGCTTCCTTGGCGACGCGCCAGGCATAGATGCCGGTGAAGCCGAGGCCGAGCACGAGCGCGGCCCAGTTGCCGAGCTGGTAGAAGGCCGGCAGCACCGGCCGGTCGTCGCCGGCCCAGGGCAGGGGCAGGTGATAGCGGCTGAGCAGGGTCGCGAGCGCCATCGCCATCAGTCCGAGCACCAGCGTGCGCTGCGGCGGCAGGGCCGTCGCCGAGATCATCACCGGCGCCAGGAACAGGATCGCGAACGGATTCTGCAATCCGCCGGTCATGAAGAGCAGGGCGGCGAGCTGGGCGATATCGAAGCCGAGCAGCGCGGTCGCGGCCTTGTCGTTGAGGCGGTGGCTCAGCGGAAAGCGGATGCGCAGCGCGATATTGAGCCAGGCGGAGACCGCGATGATGCCGAAGCACCAGCCGAAGGGCAGGGGAAAGCCGAGGCCGAAATGCACGCCGGCGACGGCCAGGCTCTGGCCTGCGATGGCGAGCCAGCGCAGCCGGACCAGCGTGTCCAGACGCAAATGACGGCTGGAACGGGCCAGAACCGGGGCGGAAAGGTCCGGAAAGCTCACGTTTCGAGGGCCTCCCGCCCGCCGCCAGCCGACGGTTTTTCTGGCTTCATCCACATTGCAGGAAAATCTTAGCCTTTAGCCGGGTTGAATGAGAACAAAATCAACGTAAGGTGCGATGCTGCGTCGCATCATCGCATGCTGCGACGCCGGAAGGACGATTGATCGTATGTACGGGGCTGCCATGTCGTTTGCCTACCATGCCTACGAAGCGGTTCACATGATGGTGAGCCCGGTGCGCGGGGTTTCGGATGCGATGCATCTGGCCTTCAAGAACCCGGCCAATCCGCTGACCTATACGCCGTTCGGACGCAGCGTCGCGGCTTCCTGCGAGCTCTTCGAGCGCATGACGCGCCGCTACGGCAAGCCCGCTTTCGGCCTCGACGAGACCACGATCAACGGCGTCAAGGTCGCCGTCGAGGAGCGGATCGTCTGGGAGCGCCCCTTCTGCAAGCTGGTCTATTTCGACCGCAAAATCCCGTCCAGCCGCCGCAAGCCGCAGCCGAAGGTGCTGCTGGTCGCGCCGATGTCCGGCCATTACGCCACGCTGCTGCGCGGCACGGTCGAGGCCTTCCTGCCCGGCCATGAAGTCTACATCACCGACTGGATCGATGCCCGCCTCGTGCCGCTGTCCGAGGGCCGCTTCGATCTCGACGACTACATCGATTACGTCATCGGCATGCTGCAGATGCTGGGGCCGGATACCCATGTCATGGCGATCTGCCAGCCATCCGTGCCGGTCATCGCCGCCATCGCACGCATGGAGGCCGAATCCGACCCCTGCGCGCCGCGCTCGATGACGCTGATGGGCGGCCCGATCGATACCCGCCGCTCGCCGACCGCCGTCAACCAGCTGGCGATGGAGCGTGGCACGGACTGGTTCCGCCGCAACTGCATCACCGTCGTGCCGTTCCCGAGCCTCGGCGCCTTCCGGCAGGTCTATCCCGGCTTCATGCAGCTCTCGGGCTTCATGGCGATGAATATCGACCGCCACGTCACCGCCCATTACGACATGTTCAAGCATCTCGTCAGCGGCGACGGCGATTCCGCCGAGAAGCATCGCGACTTCTACGACGAGTATCTGGCGGTGATGGACCTGACCGCCGAGTTCTATCTCCAGACCGTCGACACCGTCTTCGTGAAGCACTCCCTGCCCAAGGGCGAGATGATGCATCGCGACAAGCCGGTCGACCTCACCGCCATCCGCCGCGTTGCGTTGATGACGGTCGAGGGCGAGATGGACGACATCTCCGGCGTCGGCCAGACGCAGGCCGCGCACGATCTCTGCGTCAACATCCCCGACGACAAGCGCGTCCATTATCTCCAGCCGAAGGTCGGCCATTACGGCGTCTTCAACGGCTCGCGCTTCCGCGCCGAGATTCAGCCGCGCATCTCCGACTTCATGGTCAGCCTCGACATGGAAGCGGCCAAGGAGCGTCGCGACGACAGCGCCAAGCAGCAGCGCAAGGCGCTCAAGGTCGTCGGCTGAAGCTCGTCTCTTTCTAATCGCCCGCGAATCCCGCACAATCGCGGGCGATGCGCATCTCCCTGTTCAGGCGCCAGCCGGACCCCGACCGGATCGAGGTCGTGCATGCCGGCGCGCGCTATGCCGTTCTGGTCAAGCGCCGCGCCGCCGCGCGGCGGATGACCTTGCGCGTCTCGCAGGCAACCGGCGAAATCACGCTGACCCTGCCCGAACGTGCCGATTTCGCGGCTGGCCGCACCTTCGCCGAGAACCATGGCGGCTGGATCGCCGCGCGCATGGCCAAGCGTCCGCGCCCGGTGCCGTTCGAGCCCGGCCAGAGCATACCGCTGCGTGGCGTGCCGCATCGCATCGTGCACTGGTCGAAGGCGCGCGGGCTGACTCAGGCGACGCGCGACGCCGAGGGCGTTCCGGTGATCGCGGTGGCCGGCGATGCCGCTCATGTCTCGCGCCGGGTCAAGGATTTCCTGCGGAAGCTCGCGCTCGACGATCTCGAGAAGGCGGTGCGGCGCCACACCGCGACGCTCGGCATACCCGCCCGCAAGATCACCATCCGCGACACGACGAGCCGCTGGGGTTCCTGCTCCTCGCAGGGGCATCTCAGCTTCTCCTGGCGACTGATCCTCGCGCCGCCCCCGGTGCTCGATTATCTCGCGGCCCATGAGGTGGCGCATCTCAAGGAGATGAACCACTCGCATCGCTTCTGGGCGCTGACCCACAAGCTCTGCCCCCATACCGAGGAGGCGGAAGCCTGGCTGAAGCGCCACGGCGCCAGCCTGCATGGCTATGGTTGAGCGATTGCTGTCGCCGCAATTCCGCCGTTAACCACTTTCTGAAGGCTGCCCCCGCACACTGAAGGCCGATTCGCTTTCAGCGTGAGTATGCCTATGGGTCAGGTCATCGCGTTCCGTTTGCCGCAACAGCCGGCTGCCGCTGCCGAGCCGGTGCTCGGCCTGATGTCGGCCGTCGATTTCGCCCTGCGCGATCTCGCCGAGATTCTTCCCCATATCGCGCTGGATTCGGCGCGCCAGCAGGCCGAGGCCTGCCGCGCCATGCTGGCGCAGGCCTTCGACGCCGAGATCGAGGCCGAGCTCGGGAGCTGAAGCATTTTCGAGCGAAGTGGGCACCGGTTCGCGTGAAGAAAATGCGATAAACAAGAATTCAGGGCCTTTCCCGATTTCGGAGAAATCGGGAAAGGCCCTGATACCGAGTCCGCGCATGCCGCCCCCGGCGATGACGCGGGTTGCCGAAGCGGCTGAATTGTCGAACCTCTCAAGGCAAGAGCTGGTGATCCGCCGGCCCAACAGCCCGGGAGGCTTCATCCGTGTTTCTGACCAACAGCGATATGGTCGATCTCGTCGATCTCCGGCATCGGCTGCATCGCAGGCCTGAAATCTCGGGCGAGGAGCGCGAGACCGCCGCGACCATCGTCGATTTCCTCAAGCCGACCGGCCCCGACCGTATCGTCACCGAACTCGGGGGCCATGGCGTCGCGGCGATCTACGAGGGCTCGGAGCCCGGCCCGACCGTGCTGATCCGGGCCGAGCTCGACGCGCTGCCGATCGAGGAACTCTCCGACAGCGACCACCGCTCCGAAATCCCCGGCAAGGGCCATCTCTGCGGCCATGACGGCCACATGACCATCCTTGCCGGTCTGGCGCGCGGCCTGCAGCGCAACCCGCCGAAAAAGGGCCGCGCCATCCTGCTGTTCCAGCCGGCCGAGGAGACCGGCGCGGGCGCCGCTGCCGTGATGGCCGATCCGAAATTCGAGGAGATCGTGCCGGATTACGCCTTCTCGCTGCACAACCGTCCGGGCGTGCCCGTCGGCCATGCCCGCATCTCGGAAGGCGCCGCCAATTGCGCCTCGCGCGGCATCAAGATCATCCTGACCGGCGAGACCTCGCATGCCTCGACGCCCGAACACGGCCGCTCGCCGGCCCCGGCCATCGCATCGCTGATCCCGGCCCTGACTGCACTCGGACCGGGCGGGCCGCTCGATGCCAATTTCCGGCTGGTGACGGTGACCCATGTCGAGATCGGCGAGCAGGCCTTCGGCATCGCGCCGGGCCATGGCGAGCTCTGGGCGACCTTGCGCACCGTCAACGACGCGCAGATGGGCGCGCTCTGTGAAGCCGCAGAAAAGCTCGCGCGCGAAGCGGCCGAGGCGGGCAGGCTGACTGTCGAGATCAGCTATCACGACATCTTCCACCATTGCGAGAACGAGTCGGAGGCCGTCGCGATGCTGCGCCGGGCGATGGACGAGGAGAAGGTGCCGCATGGCCCGACGCCGCCCTCGCGCGGCTCGGAGGATTTCGGCCTGTTCGGGCGCCGCTCCAAATCGGCGATGTTCCTGCTCGGCTCGGGCGAAACCGCGCATTTGCATAATCCGGATTTCGACTTCCCGGACGATGCGATCGGCCCCGGCGCGCGCGTCTTCATGCGGGCCTTGCGCAACCTCCTCGGCGAAGCCCGCCCGCAGGGTTGAGGGAGCAGGACATGGCCCTGGACTGGACCCGCGCCGCGTCCCGCGCGCAGGAGATCGCCGCGAGCTGGCAGAGTGCGGCGGGGCCGGGCGGCGCCGTCGTGCTGTTCGACCGCGACGGCGTGCGCGAGGCCTTCGCCGGCGGCCTCGCCAGCATCGAATATGGCGTGCCCTTCACGCCGCAGACGCCGAACCGCTTCGCCTCGATCAGCAAGCATATCCTCGCGATCGCCCTGCTGCGGGCCGGCATCCCGCTCGACGCGCCGCTCGGCCGCTGGCTGAAGGAATTGCCGGCGCCGCTCGCCGCGGTCGAGCTCGGCCGCGCTCTCGACATGACCGGCGCCCTGCCGGACATGATGGAGGTGTTCTGGCACCAGGGCGTGCCCTTCACCGCGACCTTGAGCGCGGAGGAGGTCTACGCGATGGCCTGCCGCTTCCCTGCGCTGAATGCCGAGCCCGGCACCGAGATGGCCTATTCCAATACCGGCTGGCGGCTCGGGCAGCGTATCCTCGAGCAAGTCACGGGCAAACCCTACAAGGAAACCGTCGCGGAGCTCTCCGGCGAACTGGGTGCCGCCTTCCGCCTGCCCTATGACGCCTCGGAAATCGTTCCCGGCCTCACCACCGGCTACTGGAACGACGGCACGGCCTGGCGGCGCGGCCATAATGGCCCGCATTTCTCCGCCTCGGGCGGGATCGTCGGTTCCGCCGCCGATCTCGCCGGCTGGGCCTCGGCCCTGCTGGCGGGACGCGGCCCGCTCGCCGGCATGCTGGAACGCCTGACGGCGCCGCGCCATTTCGCCGATGGCAGCGAGAGCGTCTACCGGTTGGGCCTGGTCTGCAGCCGGCTCGGCGAGACCGTCATCGTCGGCCATGGCGGCTCGCTCGCTGGCTATCGCAACCATTTCTGGATGTCGCCGGCCCATGGCGTCGGCGTCGTCGTGCTATCCAACCGCGAGGAAGAGGCGCTCTGGCCGGCTCTCACGGTGCTGGCGGCCCTGCTCGGGCAGGACCTGCCCATGATCGCGCAGGCGCCTGCCGGCCTGTTCGCCAGCGACGAAGGCCCGTTCTGGGCCGAGCTTGCCACGGATTCGATCAGCTTCATGGGCGGCTTCGAGCGACTGGTGACGGATGGCGATGGCGGCCTGCGCAGCCTGCCCGCCTATCTCGACATCCGCCTGAAGCCGGAAGGAGAGGATCGTCTCACCGGCCTGATCGGCGGCGTGCCGCGCTCGCTCAGGCGCGTGCCGGCCGATACGCCGCTCGACGAGCGGCTGGTCGGGCGCTGGCGCGACCCGCGCTTCGGCACACAGATCGAGATCCGGGCCGATGGTACGGCGCTGATGCCATGGCCTTCCGGCGGGACCGTCTCGCGCCTGACGCCGCTGCCGAACGGCCGCGCGCTCGCCGATCACCTGCACGGCCCGTGGCGCGCGCGGCCCTGCCTCTGGCTCGATGCGGAAGGCGGCTTGCGGGTTGCCGGCCACCGGGCAAGGATCTTGCAAATGCAACGAGCATGAAGCGCGCCGGCTGAGGCGGCTCCGCAGAGGGGCGGTGCCGCGGGGCCGGTGACGAAGGAGGAGAACGCCTGATGCAACTGTCCCGTTTCACCGCCGCGCTGCTGCTGTCGGCAGCCGCGTTCCTGCCGCTTTCGGCATCGGCGCAGTCGCAGCCGGCCTCGAACCGCATCCTGCGCGTCGCGCCGCACGCGGATTTGAAGACGCTCGATCCGGTCGCTGCTTCCATCGTCATCACCCGCATGCACGGGCTGATGATCTACGAGACGCTCTTCGCCTGGGATTCGAACCTCCAGCCCAAGCCGCAGATGGTCGAGAGCTTCGAAACCTCGGCCGACAAGCTGACCTGGACCTTCAAGCTCCGCCCCGGCCTGAAATTCCATGACGGCCAGCCGGTCACGACCAAGGACGTCATCGCCTCGCTCGCCCGCTGGATGAAGCGCGACACCATCGGCGGCAAGCTCGCGGAATACACCGATGGCATGGAGGTGGTGGACGACGCGACCTTCCGCCTCAAGCTGAAGCGGCCGATGGCGCTGTTGCCCTTCGCGCTCGGCTCGGCGGTGGGGCAGATCCCCGTCATCATGCGCGAGGCCGACGCCAAGTCCGACCCGATGAAGCCGATCACCGAGACGATCGGCTCCGGCCCGTTGAAGTTCAACCGCGAGGAATGGCGCAGCGGCTCGAAGGTCGTCTACGACCGCAACCCCGATTACGTGCCGCGTTCCGAGCCGGCCGATGGCCTGGCTGGCGGGCGCATCGTCAAGGTCGACCGCGTCGAATGGCAGATTATGCCGGACGCGGCGACCGCCGCCGCCGCGCTCCAGACCGGCGAGATCGACATCTGGGAACAGCCGAGCCAGGACCTGATCCCGGTCATCTCGACCAACAAGCAGGTCAAGGTCGATCGCTATTCAAACCTCGCCAATCAGGTGATGCTGCGGCCGAACCATCTCCACCCGCCCTTCGACAACCCGAAGGCCAGGCTCGCCCTGGCCTATGCGACCGAGCAGGCCGATTTCCTCGCCGCCGGCTTCGGCGACGAGGAATGGTGGAAGCGCTGCAACGCCTATTTCGTCTGCGGCGGCCCGAACGGCACCGAGGTCGGCAGCGAGGGCTACGCCAAGCCCAATCTCGACAAGGCGCGCGAGCTCCTGAAGGAGAGCGGCTACAAGGGCGAGAAGCTCGTGCTCTCGACCAGCAACGATATCGCTCCGATCGGCCGCATGGCCGAGGTCGCGGCGGCCTCGCTGAAGAAGGTAGGCTTCAATGTCGATGTCCAGTTCGCCGACTGGGGCGCCGTCACCACCCGCCAGCAGAACAAGAGCGCGCCGGACCAGGGCGGCTGGAACCTCTTCGTCACCTATGCCTCGGGCGCGACCATGCAATCGCCCCTGACCAATATCGGCACCAACATGGCCTGCGAGCGCGCCTGGGCCGGCTGGCCCTGCGATGCCGAGGCCGAGAAGCTGCGTGGCGCCTTCGTCGATGCGCCCGACGATGCCAGCCGCAAGGTGGCGCTGGAGGCGCTGCACAAGCGCCTGACCGAGATGCAGCCCTATCGCGTGCTCGGGCAGTTCGACCAGCCCTATGCCCGGCGCACCAACGTCTCCGGCGTGCTGGCGGCCCCGGTCATGCTGTTCTGGAACATCGAGAAGAAGTGAGGGCGAGAGGACATTCTCCCCGCTTGCCCCTTGAGCGGTCATCCCGGACAAGCGGCGTCAGCCGCGCCGATCCGGGATGACGGCACGGTTGAAACGTTAAAGCGTCGCCCGCCAGACGAAATCGCGGCTCTCGCCCGGCGCCAGCTTGAGGATGCCGGGCTTCTCCGCGATTTCGCCCTGCCAGCCGGCCGGGCTCGCCATGCTGTACCAGGGCTCGATGCACAGGAACGGCGCCCCTGTCGGCTTCGACCAGATGCCGAGGTCCTTGTAGCCTTCCCAGCTCACGGTCAGGGTGCGGCTCTCCCGCCCTGACGCGTCCAATGCCGCGAAGCGCACCGAGCGGTTGGCGGTGTCGGGGATCACGATCGCGTCGTTGACGAAGAGGCTTTCATCGAGATCGAGCTCCTTGCCGGAGAAGGGCAGGGGAAGCGGCGCGGTGAGCAAGCCGGCTTCGACGCCAAGCCCCTGGCCGGGCTCCGCCTGCGGGAAGGTCAGGCGATGCGCCTGTTTCGTGATGCCCTCAGTCAGCGGCCAGAGGAAGGCGGGATGGGCGCCGACGCCGCAGATCAATGGCACTTCGGCTGGATTGCTCACCCGTGAGGTCACGGTCAGCGTATCGCCCGCGACCGCGTAGATCATCTGCAGCACGAACCGGAACGGATAGATCGTCAGCGTCTCCGGGCTCTCCCGCAACTCCAGCACGGCCCGATCGGCACTGCGCTCGACCCAGCTGAACAGGCTGTCGCGGGCGAAGCCATGCTGGGTCAGACGGTAGGAGCGCCCCTGATGGATCAGCGTATCGTCCGTCAGCCGCCCGACGATCGGGAACAGCACCGGCGCATGGCGCGGCCAGTCCGGCCCGCCGTTCCAGAGTGCCGGCCCGTTTGCGTCGGACAGCGCGATCAGTTCGCCGCCTTGCGCGCGTACCGTCGCGCGCAGCCGGCCGGAGGCAATCGCATGGGTCTCGCTCATCATCGTCTCCGTCGGCAGCTCCTTCCGGGATAGCCGATCGGGCGCCGTGAAATCCACCGCGCAGGGCGCTGATCCGATATGACATGCGTTTCGCGCAAGAAGGGTCGCCTCGGCCGGAGCAGTCATGCGGCAGAGGTATTTCTCGATAAGTCATCGAAATCAGTAAGGCTTTGCAGGAAACGGTCTTTCTTGAGAAATCCCATTGCTTGACGGGTTTATCCGCGATGTCGATCCTGCTGCCACCACCGCGCGGCTTTCGCCGCCACAAGTCATGCATCAGGACAAGCGATGACCGTTACCGCCAATAGCCGCACTGCCGACCACGCCATCGACCCGCTCTTCCTAGAGCGCTGGTCGCCGCGCGCCTTCACCGACGAGATCATCTCGGAGAGCGAGCTGGAGGTGTTGTTCGAGGCCGCGCGCTGGGCGCCGTCCTCCTATAATTCGCAGCCCTGGCGCTTCATCTATGCAAGGCGCGGCACGGCCCATTGGCCGGCGCTGCTCGGCCTGCTCGGCGAGTTCAACCAGTCCTGGGCGAAACATGCCGCGGCGCTCGTCTTCGTGGCTTCCAAGGAGACGATGGCGGTTCCCGGCAAGACCGGGGAGGTGTCGTCCTATACCCATTCCTTCGATGCCGGCGCTGCCTGGGCCAATCTCGCCCTGCAGGCGGTGCGTATCGGCTGGCAGGTGCATGGCATGGCGGGTTTCGACCAGACGCGGGCACCGCAGACGCTGAAATTGCCGGCGGGCTATCGTGTCGAGGCTGCCGTCGCCATCGGCAAGCCCGGCGACAAGGCGCAGTTGCCCGAGGCCCTGCAGGCGCGCGAGACGCCGAGCCAGCGCAACCCGATCGGCACCACCGTCTTCGAGGGCGTCTTCTCCGGTTGAGCGACGGCACTTGCAGCGGGGCGCGTTTCGCGCGATCCCGCTGCATCTGCCGAAGGAGGCACGCCTTGCCGATCACCCGCCGCCAGTTCGCCGCCGGTTCGCTCGCCGCGCCCGCCATCCTGAAGGGCGGCCAGGCTGTCGCGGCCGGCCGGCCCGTGACCGTCGCCTCGCTGCTGGGCGAGGACAAGCCGGAGACGAAGATCTGGCGGCGCATCGCCGAGACGCTGAACCGCACGGCGCCCGGCCGCTTCGATCTGCGGATCGTGCCCAACGCCGCGCTGGGCGGCGAGAAGGAGGTGGCCGAGGGCCTGCGCCTCGGCTCGATCCAGGCGGCGCTCTCGACGGTGTCCTCGCTCTCGGCCTGGGTGTCGGCCGGGCAGATCCTCGACCTGCCCTTCCTGTTCCGCGACCGCGATCATCTGGCGCGGACATTGGCCGGGCCGCTCGGGACGACGCTGAAGGAGGCCTATCAGGCGCAAGGCTTCGTCGTGCCGGGCTTCATCAATTACGGCGCCCGCCATCTCCTGGCGAAGGAGCCGCTCACCACCCCCGCCTCGGTCAAGGGCAAGCGCATCCGCGTCATCCAGAGCCCGCTCCATACCGCGCTCTGGTCGAGCTTCGGCGCTCATCCGACGCCGATTCCGATCCCCGAAACCTATAACGCGCTCAAGACCGGTGTGGTCGACTGCATGGATCTGACCAAGTCGGCCTATGTCGGTTTCCGTCTGCACGAGGTCGTCCCGGTGCTGATCGAGACCGGCCATATCTGGGCGAGTGGCGTCGTGATGTTTGCGGCACCCTTTTGGAAGGGATTGGCGCCGCAGGACCGCGAGGCGCTAGCGGCCGCGGTGACCGAGGGGATCGCCTATTTCGACGAATTGATGCTGGCCGACGAGGAAGCCTCGATGGCGCGGGCCAGGGCCGAGGGCGGCAAGGTCGTGCCGGCCGAAGACCGCCCGGGCTGGCAGGACGGCGCCCGCAAGGTCTGGGAGAGTTTCGCACCGCAGCTCGGCGGCATGTCGGGTATCGAGGCCATCGCGCAGAGCCGCTGAGATTAGCACCGGGAACGAGAACCATGCCGCTTTCGATCGACCATATCGTCATCGCCGTTACCGATCTCGACGCGGCTGTCCGCGACTACACGGCGCTCGGCTTCACGGTTCTGCCCGGCGGCGAGCATCCGCGCGGCTCGCGCAACGCGCTGGTCGTGTTCGAGGACGGCGCCTATCTCGAGATCATCGCGTTCCCGCGCCCACTGCCGGAATATCGCTGGTGGCAGGTGCTGGACCGTGCCGGCCCGGGCCTCGTCGACTATGCCGTGCTGCCGGATGATCTCGATGCCGATCTCGCCCGTGCGCGGGCCGCCGGCATCGTCATGGACGGCCCGCTCGACGGCGGTCGGCTCCAGCCCGACGGCACACGCATCGCCTGGCGCTCGGCCCGCCCGCCGGAGCCCGATATCCCCTTCCTCTGCACCGACGTCACGGCGCGCAGTCTGCGCGTTCCCGAGGGAGCGGGGCGACGCCACGCCAACGGCGTGACTGGCGTCGCGGGCGTCACCGTGGCGGTTCAGGATCTCGCGACCTCGGTCGCCCGCTACCGCGCCTTGCTCGGGCGTGAGCCGGCCGCCATCGGCGGCGTTCCCGGCCTCGGCTTCGGGCTGGCGCAGTTCCGCATCGCCCGGCAGACGTTGTCTCTGGCCGAGCCGCGAGGCCCGGCTGCTGCCGGCATCGGTGAGCATCTCGTCCGGCGCGGGCAGGGCGCCTATGCCGTCTCCTTCTACGGCCCCGACGAGGCCCGGCTGGACGATGGCCTCACCCATGGCGCGCGCCTGGAAATCATCCGCGACCTCTAGCCGCTGGCGGCGTCATGATGCGGTCACGCCTGCGGGCGAGAGTGACCCGTTACCTTAAAATAGTTCTATTTATGTAGTAATAACAAAGGCTTGCATAGAATCGGCGGCGCGCCTATCTCTCCCTCGCGATCAGTGAATCAGCCGACGGAGAAACCGAATGGGTGGCGTCACCGAGGTCGATGTCGCAGCCGCTATCGGCCGCATCGACGAGATCATCATCCGCGAGATCGTCCGCACGGGGGCGAGCCGCCCTGAATTGCGCCGGGCGCTCGCTCTCGCCAAGGGCCCGGGCGACCTCGACGCCGATGCGGCCTTGCCGCCGCGCATGCAGCGCCTCGTCGACCTGCTGGCGGTGACCTTGCCGGAGCAGGGGCCCGAACTCCCGCACGGCCCCAAGCCCTTGCAAGGGCCACAGCGCCGCCGCCATGCCGCCATCAAGGGCATCGAACGTGCAGCCTGATCAGGGGAGCGCCGAATCGCTGGAGACCGCCCGGGCCGAGATCCGGGAGGCGGTCATGACAGCTTTTTGCGCCGCGCTCCACGATACTCGCCTGCCGCCGCTCGCCCTGCTCGAGCTGGCGGCGGCCGCGGTCGGTTCGGTCTACAGAGAGGTGGCGGATGCTCATTGCGGTGACCAGCCATGCCCTTGCGGCTGGCATCCGCGCCTCCAGGCGGATCTGGAGGCGCTTCAGGCGGCGCTGGCGCTGAGCGCGACCCCGGCGCCGCAGGCCGATCTCGCCCGCATGGCCGTGCTCGGCCGGGCCTGAATTGGCATTCCGCTCACACGGCATGCTAAGCCGCCGCAAACCGGCGGAGCGGCATGCGCAACATCCTCATCATCGGCATCGGCGCCGGCAATCCCGATCACATGACGGTCGAGGCGATCGCGGCGCTGAACCGCGCCGATATCCTGTTCATTCCCGACAAGGGCGAGGAGAAGGCCGCGCTTCGGGCCCTGCGCGAGGCGATCTGCGCCCGCTTCATCCGCTCGCCGGATTATCGCACCGTTCCCGTCGAGATCCCGCGCCGGGCAGAAGCGGGCAACGACTATCAAGGCGTCGTCGACGACTGGCACGAGCGCATCGCCGCGCGCTACCGCGCCCTGTTCGAAGCCGAACTGCAGGACGGGCAGACCGGCGCGCTGCTCGTCTGGGGCGATCCGGCGCTCTACGATTCCACCTTGCGCATCATGGAGCGCGTCGCCGCTTCCGGCCTCGGCCTCGACTGGCAAGTCTATCCCGGCATCAGCAGCGTCCAGGTGCTGGCCGCGCGCCACCGCATTCCGCTCAACACGATCGGCGCGCCGATCCTGATCACCACGGGTCGCCGGCTGGCGGCGGGCTTCCCGGCTGATCAGGACAGCGTCGTCGTCATGCTCGACGGCGAACAGGCCTTCACGAAGGTCGATCCCGCCGGGCTGGACATCTATTGGGGCGCCTATCTCGGCACGCCCGACGAAATCCTGCGCGCCGGCCCGCTGGCCGAACTCTCCGCCGAGATCGCCGTGGTGAGGGCCGAGGCCCGCGCCCGGCATGGCTGGATCATGGATACATATCTCCTGCGCCGCCGTTCGGCTTGACGCCGCCGCCTGCATCCGCCATCGCTCGCCCCGATCTTTCTGGAAGCGCCGGAGCCACCTGATGTCCCTCGCCGATCTCAACCAGACCATCGACGCCGCCTGGGAAAACCGGGCCGAGATCGGCGTCCAGACCAAAGGCGCCGTCCGCGAAGCCGTCGAGCAGGCGATCGAGATGCTCGATGCCGGCCAGGCCCGCGTCGCGGAAAAGCAGGGTGCCGACTGGGTCGTGCATCAGTGGCTGAAGAAGGCGGTGCTGCTCTCCTTCCGCCTCACCGACAACGTCATCATGGCGAATGGTCCGGGTGAGGCCGTGTTCTGGGACAAGGTGCCGTCGAAGTTTGAAGGCTGGGGTGAAAACCGCTTCCGCGCGGCTGGCTTCCGTGTCGTTCCGCCGGCTGCCGCGCGCAAGGGCTCCTTCATCGCGTCGGGCGTCGTGCTGATGCCGTCCTTCGTCAATATCGGCGCCTATGTCGACTCAGGCACGATGGTCGATACTTGGGCGACGGTCGGCTCCTGCGCCCAGATCGGCAAGAACGTGCATCTCTCGGGCGGCGTCGGCATCGGCGGCGTGCTCGAGCCGCTGCAGGCCAACCCGACCATCATCGAGGACAATTGCTTCATCGGCGCCCGTTCCGAGGTCGTCGAGGGCGTGATCGTCGGCGAGGGCTCGGTGCTCTCGATGGGCGTCTTCATCTCGGCCTCGACCAAGATCGTCGACCGCGCCACCGGCCAGGTCCATGTCGGCAAGGTGCCGCCCTATTCGGTGGTGGTGCCGGGCTCGCTGCCGGGCAAGCCTTTCCCGGACGGCACGCCGGGCCCCGCGCTCTCCTGCGCCGTCATCGTCAAGACGGTCGACGCGCAGACGCGCTCCAAGACCGGCATCAACGAGCTGCTGCGCGACTGACGCACTGGTCAGGGCGCGTCATGCCCGGGCTTGACCCGGGCATCTCGGAAACCAGCGTTCTCTCGTCACGAGATTCTCGGGTCCGCGTGAAACGCGGCCCGAGAATGACGTCACGCGCCAGCCTCAGCCCACCGGCGTCGGCGCGCCCGTGCCTTGCGGATAGGGCTCCGGCGGCTCGGTCGCGGGCGCCGTCGCGCCATGGGCATCGGCCAGCGCGTCGCGCAGCTTCTGCTCCTGCGAACGGTCGAGCGAGGTTTTGAGCACGGTGCCGCCGGTGCCGCGGATCGCTTCCAGAACCTTGTCGCCGGTGACCTTGGTGACCAGCACGAACAGCGCCGCATTGCCGGGCTGCAGGCTGCCGGACAGATCTTTCATGAACGTGTCGTCGACGCCGTAATCGGTCAGTGCGCCGCCGAGAGCGCCGGAGGCCGCACCGAGCGCCGCGCCGAAGATCGGCATCAGGAAGATCGCGCCGATCAACAGACCCCAGAACGAGCCGGAAACCGCGCCCAGCGCGGTCGTGTTCAAGAGCTGGTTCAGCTTCACCTTGCCGCCCTCGTGCATCACCGCGATGGCGGCATCGCCGATCTCGATCAGATATTCCTTCTGCAGGCCGATCAGCTTCTGGCGCATCTCCTCGGCGCGAGCCTCGGTTGGATAGACGATGACGACGAGATCGGACATGGCGGAACTCCCGGCTGGCGGATGCTGGCATGCTGGCCCGGACGGATGACGGGCTGATGGCAACGCGCGGCCGGGTGGCCGGGTTCCTTTCGCCGCTATTCGCCGCCGATCGCCTTGGCCGCCTCGACCGCCCGGCCACGCAGCGGCAGTTCCTCCATCCGCGCCAGCGAAAGCCAGGCGAGCGCGAAGCCGAGGCTCGCGGCCCCGAAGACATAGCGGAACAGCACCACCATGGTCTGCCGGTCGACGGTGCCGAGTTTCAGCGCCTCGGGCGAGAGCTGCGCGCCGGCCCCGCCGACGCCACCGAGCACGATCGCGCCGAAGACCGCGACGATCAGCGCCCCGCCGATCTGGCGGAAGAAATTGGCGACAGCCGTCACCGTGCCGAGCTGATGCGCCTGCACGGCATTTTGGATCGAGACTGTCGCGACGGGCAGCAGCGTGCCGAAGCCGATGCTGACGATCGCCAGGATGACGCAGAAGGGCAGGAGCGGAATCTGGCCGGAGAAGGCGGCGAGCGCCGCCGTGCCGGCCATCGCGACGAACAGCCCGGCCAATGGCACGCGCTTGTAATGGGTGAGCTGCGACATCGCCCGGCCGGAGCTGGTCGCGCCCAGCACCGTGCCGCAGGTCAGCGGCAGCAGGCCGAGGCCGGAATGGGTGGCGCTCAGGCCCATCACCGTCTCGAAATACAGCGGCAGGTAAATGGTCAGCCCGATGAAGGTGCCCATGCCGAAGCCGGCCGCGACCGTGCCGCGCCGCACGACGCGATTGCCGAAGAGGTCGAGCGGGATCAGGGGCTCGGCCGCCCGGCGCAAACGCCAGGCGAACAGCGCCCAGAGCACGAGCGATGCGCCGACGAGGCCGGCGATCTCAGGCGAGCGCCAGGGATAGGCAGTGCCGCCCCAGGACAGGGCGAGCAGCAGCGAGACCGTCCCCAGCGTCATCAGCACGGCGCCGAGCACGTCGAGCTTGTGCGGCCGCTCATGGCGCGGGAGCCGCTTCAGCGCCGCGCTCGACATCCAGTAGGCGCCGAGCCCGAGCGGCAGGTTGATCCAGAAGATCACCGACCAGTGCAGTTTCTCGGCCAGGAAGCCGCCGAGCACCGGGCCAAGCAGCGAGGAGGACATGAAGACGCTGGCGAAATAGACCTGATAGCGCCCGCGCTCCTTGGGCGGGACCATGTCGCCGACGATGGTCTGGGCGAGCGCGATCAATCCGCCGCCGCCCAATCCCTGCACGAAGCGTGCGAGGACGAGCAGCCAGAGCGACGGCGCCAATGCGCAGGCGATCGAGCCGATCACGAAGACCACGATGCCGGCGAGCAGCGTCACCCGCCGCCCATGGATATCGGCGAGCTTGCCGTAGAGCGGCGTGACCGCGGTTGAGGCCAGCAGGTAGATCGTGACGATCCAGGAGAGATGGGTGACGTCGTTGAGCTCGCGCCCCATCGTCGGCAGAGCCGTCGCGACGATGGTCTGGTCGAGCGCAGCCAGGAACATCGCCAGCATGACGCCGATCAGGACCGAGCGGATATCCGCCGGCGTCATGGCTGCGGCCGGGGCGGGGATGTCGAGCCGCTTGTCCATGGAATTACGATCTTGCTTGCGTCTGGGGAATGGCAGGACGGTAACGGCAGCGGGCGCCATGCGCCAGAGGCGCATTGATGGAGCGGCCCTGCGGCGCGGGCGGGGCAGGGGCGACGGTCAGCCGAGGCTGCGCAGCGTGTCGCGCAAGGTTTCCGGCCCGGCATCGGGCATCGCGGCCTCGATGACGGCGTGCGTCTCTTGCCAGATCGGCACGGCCGAGGCGAGCAGCGTCATCCCGGCCTCCGTCAGCGTCAGCAACCGGCCGCGACGATCGGCGGGATCGACCGCGATGTCGACGAGCCCGCGCCGTTGCAATGGCTTCAAGGCGGCGGTGAGCGTCGTCCGGTCCATCGCCAGCAGGTCCGCCACCGGGCCGAGCGAGGCCGGAACAGGGCGGTTCAGGGCCATCATCAGCGAGAACTGGCCATTGGTCAGCCCGACCGGGCGCAAGGCGTCGTCGAAGCGGCGCGCCAGCACCCGTGCCGCGCGCTGCACATGCAGGCACAGGCAATGGTCGCGCACATGCAGCGTCGTCGCGAAGGGAACGATCTGTTTACCGTCCATCTCATCTGCATGTTGACTGCCGTTGGGCAAGTCAAGCGAAGCGCGGCCCCAAGAAGCCGCGCCTGTTGACGCAGACGGCTCCTTGGCGCGCTATGCTCTTCTCTTGGATGGCACGAAGAGGAAGGCCGCTCATGCCGCTGCTCAGCGCCGGGAACGCCATGCTGGTGGTCATCGACTTCCAGGCGAAGCTGATGCCCGCGATCCATGACGGCGAGACCGTGCTGCTCAATGCCGGGCGCCTCGCCGAGGCGGCGCGCCTGCTCGATGTGCCCGCCGTCCTGACCGAGCAATATCCGCGTGGCCTCGGTGCGACGGTGCCGGCCTTGGCCGAGGTCGCTCCCGCCGTGACCAAGATGAGCTTCGATGCCTGCGCCGAACCCGCCTTCCTCGAAGCCGTGGCCGGGGATCGCGAACTGGTGGTCTGCGGCTGCGAGGCGCATGTCTGCGTCGGCCAGACCGTACTGACGCTGCTGGAGCATCGCCGCCGCGTCGTCGTGGTCGCGGATGCGGTCGGCTCGCGCGTGCCGCTATCGCGCGAGATCGCCTTGCAGCGCATGGCGAGCCACGGCGCCGAGATCGTCACCACCGAGATGGTGCTGTTCGAATGGCTGCGGAGTGCCGAGCATCCGCAGTTCCGGACGGTTTCGAAGCTGATCCGCTAGATCGAAGCCGCTCTCAGAGCGGCTTCTTGATCGCCTTGGCGATGACGCCGACGATGCCCTCGCGGAAGAGCAGGACGCAGAGGACGAAGATCACGCCCTGCACGACCGTGACCCAGG
>NZ_JBBCUM010000006.1:0-282904 GCF_037147855.1 Allobosea sp. MMO-172 | reverse complement strand
AAATTCAGACAGGAACCCGTCCGGCGAACCGGCATCAGCCCCAGCGTCCTTAGGAAGCGCAGAAGAGGCGCCGCTCAGCGGCGGCGCCGTCTCGATGGGCGGTTTATAGGCGGGACCCCTTTCTCCTGTCAACGCGCTTTTTGAAAGTTTTTCGACAAAAATGAGTTCCGCAATGAATTCAGATACTTAATACGAAAGTATGAGTTTCAGACATCGGATGGGCTGCTGCCGGGCCTGTTTCGAAGCCCCTTTGCCGTCCGGCCAGACCTGACCCGCCCCAGGCCAGCGGACAGGGCCTCGAAGAATAGAGGCTCATGGAAGAGGAGCGGCGTCGCTCAAGGCTTCCGCCAGGAAGGCGCTCAGCGCCGCCATGGCAGCCGCAGCCCGCCCCGGCGCCAGATGCAGCGCGATCTCGGAAGCCGGCAGAGCGGGCAGTCCATGCTCGGCACCGAGCAGCTGAAGACCAGGACGCGCCGTGCCCGCCTTCACCACCGTCAGCGCCACGCCGGAAGCCGCCATCGCCTCGACGGCCCCGATGCTCGACGAGGAGAACAGGATGCGCCAGCGCAGGCCGGCCTCGTTCAGCGCTTCGAGGGCCCATTCGCGAAACATGTTGGGCGCCTTCAGTAATGCGAGCTGCAGCGGCTCCTCCAGAGAGAAGGCCACACGATCCGAACAGGCCCAGGCCGTCTGCTCCTTGCGCAGGACATCGCCGCGCCCGTCCCCGGCCTTCTGGGTGGCGAGCACGAGGTCGAACTCCTCGCCGAGGCTGTTGAGGAGATCGCGGGTGAAACCGGTCGTGACCTCAAGCTCGACCTCCGGATGCGAGCGGGCGAAGCGCGCCAGCGTCTCCGGCAGGACGATGGTGGCGTAATCGTCCATCACCGCGAGCCGGACCCGTCCGCTGACGCTCTGGGCATTGATGACGTCGAGCGCCTCGTCATGCAGCGCGACGATGCGGCGGGCGTACCCTAAGAACTGTTCGCCCGCGCGCGTGAGAAGAACCTCGTGCGGCGAACGCTGCAGCAAGGTCTGGCCGGCGAGCTCCTCGAGGCGGCGGATCTGGGTGCTGACCGTCGACTGGCTGCGGAAGAGCGTAGCGGCTGCCCGCGTGAAGCTCCTGAGCTCCGCGATCGTGACGAAGCTGCGCAACAGGTCCACGTCGATATTGCGCAGCATGGCGCGGCGTCCTCACTTCCCTCGCGGTTCGGCAGGAACCGTTATGGCAATTCGGAAACCATCTGTCCCATAGGCAGGCCGGGGGCCGCCATGCGCGGCGCCGATCATGGAAATCGAAGAATTCAATTTTGTCGCAGGGCGCGGGAGCTATAGCCTGCCGCGCAACGGGACATCAGGAGCCCGAACGGAGACGCATGAGATGCCCAGGTTGAGATCCGCCACCTCCACCCATGGCCGCAACATGGCCGGCGCCCGCGGCCTGTGGCGCGCCACCGGCATGAAGGACAGCGATTTCGGCAAGCCGATCATCGCGGTGGTGAACTCCTTCACCCAGTTCGTGCCGGGCCATGTCCATCTCCAGGATCTCGGCCAGCTCGTCGCGCGCGAGATCGAGAAGGCCGGCGGCGTCGCCAAGGAGTTCAACACGATCGCGGTCGATGACGGCATCGCGATGGGCCATGACGGCATGCTCTACAGCCTGCCCTCACGCGAGCTGATCGCCGACAGCGTCGAGTACATGGTCAATGCGCATTGCGCCGACGCGATGGTCTGCATCTCCAATTGCGACAAGATCACGCCCGGCATGCTGATGGCCTCGATGCGCCTGAACATCCCGACCGTGTTCGTCTCGGGCGGCCCGATGGAGGCCGGCAAGTTCATCGCCGAGGGCGTGCTGAAGAAGGTCGATCTCGTCGATGCGATGATCGCGGCGGCCGACGACAAGTATACCGACGCCGAGGTCGACGTGATCGAGCGCTCGGCCTGCCCGACCTGCGGCTCCTGCTCGGGCATGTTCACCGCGAACTCGATGAACTGCCTGACCGAGGCGCTCGGCCTCGCCCTGCCGGGCAACGGCTCGACGCTCGCCACCCATGCCGACCGCAAGCGCCTCTTCGTCGAGGCCGGCCACCTGATCGTCGATCTCGCCCGCCGTTATTACGAGCAGGACGACGAGAGCGTGCTGCCGCGCAATGTCGGCTCGTTCAAGGCCTTCGAAAACGCGATGACGCTCGATATCGCCATGGGCGGCTCGACCAACACCGTGCTGCATCTGCTGGCGGCGGCGCATGAGGCCGAGATCGATTTCACCATGGCCGATATCGACCGGCTGTCGCGGCGCGTGCCCGTGCTGTGCAAGGTCGCCCCCGCCGTCGCCGACGTGCATATGGAAGACGTCCATCGTGCCGGCGGCATCATGGCGATCCTCGGCGAGCTCGACCGCGCCGGGCTGATCGACACCTCGCTGCCGACCGTCCATAGCGCGACGATGGCGGACGCGCTGGCGCGCTGGGACATCACGCAGACCCAGAGCGAGGCGGTGCGCTCCTTCTATAGCGCGGCGCCCGGCGGCGTGCCGACGCAGACCGCCTTCAGCCAGGACCGCCGCTTCGCCGAGCTCGACGCCGACCGCGAGAAGGGCGTGATCCGCAGCGCCGAGCATGCCTATTCCAAGGATGGCGGCCTCGCCGTGCTGTTCGGCAATATCGCGCTCGATGGCTGCATCGTGAAGACGGCGGGCGTCGACGCCTCGATCCTGAAATTCTCCGGCCCGGCCGTGATCTTCGAGAGCCAGGACGCTGCGGTCGAGGGCATCCTCAACCGGAAGGTCAAGGAAGGCGATATCGTGCTGATCCGCTATGAGGGGCCGCGCGGCGGGCCGGGCATGCAGGAGATGCTCTATCCGACGAGCTACCTGAAATCGAAGGGTCTCGGCAAAGCCTGCGCGCTGATCACGGACGGGCGCTTCTCGGGCGGCTCGTCGGGCCTCTCGATCGGCCATGTCTCGCCGGAAGCGGCGGAAGGCGGCGCGATCGGCCTGGTCGAGAGCGGCGACGTCATCGCGATCGACATCCCCAACCGCAGCATCCAGCTTCAGGTCTCCGACGAAGAGTTGGCACGTCGCCGCGCCGCCATGGAAGCCAAGGGCAAGGATGCCTGGAAGCCGGCCGCGCCGCGCAAGCGTAAGGTCACGACCGCGCTGAAGGCCTATGCCGCGACGACGACGAGCGCCGCCAAGGGCGCGGTGCGCGTCGTCGATTGATGATTGCGGGTCGCCCTGCCCTTACAGCCGGGCGACCTCGCTAGATCGAAATTCCCCAAGCGCGCCGCGCGGAAAGACGTTTCTGCCTTTTGCAGAAAAACCGCCGGCTCGACGGCAGAATGGCGTTGCCCCGCCAAACACGATCCGCCTATTGAGCCTGCACACAATTTAAGCAGCCCAGTCGGCCGTCATGAGTTCGGTTTCCCCTCCCTCTCCGGAGCGCTCGCGTTTCCGGCTCTTCGTGCCGATCCTGGCCGGGGCGACCTGGCGCGATCGATTGGTCGCCTGCCTCGGCGCGCTCGTCTGCGTCGGCGCGACCGGGCTGATCTGTAGCCTGCTGCTCGGCAACGATCCGCATCTGCCGCTGCTCGTCGCGCCGATGGGGGCGTCCGCGCTCTTGCTCTTCGCGATCCCGTCGAGCCCGCTGGCACAGCCCTGGCCGATCGTCGGCGGCAACACCGTCTCCGCCCTGATCGGGCTCCTTGTCAGCCGCTATGTGCCGGAGCCTGCCATCGCGGCCGGCTTCGCCGTGGCGCTCTCGATCGCGGCCATGTCGCTGCTGCGCTGCCTGCACCCACCGGGCGGGGCCGCGGCGTTGACCGCCGCGCTCGGAGGACCTGCTGTCGCGACCTATGGGCTCGGCTTCGCCTTCGTTCCGGTCGGGCTCAACGCGCTGGTGCTGACCCTGCTCGGCATCGCGTTCCACCGCTTCTCCAGCCATAGCTATCCACATCGCGCGCAAGCCCCGGCGAACAGCCACGGCACCAAGGACCTCCCCTCCGCGCAGCGCGTGGGCTTCAACCAGGCCGATATCGACGCCGCATTGAGCGATGTCGGCGAGACCTTCGACATCGATCGCGAAGATCTCGACCGGCTGCTGCGGCGCGTCGAGCTGCATGCGCTCGCCCGCAAGCGCGAGCTGCCGCGCTGCACCGACATCATGTCCCGCGACCTCATCCGCGTCGACCAGCATGACGATATCGAGACCGCCCGCCGGCTGTTGCTCGACCATGCGGTCCGGACGCTGCCCGTGGTCGATCGCGAGAACCGGGTGCTCGGAACGGTCGGCCTGCGCGAACTGACCCGACCCGGCCTGCGCGTGCATGACGTGATGTCCCCGGCCGTGATCGCGCGCCCGGACGAGCCGGCCGTCGACCTCATCGCCGCCCTCACCGATGGCCGCCACCATGCCGTCATCGTCGCCGACGACCGGGAGCACCTCGTCGGCCTGGTCAGCCAGAGCGATCTTCTCGCCGTGCTGCTGCGCCCGCTCCGGCGCGAGGCCGCCTGACGAAAAAGCGGGTTCCCCCCGGCACCTGTCCTGCTTTAGCCTTGGGACAGGGTTCAACGGAGGAATTTGGATGCGGGCCGCGATCGTCGCCCTGAGCTGTCTTCTGTCCTTGCCGGCCGCCGCCGCCGGCCCGTTCGGCAAGATCGTCGTCGGCAACTGGTCGGGCGGCACCTTCACCAACGACCAGACCGGCGCCTTCTCGCATTGCGCCGTCAGCGCCCGCTACAAGAGCGGCGTGACCATGCTGACCTCGGTGACCGCGCAATTCTCCTGGCTGCTCGGCTTCTCGAAGCCGGAATGGAAGCTCAGGACCGGTGAAACGCTGAAGCTCCAGCTCGTCTTCGACCGCAGCTCGACCATCGACGTGACCGCCAATATCAAGTCACCGACGCTGGTCACCATCGCCATGCCGGCGCAATCCGCCCTGATCAATGCCTTCCGGCAGGGGCGCTATCTCGAACTCGTCGCCAATGACGCGCGCTATACTTTCGCGCTGACCTCGACAGGCGAGATGCTGCCGGCGCTGGTCGAATGCGTGAAGCAGAGCGCCAATGTGCGCGGGCCGGTCACGCCCGGCGCGCCCGGCGCGCCCGCCCAGGCCCAGACGCCCCAGCCGACGGAGCAGGAGCGCGCGGCACGGGCGGAGAAGAAGGCGCTGCTGGAGAAGACGCGCGACCTGATCCGCACCAAGATGCTGGCCTGCATCGGCCGCGAGGGCGCGACGATGCTGCTCACCGACGAGAAGGCCGAGGTCGTCGCCAAGGCCGCGATGCTGTTCTGCAAGGGCGATGTCGACGCGCTGACCAACGCCACGATCGAGATCATCGAGAACGAGGACGGGCGGCCGGCCAATCGCAGCGCCGTGCGCGACGCCGCCGAGAAGCGCGTCCAGGAGGTGGTGACCGCCCATGTCATCCGCTCGCGCGGCGACATGATCGGCAAGGGTCAAAGGCAGGACGCTCCGGCGCCGAACCGGCCGACCGATTCAGGATCGCGCCCCTCGCAGTCCCTTTAAAAAGGAAACGCCGCGCCTTGCGGCGCGGCGTTCCGAAAACGTGCCTGCGGCTGAGGATCAGCTCTTCAGCTTGGTGTTGCACTGGCTCCAGTAGCCGCCGCCCTTCTCGATCCATTTCAGTTCGCCATTGGCGTTGGCGGCCTTGTTGGCATTGTACTGGTCGGCGCAGGTCTTGAGACGGGCCTTGCCGGCGCTCTCGTTCGAGTATTTCTGAGAGACGGTCCTCGGGAAGACGGCAGCCTTGGCCTTGCCGGCCGGCTTGGCGGCAGGAGCGGCAGCGGTCGCGCTCGGCGCCGGGGTGTCCGGCACGGCCGCAGCGGCATCCGCATCATTGGCGTCGTCGTCACCGCACTGGGCCTTGCGGAAATCGTTCCACTTCTGGCCCTTCAGCGTGTTGGCCTTCTTGGCGTCCTGATACTTGGCGCTGCACTCCTTCATCGTCAGCGCCGAGGCGGGCGCCACGGAGAAGGAGGCGAGCGCGAAGGCCGATGCGGATGCGAGAATGAAAGTCCTGAACATGGCGTTCTCCATGGCAAAGCGTGCTGCCGCCGGACGGCATGCCACTCCGATTTGCACCCCGAAGCAAGTCCCCTCCGGCGTGCCGACAATGCTTCGGACCACAAGATGTTCCTTTTCGGGCGAATTCCCGCTCAATAGCCCCTGAATAGCGCGCGGATCGCGGAACGAGCCGGGCCCTTGCGAGGCAGCACCGTTTCCCTGCTATATGACGGCCCGCCGAACCGCTGGAGACGACATGGCACGGCCGTCAGACGCCGCAAAGGACCGCGAGCTCATCCGCATCCTGACCGAGAACGCCCGCCTGCCGCTGTCCGAGATCGCCAAGCAGCTCGGCGTCTCGCGGGCAACGGCGCAGGGCCGGCTCGGCCGCCTCGAACGCGACGGCGTGATCGCCGGCTACACCACGATCCTCGGCAAGGCGAGCCGGCCGGCGACCACGGTCGCGGCGCTGATCCTGATCGAGCTGGAGATGAAACAGCAGGGCGGCGTCGTCGCAGCACTGAAGAAGCGACCGGAAATCGTGCAATGCCACACGCTGAGCGGCCATTTCGACCTGAGCGTCAAGATCGAATGCGAGACCTCTAGCGACCTCGACACGATCATCGACTGGATCGCCGAGATGGAAGGCGTGCGCCGGACGACATCCTCGGTGATTCTGGCCCGCAAGTTCGAGCGCTGACGCTCACGCCCCGTCACCGCCTGCATTTCCCATCGTTATTGATCATATCCCATCGAATTGATCGATCATAACGCCCTCCTCCGGCGATCCGCCCGTTAAAGCCCCCACGGCTTGCGGCGATGCTGCGCATCGAGGGGGAGGCTCCTGGCCTGCCCGAGACCCCACCAGGAGATCGCACATGACCATTCAGAAGCGCATTGCCGTGCTCGGCGCCGGCCAGATCGGCGTCATCATCGCCGGCATGCTGGCCGAGCAGGGCCATCAGGTGACGCTGGCCGACGCCTCCGCCGCCCAGCTCAAGCACGCCGCCGGCGGCCGTTTCGCCACCGAGACCGTCGATGCCTCGAACCTCGACGCGCTGCGCAGCTTCCTCAAGGATCGCGACATCGTCGTCAGCGCCTGCCCCTATTTCCTCAACAAGGGCATCGCCAAGGTCGCGGCCGAGACCAAGACCCATTATTTCGACCTGACCGAAGACGTCGCCACTACCGCCTATATCAAGGAGCTCGGCGAGACCTCCGATGTCGCGCTCGTTCCGCAATGCGGCCTGGCACCGGGCTTCATCTGCATCCTCGGCGCCGACATGGCCGCGCGCTTCGAGACCGTCCGCGCCATCAAGATGCGCGTCGGCGCGCTGCCGCTCTATCCGACCAATGCGCTGCGCTACAACGTGACCTGGTCGGTCGACGGCCTGATCAACGAGTACTGCAACCCCTGCGAGATCGTCTTCGACGGCCAGCCGACCCTGGTTCCGGCGCTGGAAGGCATCGAGAGCGTGATGATCGACGGCGTCGCCTACGAGGCCTTCAACACCTCGGGCGGCCTCGGCACCCTGACCGAGACGCTCGCCGGCAAGGTCCGCAACATGAGCTACAAGACGCTGCGCTATCCCGGCCATGCCGAGATCATGAAGCTCCTGCTGCGCGACCTCGACCTCGCCGACGACCGCGAGACGCTGCGCCGCATCCTGACGCATTCCGCGCCCTTCACCCGCAAGGACGTGGTCGTGATCTTCGTGACCGGTGTCGGCGAGCGGAACGGCCGCCTCGAGGAAGAGAGCGTCGTGCTGCGCTATGACGGCAATGACGAGCTCGGCGCGATCCAGCTCACCACCGCCGCCGGCTGCGTCGCCATGGTCGAGCTCTTCCTCGCCGGCAAGCTGCCTGCCAAGGGCTTCGTGCGCCAGGAAGACGCCGTCCTCGCCGATTTCCTCGCGACCAAGGCCGGCGCCCGGCTGGTCGGCGAAGCCCGCGGCGTCGATGCCGCCGGCCTCGCGCCGACCGTCGCGATCAAGAGCGCGGCCTGAACGCCTGTCATTGAGAACGGGAAACACACCGTCATCCCGAGTTTGCCCCGGAATCCATCGAAGGGCGTTGCGTTCTACGATGGATCTCGGATCAGCGCGGCTTCGCCGCTTGTCCGGGATGACGCCGTGGTTCCGAGAACAACAAACAGGCTCTACCCGTCAGAGCCTGACGCCCAGGCCGCGCAGTTCGGCGCGCAGGTCGATGGGCTCGACGAAATGGACGGCCCGCATGCCGGCGGCGCGGGCCCCCACCACGTTCTTCTCGCTGTCATCGACGAAGATGCAGTCCCCGGCCTTCAGGCCATAGCGATCGAACAGCACCTCGTAGATCGCGCGCTCCGGCTTCAACAGCCGCTCATGGGCGGAAACGACGACGCCGTCGAAGCTCTGCAGGAACGGGAAGCGGACCAGGCATTCCGCCCATTTCTCGCGCGAGAAATTGGTGATGGCATAGACCTTCTCGCCCTGCCCTTTCAGCTCCTCCAGCACCCCGACACTGTCGGCGATGGTATGAGGCACGCTGTCATGCCAGCTCTCGTCGAAGGCGCGGATCTCGCGCTCCCATTCCGGATGCTGCTTGACCAGCAGCGCCACGCCCTCCTCCCAGGAGCGGCCGCGATCCTGCTCCAGATTCCAGTCGCCCGTGCAGATGTTCTGCATGAACCAGTCGAGCCGCTCGGGTTCGGGGATCAGCGAGCGGTAGATCAGCCGCGCGTCCCAGCGCAGCAGGACGTTGCCGACATCGAAGACGACGATGGGAGTGCTGGAAGCCATGACCGAACCCGGTTGAAAGGGCCGGCAGGACAAACCATTCACGCGCTTGTGTCCAGACGTGCAGGACAGGGGCCGACCCCATCGTTTATGCCGGGGTGATGAACGCCCGCCCCGCCAATACAGCTTTGCGAACCTGGCTGCCCTGGACCGACCGGCAGGGCCGGTTCTCTGCCTTGCGGGCGGCGGCCTTCGCGCTGCTGCTCGTGCCGGCGCTCATGCTGCTCTACGCCGCCTGGATGCACCAGCTCGGCTCAAAACCCTGGACGCAGGCGATCCACCAGACCGGGACCTGGACGGTGCGTCTCCTCGTCGCCACGCTCGCGGTCTCGCCGTTCCGGCGGCTGTTCGACTGGGGCAAGCTGATCGGCATCCGGCGGATGCTGGGCCTCGGCGTCATGGCCTACGCACTCGGGCATCTCGCGCTGTACTGCATCGACATGGCCTTCGACTGGGGGCTAATCGTCTCGGAGATCGTCAAGCGCTTCTACCTGACCATCGGCTTCGTCGCGCTGATCGGCCTCGTCGCGCAGGGCGTGACCTCGACCGACGGCATGATCCGCCGCCTCGGCAAGAACTGGCAGCGCCTGCACAATCTCGTCTATCCGATCGCTGTGCTGGCGCTGCTGCATTTCGCGCTGCAGTCGAAGATCGACGTCACCGAGCCGGTGCTGATGAGCGGGCTCTTCCTGCTGCTGATGCTCTATCGGGGGCTGTATCGCTGGAAGCTGCCCGTTTCCGTGCCTGTGCTCGCGAGCGTGGCGCTGCTCGGAGGGCTGCTCACCGCCGGCCTCGAAGCCGGCTGGTATGCCGCGACCTCCGGCGTCTCGGCCTGGCTGGTCTTCCAGGCCAATGCCGACATCCTGACCTATCAGGACTATGCCTCGATCCGGCCGGCGCATTGGGTGGCGCTTGCGGGTCTCGCGGTGGCCTTCGGTCATGGCCTGCGCGCCCGCAAGGCACGCCCGCCACGGCAGGCGCGCGAGCCGGCGACCGCACGAGCTGCGTGAGGGAAAAACTTTCCAAGTTTCGACATCTTCCAGATGGAAAGGGTTTCCCCCTCCAGCACTCATGCTCTAACCCTATGACATGCCTGACGACCAGCACGCCCAGCCCACGGCCGATGTCGTAGAAGCCGAGCTCGCCTCGGAAGGCATCAAGCCTACCCAGGCCCGGGTTTCGCCCTTCGTCCCGCTGCAACAGCCGATCTTCCGCGCCGTCTGGTTCGCCAGCCTCGTCTCGAATTTCGGCGGCCTCGTCCAGGCGGTGGGCGCCTCCTGGATGATGGCCTCGATCTCGCCCTCGGCCGAGATGGTGGCGCTGGTGCAGGCCTCGACGACCTTGCCGGTGATGCTGTTCTCGCTAGCGGCCGGGGCCATCGCCGACAATTACGACCGGCGCAAGATCCTGCTGGTCGCGCAAGGCTTCATGCTGACGGTCTCGATCGGGCTCGCGGTTTTCGCCTGGTTCGGCCTGATCACGCCCTGGCTGCTGCTCACCTTCACCTTCCTGATCGGCTGCGGCACGGCGCTGAACAACCCGGCCTGGCAGTCCTCGGTCGGCGACATGGTCCCGCGCCGCGACGTGCCGGCGGCTGTGACGCTGAACAGCGTCGCCTTCAACATCGCCCGCAGCGTGGGTCCCGCGATCGGCGGCGCGATCGTCGCGGCGGCCGGCGCGGTCGCAGCCTTCATCATCAATGCCTTCAGCTATATCCCGCTGCTCGTGGTGCTGGCGCGCTGGCAGCCGCCCAAGGTCGAGCGCCTGCTGCCGCGCGAGACGCTGTTCATCGCGATGAGCGCGGGCATCCGCTATGTCGCGATGTCCCCGAATATCCGCACGGTCACGCTGCGCGCCTTCGTCTATGGCTTCGGCGCCATCGTGGGCCTGGCGCTGCTGCCGCTGATCGCGCGCGACCTCGTGCGCGGCGGCCCGCTGACCTATGGCGTGCTGCTCGGCGCTTTCGGTGCGGGCGCGGTGGCGGGCGCCTTCATGAGCGCGCGCCTGCGCCGGGCGATGAGCACGGAGGCGCTCGTGCGCTCGACCTTCATCGCCTATGCCTGCGGCGTCACGCTGATCGCCTTCAGCAAGACGATCTGGCTGGCAATGGCGGGCCTGTGCGTCTGCGGCGCCTGCTGGGTGCTGGCGCTCTCGACCTTCAACGCGACGGTGCAGCTTTCGGCGCCGCGCTGGGTCGTGGGCCGGGCACTGGCGATGTACCAGATGGCGACCTTCGGCGGCATGGCGACGGGCAGCTGGGCCTGGGGCCGCTCGGCGCTGCATTTCGGCGTCGAGAAGGCGCTATTGATGTCGGCTGTTGTCTTGATCGCCGGAGCGATACTGGGGCTGCGTTACCGTCTGCCGCCGCTTGAGGCACTCAATCTCGACCCGCTCAGCCGCTGGCGCGAGCCCAAGGTCGCGGTCGATATCGAGCCGCGCTCGGGCCCGGTCATCGTCACCATCGAATACATCATCAAGCCGGAGGACGTCGTCGCCTTCCTGACCGTGATGGCGGAGCGGCGGCGCATCCGGCGCCGCGACGGCGCCCGGCACTGGACCCTGCTGCGCGACCTGACCGACCCGACGTTGTGGATCGAGCGCTATGACAGCCCGACCTGGGTCGAATATGTCCGGCAGAACCAGCGCGTCACCCAGGCCGATGCCGAGATCGGCGAGCAGGTCCGCGCGCTGCATAGCGGCCCGAACCCGCCGGTTGTCCACCGCATGATCGAGCGGCAGACGGCCTCGCTGCCGCAACTGACGCCGAGCCGGACGCCGACGCTCGCCGACTCGCTGAACGACCCGGCGCGGCCGGCTTGAGGCGTCGGCTTCAGCCGACGATCCAGAGGCCGGCGAGGCCAACCATGCCGACGATGATGCGCCACCAGGCGAAGGGCGCGAAGCCGCGCTTCGAGACGAAGTCGAGGAAGCTCCTCACCACGATCAGCGCCGAGATGAAGGCCGCGACGAAGCCGACGCCGATGAGCACGCCATCGTCGAAGGTGAGGTTCTTGTAGCTCTTGAGCAGGTCATAGGCGAAGGCGCCGGCCATGGTCGGCATCGCCAGGAAGAAGGAGAACTCGGCCGCCGCGCGCTTGCTGGCGCCGAGCAGCATCGCGCCGACGATGGTCGAGCCCGAACGCGAGACGCCGGGGATCATCGCCAGGCACTGGATCAGGCCGATCTTGAAATACATCGGCAGCGGGAAGGTCGTGGCGTCGGTGTGCTTCTCCTGCAATTCCAGTTCGTCGACGACGAGCAGGATCAGGCCGCCGGCGATCAGCGTGCAGCAGACGAGGAAGGGGTTAAACAGCACGCCCTTGATGAAGCCGTGCAGCAACGCGCCGATCACCGCCGCCGGCAGGAAGGCGATGAGCACGCCGATGACGAAGCGACGCGCCGAAGGGTCGCTCGGAATGCGCAGGGCGATGTCGAGCAGGCGGCGGAAATAGACCAGCGTGATCGCCAGGATCGCGCCGAGCTGGACCAGCACCTCGAAGGTCTTGCCGTTGGATTCGAAGCCGAGGAAATGGCCGATCAGGAGCAGGTGCCCGGTCGAGGAGACCGGCAGGAACTCGGTCAGGCCCTCGACGATGCCGAGGATGAAGGCTTCGATCAGGTTGTGCATGGAAGGCTGTCCTCGTGCGAATCAGCCGGCCCGGTCGTCCGCCCGCGTCAGCCTGCTGCCGGCTTACGCCCAGCTCTTTGCAAATTGGTTACCACTTCGCGAAGCAGCAGCGGCAAATTGCAGAGATCGCCATCGTCGCGGGTTGTGGCGTTTTTCCGGCATGATTATAGCAAGCCGCCGTCGCCTATCGGGTCGCTGCAAGCCCGGCGGCCCTGCTTCCGTCGCATTTTGCCTGCTTCACAGTCCTCATGAGTGCCATGGCGACCCTTTATCATTATCCGCTATGCCCGCATTCGCGTTTCATCCGCCTCGTGCTCAGCGAGTTCGGCATGGAGGCCGAGCTGGTCGAGGAACGCGTCTGGGAGCGCCGGCGGGAGTTCATCGAGCTCAATACCGCGGGAACGACACCGGTCTTCCAGGAGCAGAACGGCCTCGCCGTCCCCGGCGCCGGACCGATCGCGGAATATCTCGACGAGACGCGGGGCCTCGCGCTCGGCGACCGCCGCCTGCTGCCGGAAGGGCCGGGCGAGCGCGTCGAGGTGCGCCGCCTGCTCGACTGGTTCAACATCAAGTTCCATGACGAGATCACCAGCCCGCTCGTGCTGGAAAAGGTGATGAAGCGCTTCATGAGCCGCGACGAGGGCGGCGGCCCGCCGGAAATGAGCGCGATCCGCGCGGCGCGCGCCAATGTGCGCTATCATCTGCGCTATATCTCCTGGCTGCTGGCCAAGCGGAACTGGCTCGCGGGGGCGCAGATGAGCTATGCCGATCTCGCGGCGGCGGCGCATCTGTCCTGCGTCGACTATCTCGGCGACGTGCCCTGGGAAGAGGATGAGGCGGCTCGCGCATGGTATGCGAGAATCAAGTCGAGACCGAGCTTCCGGCCGCTGCTGAGCGACCGCGTGCCGGGCATGGCTCCGAGCGCCCATTACGACAATCTGGATTTTTGAAGGCCGAGAAGCTGAAGCGCGCCGTCGCCGAGCGCGCGCTCACCGAGGGCTTCGCGGTCATGCGCGTCGCCAAGGCCGATGCGATCCCGCAGGCGCCGGAGCGCCTCGAAGCCTGGCTCGCCAGCGGCTATCAGGGCGAAATGGGCTGGATGGCGGAGCGGCAGGCGCAGCGCGCCGACCCGCGCCAGCTCTGGAGCGAGGTCCGCTCCGTCGTGATGCTCGGCATGAACTATGCCGGCGAGGGCGACCCGCTCGCCATGCTCGCCCAGCCCGACAAGGCGGCGATCTCGCTTTATGCGAGGCGGCGCGACTATCACGACGTCATCAAGGGCAAGCTGAAGAGCGTCGCGGGGCTGCTCGCCGCGCGCGGCGGCGCCGACGTCAAGGTCTTCGTCGATACCGCCCCCGTCATGGAGAAGCCGCTGGCGCAGGCGGCCGGGCTCGGCTGGCAGGGCAAGCATACCGTGCTGGTCTCGCGCGAGCATGGCTCCTGGCTCCTGTTAGGCGCGATCTACACCACCGCGGAGCTACCTGCGGACGCGGCGGAGCGCGACCATTGCGGCTCCTGCCGGCGCTGCCTCGACATCTGCCCGACCGACGCCTTCCCGGCGCCCTACCAGCTCGATGCGCGCCGCTGCATCGCCTATCTCACCATCGAGCATGCCGGCCATATCGACGCCGCCTTGCGCCCCGGCATCGGCAACCGCGTTTTCGGCTGCGACGACTGCCTCGCCGTCTGTCCCTGGAACAAGTTCGCCGCGGCCGCGCAGGAAACACGGCTCGCGCTCAAGGACGAACTGGACGGACTCGACCTCGCCGCCCTTGCAGTCCTCGATGATCCGGGTTTCCGCACGCTCTTCGCGGGCACGCCGGTAAAGCGGACCGGGCGCGACCGCTTCCTGCGCAATGTGCTGATCGCGATCGGCAATAGCGGCCGGCCTGAACTGATCGACAGCGCCCTGCCCCATCTCGCCGATCCCTCGCCAATCGTCCGCGCCATGGCGGTCTGGGCGCTGGGGAGGCTGGATGCCGAGCGCGGCCGGCAACTTGCCATCGTCCGCCTCGGCGAGGAGAACGACCCGCAGGTCCGTGCTGAATGGCATGCCCTCACGCTCCAGACGGAAGACGCCGCATGAACATCCTGATCCTCGGCCTCGGCTACTCGGCCGGGTTCTTCGCGCGCGCCGCGCTGGCGCAAGGGTGGGAGGTGACGGGCACCGTGCGCTCGGCCGAGAAGGCGGCCGAGCTCAGCCGCGAGGGCATCCGGACGTTGGTCTTCGGCGGCTTCGCAGTCTCGTCGGCGCTCGCCAAGGCGGTGGCGGAGGCGGACGCGGTTCTGGTCTCGGTGCAGCCGGCAGAGGATGGCGACCCGGCGCTCGGGCCCTTGCGCGCGGCGCTGATGGCGGCGCCGAACCTGCGCTGGATCGGCTATCTCTCGACGATCGGCGTCTATGGCGACCAGGGCGGCGCCTGGATCGACGAAGCCACGCCGCCGGCCCCGACCAATGCCCGCACCCGGCAGCGCATCGAGATCGAGGAGGCCTGGCTTCAGCTCGGGCACGACAGCGGCAAGCCGGTGCAGATCTTCCGCCTGTCGGGCATCTACGGCCCCGGTCGCAATGCCATCACCAAGCTGCGCAACGGCACGGCGAACCGGTTGATCAAGCCCGGTCAGGTCTTCAACCGCATCCATGTCGACGATATCGCCGGGGTGCTGATGGCTTCGCTGGCGCAGCCGCGTCAGGGTGCCGTCTACAACGTCACCGACGACGAACCCGGTCCGCCGCAGGACGTCATCACCTTCGCGGCGGAATTGACCGGCCTGGAGCCGCCGCCGGAAATCCCGTTCGAGCAGGCCAGGCTCTCGCCGATGGCGGCGAGCTTCTACGGCGAGAGCAAGCGCGTCTCGAACGCGCTGGTGAAGCGGGAATTCGGCTATGCCTTCCGCTATCCGACCTATCGCGAGGCGCTGCGCGACTTGGCCGCAGACGGCGAATAAGGCAGCTCAGGCGGCGTGGCGCGGGCCTTCGCCGCCGTAATAATCGGCATAGCGCTTGTCGATCGCCGAGACCGGCAGCACGACCAGCACGTCGGTGGTGCCGAACTGCCGGTCGATGACCGCGCCGGTGCCGAAGCGGGCACCGATCCGCAGATAGCCCTTGATCAGCGGCGGCAGCTGCTTGAGCGCGAGCTTGGCATCGACCATCTCCGGCGGCAGGCGGTCCATGCCGACGAAATGCCCGGCATGGGCAGAGGCGCTCCATGCGCCTTCCGAGCGGGCATGGTGATGCAGGAAGCTCAGCGGCAGGGCCAGCGCATCGGGATCGGTGCCGTCGAAGGAGGCGCAGCCGAACATCGCGTCGATGCGGTGGTGCTGGAGATAGGCCCAGATGCCGGACCAGAGCAATTCGACCGTCCGCCTGGTGCGATAGGGCTTCAGCACGCAGGAGCGGCCGAGTTCGAGGAAGCGGCTGCCCGGATGGAGCGCCAGCATCGGGCCGAGATCGAATTCACTCTCGGTATAGAAGCCGCCGAGCCGCTCGGCCGCGCTCTGCCGCATCAGGCGATAGGTGCCGACGACCTTGGGCTTGATGCCGCCGAAGCGGCCGCGCGCGGCATGGTCGATGACGAGGAGATGGTCGCAGGCCTTGTCGAAACGATCGGCATCACGGCGGAACATGCGCGAGATGACGTCGGGCTTGGCCGACATTTCCTGGTAGAAGACGCGATAGCGCAGGCGTTGCGCCCGCCAGATCTCGCGCGGGCCGCGCGCCAGCCGCACTTCGAGCGAGCCGATTCGGCCGAGCGTCCCCGATAGCGGCGCTTCATCGATCTCGGCGCCCGAACGGCGCATGGCTCCACCCTTCATCAATATCAACGGGGCGAAGCGCGAGAACGGATTGCCGGCTGAAAATCGGCTGGGCAGCGCGTTCTTGCTTCCAGAAACGTGCAATGCCATCGCTTCTCTCATCTCCTGCCGCTACCGGCATGAGGTAGGCTTGCTCCGCTGATCTTACAACTTCGCGACGAAACTGCGTCGGAGCGATGACAGCCGTCAAGCCGTCAGGCTGCCCGCCGAACCCGCGGACAGTTTCTCAAGCCAGCGCAGCAGCGCCTCGCGCTCCAGTGGTTTCGCCAGGCAATCATCCATCCCCGCCGCAAAGGCCGCGGCCCGGTCGGCAGCCGCAACATTGGCGGTGACGGCGACGAGCGGCAGCATGGTGGCGCGGCCGAGGCGTTTCTCGTGAGCGCGGACGGCGCGGGCACAATCGAGCCCGGTCATCACCGGCATCCGCACATCGAGCAGGGCGAGCGCCAATGGTGGCGCGACGCCGGCAAAGCTCGCCTCGACCCGTTTCAGGGCCTCGCGCCCGTCGCGCGCCCAGATCGCCGTGCAGCCGAAGCGCTCAAGCGTGCGGACGACGAGCAAGGCATTGATTTCGTTGTCTTCCGCGACCAGCACGGTTAACCCCGTTCCGGGCTGGCGCGCCGGAGCGGCGCCGGATGCCGTGGTGCCGGCCAGAACCGGCCCGCCCGGCTGGAAGCGATTGCCCAGCTGTTCGTAAAGCGAGCGGGTGCGCACGGGCTTGATCAGGAAGCCGGAGAAGCCGGCCGCCTGCGGCGCACCGAACTGCCGGCGCGCCTGCGGCGACAGCAGGATGAGGCAATCGCGAATGCCGGCTGCCGCCACGATGGCAGCGAACTCCTTTGCCGGGGTATCGCCGAGCGCGTGGTCGATCAGCACGGCGGTTACCGGAACATCCCCGGCGAGCTTCGCGCGCGCGACCTCGACGGTGCCGGCTATCGACACGGTCGCGCCGGTCGTCCGCAGCGTCTCGGCCAGAAAGCGAGCCGCGAAGGGCGCCGGCGAGACGAGCAGGACATGTTGGTTCGGCCAATGCGGAATCCGCGCCTCCGGTGCGCCGGATGCGGCAACGAGCGGCAAGGTGACGCGAAACACCGCGCCCTCGCCAAGCCGGCTCTCGACCCTGACCTCGCCACCCATCAGGCGCGCAAGACGGCGCACGATCGCAAGGCCGAGGCCGGTGCCGGCCTGCCGCTCGGCGGCGCCATGGTCGAGCTGCTCGAACTCGCCGAAGATCGTGTCGAACCGGTCGGCCGGGATGCCCGGGCCGGTATCCGCGACCGTGATCTCGAGCTGGCTCTCGACCCGTGCCAGACTCAGGCCGACACCGCCGGCCTCCGTGAACTTCACGGCATTGCCGACGAGATTGAGCAGGATCTGGCGCAGGCGGTCGCGATCGCCCATCAGCCTTGCCGGCAGATCGGGCGCGATATGGGCCGCGAGCTCGATGCCCTTGGCCTGCGCCCGCGGGGCCATCAGCTCCGCCGCCGTCTCGACGAGCTGCACGAGGTCGAAGGGCTCCTCGACCAGCTCCAGCCTACCGGCCTCGACCTTGGCGAAGTCGAGGATGTCGTCGACCAGCGCCAGCAGCGCTTCGCCGGAGACACGCAAGGCGGCGACATAGGTCGCCTGCTCGGCATCCGGGCCGGTATCGTCGAGGAGATCGGCCATGCCGAGAATGCCGTTGAGCGGCGTCCGGAATTCGTGGCTGACAGTCGCGAGGAAGCGTGACTTCGCCTCGTTCGCGGCTTCCGCCCGCGCCCGTGCCTCGACCAGGGCGTCTTCACCGGCGATGCGCGCCGAGATATCGCGGCCGACGCGCTGAATCAGCGTGCGCCCGTTCGGGCCCGGCACGGCGGTCTCGATCCAGGAGACCCAGCGCTCGCCTTCATAGGTCGCGAGGCATTCGTCGAAGCTGCGCGCGCCGCCTTCCAGCAGCACGAGCGGCCGGCTGGCGAGCTGCGGCAGCAGCATCTCGCTGCCGACGAGATCCTGCTCGGCTGCGCCGAACAGCGCCGCATAAGCCTTGTTGGCATAGACGATCCGCGCGCCATCGCGCCGGACGATCAGGTCGCCCTGGGCCTCGATCAGGCTGCGATAGCGCTCTTCGCTGTCGGCGAGGTTCCAGAGCCGGTCGTTGAAGAGCTCGGCATCATGAACGAGCGCCGCGACCTGTCGGCGCAGACCGTCGCGCTGGCGCAGCAGCGACAGGCCGCCCCAGGCAACCAGGAGCAAGAGCGCCGCGAGGGCAAGAGCAAGCCATGACCAGATCGAAGAAGCCATGCCCTTCGATCTACGCAGGTCGCCTTGAAAAAGCGGCCGGAGAAAACGGCGAATTCGAGGGGATGCAGAGGAGAGTTCATTAACCCTCGACCTCAGGCCGCCTGCACGAGGTCCTCGCCACGCGCCCGATAGGACAGGGCCTCGGCGAGATGGCGCCGGCCGACCTTTGCCTCTTCGTCGAGATCGGCGAGCGTGCGGGCGACCTTGAGCACGCGGTGATAGGCGCGCGCCGTCAAGCGCAAGGCCTCGGCCGCGTCGCGCAGCAGCGCGAGCCCCGCATTGTCCGGCCGCGCGATCTCCTCGATCACCGGGACCGGGCAAGCGGCATTGGTCATGACATGGCCAAGCCCGAGGCCCTCGAAGCGCGCCGCCTGGATACGGCGGGCAGCGGCAACACGGGCGGCGACCGTCGTCGAATTCTCTCCCGCGGCTGGGCGGATCAGGTCCGCCGCCGTCACGGCAGGCACGTCGATCGCGATATCGATCCGATCGAGCAGCGGGCCGGAGACGCGCGCCTGATACTGCGCCATGCAGCGGTCGTTCGGCTGGCGACGGCAGGCATAGCCCGGCTCCGTCGCCCGGCCGCAGCGGCAAGGGTTCATCGCAGCGACGAGCTGGAAGCGCGCGGGATAGACGACGCGGTTATTGGCACGGGAGATCAGGACTTCGCCGGTCTCCAGCGGCTGGCGCAGGGCATCGAGCGCCTGCGGCTGGAATTCCGGCAATTCGTCGAGGAAGAGCACGCCGTGATGCGCGAGCGAGACCTCGCCCGGCCGGGCCTGAAGGCCGCCGCCGACGAGCGCCGCCATCGAAGCGGAATGGTGCGGTGCCCGGAAAGGCCGCCGGTCGGTCAGGGCGCCGTCGGCGAGCTTTCCGGCGACGGAGAGGACCATCGATACCTCCAGCAATTCGCGCGGCGAGAGCGGCGGCAGGATCGAGGGCAGGCGGCTCGCCAGCATCGACTTGCCGGCGCCGGGCGGCCCGTTCATCAGGAGATTGTGCCCGCCGGCCGCAGCGATCTCGAGCACGCGCCGGGCGCTTTCCTGGCCCTTGACGTCGGCGAGATCCGGCAAGGACCCGGCCTGGCGCGCCACCGCCGGCTCGGGCCGTGCCATCACCTGCGTGCCCTTGAAATGATTGGCGAGCTGAATGAGCGAGCGCGGCGCCAGGATGTCGATATCGGCCGCCGCCCAGGCCGCCTCGGGGCCTAAAGCCGCCGGGCAGATCAGCCCCTGCCCTCTAGAATAGGCTGCGATCGCCGCCGGCAGGACGCCCGCCACCGGCGCGATCGAACCGTCGAGCGCGAGTTCGCCGAGCACCGCGTAGCCTGCGAGGGCATCGGCGGGAATCGCCCCGATCGCCGCCATCACGGCGAGCGCGATCGGCAGGTCGTAATGGCTGCCCTCCTTCGGCAGGTCGGCCGGGGCGAGGTTCACGGTGACGCGCTTGGCCGGCAAGGCAAGACCCGAGGCCAGCAGCGCCGCGCGAACCCGCTCGCGGCTTTCGGCCACCGCCTTGTCAGGAAGGCCAACCAGGACGAAGGCGACGCCGCCCGGCGCGATCTGGACCTGAACGTCGACGACGCGCGCCTCGATCCCCTCGAACGCCACCGTCGCGACCCGCGCCACCATCTCGGCTTCGCTCCCCTGTCCCTTGGGGAAGCTAGCGAAGCTTCAGCGCCAACGCAAGAACATATCGGGAACTCATCAGACCCAAAAGAAGGGGAGGCCGAGCCTCCCCTTGTCGTCAGGCCTCGACGCCGAGGCCGATCTGGCAGGCGACGCCGGTGCCGCCCAGGCCGCAATAGCCGCCCGGATTCTTCGCGAGGTATTGCTGATGGTAATCCTCGGCGAAATAGAGTGTCGGCGCTTCCCGGATCTCGGTCGTGATCGGGCCATAGCCGCCAGCCGCCAGCGCCTTGCCGTATTCGGCGCGCGAGCGCTCGGCCGCCTCCTGCTGTTCGGCGCCATAGGTATAGATCGCGGAGCGATACTGCGTGCCGATATCGCCGCCCTGGCGCATGCCCTGGGTCGGGTCATGATTCTCCCAGAAGATCCTGAGCAGGTCCTCATAGGCGATCTTTTCGGGATCGAAGACCACGAGGACGATTTCGGTATGGCCGGTCAGGCCGCTGCAGACCTCCTCATAGGTCGGGTTGGGCGTCGCGCCACCGGCATAGCCCACGGCGGTAACCCAGATGCCCTCGCCGCTCTGCCAGAACTTGCGCTCGGCGCCCCAGAAGCAGCCGAGGCCGAAGACGGCCTTGCGGAGCCCTTCCGGATAGGGCCCGGCGAGTGGGCGGCCATTGACGAAATGGGTTTCGGCGGTAGGGATCGCGGTAGGGCGGCCGGGCAGCGCCTCGGCGGCAGTCGGAATCTCGGTCTTCTTGCGCAGGGAGAACATCGTTGGCTCCGTTCGTTCGGGCTCGACGCCTATGTAAGCGTCCGCAGGCCGTTCGGACAGGGGAGGCAATGCAAGCGTGCCATCACCGACGCGTGACGATGCCGATGGCCTCCTGTGGGCGCCGCCCGAGCCAGAGCAAGGCGAAGCCGAGCAGGAGAGCGGCCAGGGCGACAGGTGAGCGCAGGACCGTCAGCACGACCGGGTCCCAGAGCCAGGGGTGGATATTGCGTTCGATCGTCGGCTGGATGAGCTGATAGCGCTCCTGGACGACCGCGATCAGCACCTCGCCGACCGGCGTGAAGCGCAGGCCGGCATTGGCGATCGACCTGGCACCGTCGATCACCAGCGCGACGAAACCGGCGGCAACGGCCAGATACCCGATCAACCGGAGAAGAAACCGCACCGCCCGCTCCCTGTCGCAATCCGCAGCGACAGGTCATGCCGCCGGCCGGCATGCCGGCTCAGGCTTCCAGATGTGACCCTGCCGGCCCGAGATCGCAACCGGATGAGCATGATTTACCGCGATTGTGCAAAACCCTGCATCTCGGGCCTTGAAAGATGGCGGGCCGGCAGTCATAAGCAGCGCGCCGGACAGGTGGCCGAGTGGTTGAAGGCGCACGCCTGGAAAGTGTGTATACGGGAAACCGTATCGCGGGTTCGAATCCCGCCCTGTCCGCCATTTACTCCCAGCTAAGCAAATGATTTAACTTGGAAATCAAGCTTGGTTGACGTTCGGCACCCCAGCATCCGCTCCTGATCGGGAACTTCTCGGACGGCCGAGAGCTACAACGCCCGTGCCTTCCCTCACAATGTGCCAGTTCGCTCTGCACTGCCGCGACAGCGCAGGTTTGGACGACGTCTGGCATGGCATGCCGCTGGAAACCTATCCCTATTTCTCGAATGCGAATGACTACGTCCAAGTCCTCGCCCTTCCAAGAAGACGGAGGTGAGGGGCGGTCTTGCCGTTCCGACAGATCCCGGCATCGGCGCTCAGATTGATCTCGAAGCGATCAACCCATCCTGCTGCTTCGATTTCAAAGCGGATGTCTGGAAACAAATCGCGAAACGGCCCGCCCGCCGCCTGAGGCGTCGGAAGGCTGGCCTGCGCCAGTCCAGCAGTTATCGGCGGATTGCCCGTTGTCCCTCGCGGTCAGGTGGCTATAACGGTTCCCACGAACCTCGGACCCGGTGTAATTCCGGGTGGCTCTTCCGGCCGCCGATCCGCCGGACAACGCAACAGGCAATCTAACGTCCATCGGAAGGTCGCACCGCCGGGTGGACCGATGGCGATGCCTTGCGAGACCACCATGCTCATATCCACTCTTCGGCGCGAATGGCTGACCAATCCGCCGCGCGAACTTCTTGCCGGCGCCGTTGCCACTTTCGCTCTTATCCCCGAGGTCATCGCCTTTTCCTTTGCCGCCGGCGTCGATCCGCAGGTCGGGCTCTACGGCTCTTTCGTTATTGGCATCGTGATCGCCTTCGCTGGCGGGCGCCCGGCCATGGTTTCGGCAGCTGCCGGCTCGGTCGCGCTGGTGGCGGCACCGCTCGTCGCCTCGCACGGCCTGTCCTACCTTTTCGCAGCCGGCCTGCTGGCCGGTGCGCTGCAGATCGTCTTCGGGCTGCTTCGACTCGGCGTGCTGATGCGCTTCGTCTCGCAATCGGTCCGCACCGGCTTCGTCAACGCCCTGGCGATCCTGATCTTCGCTGCGCAAATGCCGCATCTCCTCGGCGAGGGCTGGCAAACCTATGCGCTCTTCGCCGTCGCGCTGGCGCTGATCTACGGATTGCCGCGGCTGATCACCGCCATCCCATCGCCCCTGATCGCCATCGTCCTGCTCACGGCCGCCGCGAGCCTGCTCCAGCTACCGGTGAAAACGGTAGCCGACCTCGGCCGCCTGCCCGAGGCGCTGCCAGTCTTCGCCTGGCCGACCGTGCCGCTCAGCTGGGAGACGCTGCGGATCATCGTCGGCCCGGCTGTTGCCATCGCCATGGTCGGCCTGCTCGAATCACTCATGACCGCCACGGTGGTCGACGACCTGACAAAGTCGCCGAGTTCCAGGGACCGCGAGTGCACGGGCCTGGGCCTCGCCAACATGGCGTCGAGCCTGTTCGGTGGCATTGCCGGCTGCGGCATGATCGGCCAGACCGTCAGTAACGTGAAATATGGCGGGCGCGGCCGCCTCTCGACGCTGTTTTCCTGCGCCTTCCTGCTGGTGCTGATGGTCGCGCTGAAGCCTTGGGTCTCGCAGGTGCCGGTCGTCGTGCTGGTCGCGATCATGGTGATGGTCTCGGTCGACACCTTCAATTGGTCCTCGCTCAGGGCCGTCGTCGCGCATCCGCGACTGTCGAGTACGGTGATGCTGGCAACGGTGGCGGTCACGGTGGCGAGCCACAATCTCGCGCTCGGCGTTCTCGTCGGCGTGCTGCTCAGCGGCGTCTTCTTCACAGTGAAGGTCGCGCGGCTGATGCATGTCGTCCCCGAGAGCGATACTGCTGCCGGCCCGCTGACCTATCGCGTCACTGGCCAGGTCTTCTTCGCCTCGGCGGACGCCTTCACCGAGGCCTTCGACCTCAATGCGGCGGGCGAGGCCGGCGTGCGCGTCGACATCTCGCAGGCGCATTTCTGGGACGTCACGGCCGTCGCCGCGCTCGACAAGATCGTCGGCCGCTACCGGGCCAACGGTATTCCCGTGGAGGTCGTGGGCATGAACCAGGCCAGCGCGACGATCGTCGAGCGCCTCGCCGTTCACGACACGAAACGACCAGAGTTCTCAAAACACTGATACCGCGAGGTCAGAACGGCCACCCGCGGTCGTTTTGCGTGGTTGGCCAGCGTCCGCTCTTGGAGCCATACCTTGAGACGGCTCATGCGCAGGAGCGAACGCAAAGCGCCAGGAGCAGTCCCAGAGCGTACGCCGGAAAGCGGACATCGAAGGACGATCGGCGTGCAATTAGGGAGCAGTCGCTTCGGGCCGACCAGCGCAGCGATCGGCCTTCTAGCGTCGGCCGGTCATCTCGGCTGCGACCAGCGCCCCGATCGCGGGGAGGAAGCTGTCATCCTCGGCGATAGCCTCGCCCTGGGTGAAGACGGTGAGCAGGAACTCGTCTCCCCCGGGCAGGATCGCGCGCAGCGTGTCGTGCCGGCGGAAGGAGGCGCGGTCGTCACCGAGCCAGCGCGTGCGCCCGGCCTTGGACCAGATCCGGGTGCCGGCCGGCAAGGTGTCGCCGAGATAGCCGAGCAGCTGATAGGCCCCGCGGCCGCGGTCGGGATCATCGGCGTCGCGGGCGAGATGGTCGCGGATGACGGCGCGGCGCGCCGGCGGCAGCAAGTCGGAGCCGCTGAAGATCTCGTGCATCAGCCGCGCCATGGCGATCGGCGTCAGGCAATTGTGACCAGCGGCCGAGCGGTCGAGCGCGACCTTTTCCCGGCCGTAGCGCAGATCGTCCATCAGCTTCTGGTTGAGGTTGATGCCGGAGAGCTCTGGCCAGCCCAGCCCGGCGAAGATCCGGTTGATCTCCTCGCGGCGCTCGCACCAGTCGCTCATCTCGGTATCGCTCAGCAAGGTATCGCCGGTCGTGCCCGTCAGCAGGTCGATGATGTAGTTCGTCGCCGAATTCGACGACCACAGGATCATGTCACGCATGGCGCGGTCGAGTTCGCCATGGGCCGATAGCTGCCCGTCCTGAAGTCGCAACTGCGCGGCGACGAGATGGAACACCTTCACCAGCGAGCAGGGATAGGCGCGCCAGTCCGGCCGGAGAGCAGCTCCCTCGGGCTTGCCGCCGGGCCCCAGCGCAGGCCGGGTCAGGACATAGGCGAACTGGGAGAAGGGGGTGTTGCGCGCGGCATAGATCGGGGCGGCATGGGCCTCGATCAGGGCGCCGATCCGCTTGAGGTCGGAACTGTCGGTGAAGAAGCTCATGGTCGTCTCGCGAGGCAGGTCGTTCGGGGAGATGGGTCAGCCCTTGGGGCGCAAGGCGGTGTCGAGGCCCTCGCCGATCAGGGCGAAGGTGACGCCGGTGTACATGATCGCGAGGCCGGGAGCGGTCGCGATCCACCAGGCGTCGAACATGAACTGGCGTCCGTCGGCGATCATCAGCCCCCATTCCGGTGTCGGCGGCTGGATGCCGAGGCCGAGGAAGGAGAGCGAGGTCACGGCCAGGATCGTCAGCACGACGTCGGCCATGGCGTAGACGATCGCCGGCGTCACCGCGTTGGGCAGGATATGCGCGGCGATGATGCGGCGATCGGTCGAGCCGAAGCTGCGCGCCGCCTGCACGTATTCGAGTTCGCGCAGCACCAGCACCTCGCCGCGGGTGATGCGGGCGAACGAGATCCAGTTCACCAGCAGGAAGGCGAGATAGAGATTGGCCTCGCCCGGCCCGAGCACGCCGACGATGGCGATCACCAGCACATGGAAGGGGAAGGCCCAGAAGATATCGGTGAGGCGCATGATCACGGTATCGACCCGCCCGCCGATGAAGCCTGCGAGCGCGCCGATCGCGATGCCGAGAAGCGCCGGCGCGATGACGCAGATGAGCGCGACCCGCAGGTCGACCAGCCCGCCCGCCATCACCCGCGAGGCGACGTCGCGGCCGAGATCGTCGGTGCCGAACCAGTGCGCGGAAGAGGGTGGTTGCAGTGTGTTGCCGTAGTCGACCAGGAAGGGATCGTACGGCGTCCAGACTTGGCCCAGCCCGACGAGCAGGGCGAGCAGCAGGAGCATGACGAGGCCGACAAGCAGCGTCGGATCGAGGCGGCGCTTGCTCATCGCTTCAATCCAGCCGGATGCGCGGATCGGCCAGCGCATATCCGATGTCCGTCGCGAGATTGATCAGGACGACCAGCACGGCGAAGACGATCGTCAGCCCCTGGATCATCGGGTAGTCACGGGCGAAGATCGACTCGACGAAGAGCGAGCCCAGGCCCGGCAGCGCGAACACGGTCTCGATCACCACCGTCCCGCCGATCACCCAGCTGGTATGGGCGCCGAGCACCGAGATCGAGCTGATCAACGCATTCGGCAGCACATGGACGCGCATGGTGCGTCCCGTTGCATTACCCTTGGCGCGAGCCGTGGTGACATAGTCCGAACCAAGCACGTTGAGGATGCCGCTGCGCAGGCTGCGGATCGTCAGCGAGGCCGTTGCGAGCGCGATCACGAAGGCCGGCAGCGTCAGGTGATGCAGGCGCGAGAACAAGCCGGTGCCATAGCCCGAGGTCGGAAACAGCGGCACCCAGATGGCAAGAACGACGACGAGCACGAGCCCGAGCCAGAACGAGGGGATCGCAAGCAGCACCGTGAAGACGAGCTTGACCAGGATGTCCGGCGCCTGATCGCGCCGCACAGCCGACCATAGCGCCAGCGGGATCGTCAGCAGGACTGCGATCACGGTCGAGTAGGCGACAAGCCAGAGCGTCGCCGGCAGGCGCTCCAGCACCAGCGAGATCACCGGCTGACCGTAGACGACCGAGCGGCCGAGGCTGCCGGACAGGATGTCGCCGAGGAAGAGCAGATATTGACGCCACAGCGGCAGGTCGAGCCCGAGCCGCTGCTTCATCGCGGCGATCTCCTCCGGCCCGCCGCGCGCGCCGAGAAGCAGCGTAGCCGGGTCGCCCGGCAACGCACGCAGCAGGAAGAAGCAGGCGAGCGTGATTCCGAGCAGCACCGGGACGAGCTGGACGAGCCGCTTGAGAATGTAGGTCAGCATGGCAACGGGCCGGGGAGCTGGGCGGCCTCGATCATCGCGCGTCCGAGCGGACGCGGCCGCGATGATCGATCGTATGGTTTTAACATCGGATTCTTCCGAAAAGTGGAATCCACTTTTCGGTCCGATGCTACCGGCCGCCCCGTCCTCACTTCAGCTTGACGTCTTCGAGGCGGAAATTGCCGGTCGGCAGCACCTCGAACCCGCTGACATTGCTGCGATGGGCGTAAGGCGTGCCGGGGTAGAACAGGAAGATAGACGGCGCGCCCTCATGCGAGAGCTTGACCATCTCCCTGAACATCGCGCCGCGTTCGGGGCCGTCCTTGGTGGCGCGCTCCTTCGCGTAGAGCTCGTTGACGCGCTCGTTCTTCCACTCGGTATGATAGGCGTTGGCACGTTCCGGATTGACAATCAGGAAGCCCGCCATCTGGTCGGGATCGATCGTGTCGCTGGAAGCGTAGGAAACGGCCATCTCGTAATCGCCTGCCTTAGTGGTGGACCAGTGCGTGCCGCCCTCGACAAGGCGGATTTCGGCGGTGACGCCGATCTGCGCGAGCGCGCTCTGCAGCGCCTGACCGACCTGGCGGTGCAGCGGCCGGCCGGAATGCACCAGGAGAGAGGTCTTGAAGCCGTCGGCATAGCCGGCTTCCTTGAGCAGGGCCTTGGCCTTGGCGATATCATGCGCATAGGGCTTCAGGTCGGGATCGGCATAGGCCATCAGCGGCATCGGCGAGTTCGCCACCTTGCCGGCGCCATAGAGCAGCGCCTTGACCAGGCCTTCCTTGTCGATGGCGTAGTTGAGGGCCTGGCGGACGCGAACATCGTCGAAGGGCTTCTTCTTGGTGTTCAGCAGCACGAAATCGGTGCGCAGCACATTCGCGACGGCGGTCTTGATGGTGCCGGCGCGGCCGAGGCTCTGCATCTGGTTGAGCGGGATCTCGAGCGCGGCGTCGATCTCGCCGGCCTGCAGCTTCAGCACGCGGCTATTGCCCTCGGGCAGGACGAGGATCTCGGCGCCATCGAGGCTCGGCTTGCCGACCTGCCAGTAATGCGCGTTCTTCTTCAGCGAGAGCGCCTGCCCCTTGTTCCAAGCGGCCACGGTGAAGGGGCCGGAGCCGATCGGCTTCTCGAAGAACTTGTCGGGCGCCGCCTCGAACGCCTTCTGCGGCAGGATCGCCGAGGAGAACAGGGCGAGGTTGTTGAGCAGCGGGGTGAAGACCGTCTTCAGCTTCAGCACGACGGTGCGCTCGTCCGGCGTCTCGATCGCGTCGATGCCGGCGAAGAAGCGCTTCCAGCTCGAAGCGTCGCTGCCGGCGCGCTTCAGCGAGAAGGCGACATCGGCGGCAGTGACGGGCGTGCCGTCCGAGAACTTCGCCGCCCTCAGCTTGAAGCTATAGGTCAGGCCGTCATCGCTCACCGTCCAGCTCTCTGCGAGGCCCGGCTCCAGCTTGCTGGCGTCCGTGCTCGGGCGCAGCAGGGTGTCGTAGATCAAGAGCTGCGCGTGGATCGACGGGTTGTCGCTGGTCGCGATCGGGTCGAGCGAAACGAGGTCCTGCGTCTGCGCCAGCTTGAGAATGCCCTGCGCAAAGGCGCTGGAGGGCGCGGCGGTGAGAGCCGGGCCGATGATGGAGAGCGCAAGCGCGGCAGCCGACACCATGGAGCGGAATGTGGTCATGGATATCCCCTGATCTTGGCCGCTCTGCCTCGGCGGCGGCGGCTTGCAACCTTCCACGGGTACATCTAGTCTCGCAAATGAAACATTCGGCAAGATCATCAACCAAATGGAATAGATTGGATGAAGCTGGGAGCGCTGCAGGTCATCGACGCCTTCGTCCGGCTCGGCGGCACCGGCGAAGCAGCCCAGGGGCTGGGCGTCAGCCAGTCCGCCGTGATCAAGGCGCTGCACCTGGCCGAAAGGGAGCTCGATCTCAGCCTCGTCGCGGTCGTCCAGGGGCGGCTGACCCCGACGCCCGAAGCGCTGGAACTGAACAGGCTCGCCCGGCCAGCCTTCGGCGCCTTGCGCCGGGCCCATCATGAAGCCGACATGATCCGCGTCGGCATGGCCGATCGCCTGCGGATCGCAACCGTGCCGGGACTGGCGCACAGCATCTTGCCGCCTGCCATCGCCGGCGCGCGCCGCGACCTGGACGACCGGGCCGCCGTCGAAGTGATGTTCGACCATGTCCGCGATCACCTCAGCGCCAATGAGGTCGACCTTGCGATTTCCTACGGCCCGATGGGGACGGAAGGGCTGCGGGACATCGCGCTGCGCTGCAGCCCGCTCGTCTGCGTGCTCCATGAGGCTCATCCGCTCGCCGTCTGCGACCGGCTGACGCGAGACGCCCTCGAAGGCCAGCGCCTGATCAGCTACGGGCCGGACGGGATCAGCCTGGCCGACAGCTTTCAGGATGCATTGGGGCGGATCGGCCTGTCGGACCGGATCGCGATCACCGTCCGCCATACCGATAGCGCCTGCCATCTGGCGCGCGAGGGCGTCGGCATCGCCATCGTCGATGGCTTCGTCATCAGCAGCGGCCTGACGCAAGGGCTGGCGGTTCGGCCGCTTGACGAGAGCCCCCTCGTCACGGCCTTCGCGCATCACCGCGACGGCGCGCCGCTCGACCATGCCGCGCGCATCCTGCTGGAGCATCTCGTGGGAGCGGATGCATGAAGTCGTTGACGCCATCCCACGCGACGGTCCTGCGCGCCGTCGCGCGTTGCGGCACCACCGTCGAAGCCGCACGGCAGCTTCATCTGACGCAGTCGGCCGTCAGCAAGATCATCGCCCGCAGCGAACTGGCCCTTGGCGTCCGGGTCTTCGATCGCAGCGATGGTCGCCTCGCCCTGCGCCCGGAGGCTCGCGGCCTGATGTCGGCGCTGGGGCATGTCGAGGATGAATGGCACGCCCTGCGTGGAGCGGTCGGCGACGTGCGGTCCGGATATGCCCTGCCCCTGCGGATCGCCTCGACGCCCAGCATCGGCCAGGGGCTGATCGCGCAGGCGATCCGGCGACTGATGAGCGACTATCCTCAGGCCCGCATCGAGCTGATCATGGGCGATGCGCCCACGGAACTGTCAAAAGGAGCAGCCGATCTCGGCGTGATGTTCTCGCCCCGCGTCACCGACGATATAGCCCTGACGCCCTTCGCGCAGGCGTCGATCATCGCCCTCGTTCGCGAGGACGATCCGCTGGCCCGCCGCGGCCGGGTCAGCTTGCCTGAACTCAGGGACCGACGGCTGATCTGCTTCGATCGCGAGAAATCGCCGCTGGGATGGCTGATCGCGCGCGCGCATGAGCAGGCCGGCATCGACTACGCGCCTTTCATGACCGTGCCCTACAGCATCTCCGCCGCCCATCTGCTGGCGCGCCAGGGCGATGTCATCCTGATCGACAGCCTGCTGACCCAGGCCCAGCGCTTCGAAGGGCTGGTCAGGCTGGACGTAACGCCGGAACTGCCGATCACGATATGCCTCATGACGGTGCGCAGCCGTCCCTTGACCCGGCTGGCAGCATGCTTCGTCGAGATCCTGTTGGGCGGCGAGAACGCCGCTTAGAGGGGCGCTACCGCAGTCGCCCTGCGGGAAGGGGTGCTGGACCGGTAGCAGGCGTCGGAATGTCGACGGGAAGCGGACATGCAGATTCACGGCCTCGTTCGCCTGGCGATCGCTGGATTTGGCCATCAGTGATGTTGCGCATCGCTCTCCAGAGGGCGCTGGCGAATCTCGGCGAGCTCGGATGCGATGGCACTCGGCGTGGCGTCGCCTTCGGTCTTGAAGGCGCGCCGCTGCCAGCCATTGGCATCGACGAGGACGAGCGCCGGCGCGAGAGCGCTGTTGGTGATCTCGGCCAGAGCCGCGGCCAGAGGCTCTGGCTCCTCGACAAGGCATGTGAGACCCGGGCCATCGGCGAGAACCTGTGCGCGTACGCCATGCTGATCGTGCCCGATCCACACCTGCAGCGGTTTCCCATCGCCCGGAGCCACGATGGTGCCGTCGCCGCAGCGTGCGACAAAGCCCGGCATGCGCGCTGCGCCAGACCAGCTCATTTCGGACGATGAGAAGATGCGGGCGCCGGCACGCAGCCTGATGAAATCAACCAGCGACCAGATCGCCATGTCGTCGATCTGTGACGCTGCCGGCATCGAGCCGGTGCCATGGCGAATGGACCAGAACAGCTCGCCGCCCGGGCGCCGGGCGATCAGCGGCGCGGAGAGATCCGGCGGCCAGACCGATTGGGCAACCGCAACGGGGCCTCGGCCCCGCGCGTCCGCGCCGTGACAGCCCGCGCAATCGCGCTGGAACAGGTCCCGGCCCGTTGCGATGGAGCGCGCTGCATAGCCGGTTGGAGACAGCTGAAAACTCGTCGGCACCGCAGCGACGACATAAGGACGCCAGGGCGGGACCTGCACGAAGCTCACGGCGACTGCCCCGGCAAGGAGAGCCGGCCAGCGCAGCTTGCGACCCCCCAAGGCCAACGCGAGGAGGGCCACAGCGAAAGCAGCCGGAGCCACCATGCGCAGAAATCCGTGCCTCAGATAGGCGTCGTTCCAGAGCCCTGGGACCGGCCTCAACGCGAGCGGCCAGATCGACGGCTCGTGGATAGCAGGCGGCTCGGACGCCAAGGCAGCCGCAACCGCCACGGTCGCGAGCCCGAGGGCCGTTTCCGCCGCGATCGACAGCGCAAGACCCCGCGTCGAACCGGTTGCCTCGGCCGCCGGCACAAAGCGGAACCGGTTGGCGGCAGCCATCAGCAGAAGCCCGCCGAACAGGGCGATCTTGGCGATCGCGAGCTTGCCATAGGCGGTGCCAAGCAGGCCGGGCAGTGCCCCGATCAGTGCCTGAATCTGAAGGATCGATGTGGCGGACAGAACGGCGACGCAGGCCAGGCCGAGCGGCGTGAAGCGCCGGGCGATGGCCGGGGCGAATTCGGGGCAAAGCAGACAGGTTGCCAGGAGTGGTGGCAGCGCTCCGAGCCAGAGCCCGGCCGCCACCACATGAAGGCCCAAGGCCACCGTGGTCGTAACATCGGTTGCGGCGCCATGCCCCAGGAGACCTTGCAGCGCGGTCGCGATCCCCAGCACGACCAATCCGCTGACCTGCTTGCCTCCTCTGCCACGCAGGAGGGCGATTGCGAGAACGAGCAGGCCTATGCGCAGGAGCAGCACTTCGCCGAAGCGGGTTGCGGCCACCACGCCTGCGGCATCGACGCTGTCCAGCGGTCGGCCCAGCATTGCGCTGCCTTGCAAGGCAAACCAGCCCATGCTGCTCACAAGCGCCAGGACGAGGGAAAGCCTGCTCCAGGACATCAGCCTGAGCAGGAACAATTCGCCGTTCGGGCTGGCCGCCAGCAGGCGCTGCGACAGGAGACGAAATGCCTCCGTGCCGAGAGCGGACAAAAGGGCGGCGAGATGGAGCCAGCGGACCGCCGGCAGCGCCGCCCCGATCAGTGCTTCCACATCAAGGCCTGATCGTGAATCGATACTGCCCGGTGACGCGATGGGTATCGACCGAGGTCGCGGCCCATTCGACGCTGTAGATGCCCGGCGAGACCGGCTTGAGACGGACCTTGAGTGCCTTGCGGTCTCCCGGAACGGCCTCCGCCGGTGCCGCGCTGACGACCTCGCCGCGCGTATCCTTGACGGTGATGCTGCTCAGCTTGACTTCGAGTTCCTCGGTAAAGCCGAGGGTAACCTCCGCCGGCGCGGCGACGGTCGCACCGGCGGCGGGCGATGCGGTCTTGAGATGGGCATGCGCGAAGGCCTGCGATGCGGCGAGAGCAAAGGCGAGCGTCAGCCCGAAACGTCGAGACATGGATAGGGTCCTGCTATGGGAGAAGGGATTGCGGGCTCACCAGCTCGCGTCTAGCCCGAGATGGGCGAGCGCCTGTCCGCGCAATTCCGCCAGGCGCGGATCGCCGCGATGGCGCGGATAGGGCAGGTCGTTGACGATCTCGGCCTTGATCCGGGCCGGGCGCTCGCTCAGCACGATGACGCGCTGGGCCAGGAACAGCGCCTCCTCGACATCATGGGTGACAAGCAGCGTGGTGAAGCCGCGCTGGCGCCAGAGCTCGGCGATCTCGGTCTGCATCGCGATCCGCGTCAGCGAGTCGAGCTTGCCGAGCGGCTCGTCGAGGATAAGCACGCTGGGATCGTTCACGAGGGCACGGGCCAGTGCGGCACGCTGGGCCATACCGCCTGAGAGCTGGCGCGGGAAGGCCCGCTCGAACCCGGCGAGGCCGACCGTCTTCAGGGCGTCGTCGACGCGGCCCCTCTGGCTGGCGAGCAGGCCGCGGGCCTCGAGCCCGAGCGCGACGTTCTTCCAGACCGTGCGCCAGGGGTAGAGCGTAGGGTCCTGGAAGACGACGACGCGGGAGGGATCCGGCGTCGTGATCTCCTCCCCCGCCGCGGCGATGCGGCCCTGCGAGGGCTGTTCGAGCCCGGCGACGAGCCTGAGCAGGGTCGACTTGCCGCAGCCGCTCGGCCCGAGCAGGGCGACGAACTCGCCGGCCCGGATGTCGAGATCGATATCGTCGAGCACCGGCAGAGGGCGGCCATCGAGATCGAAGGCATGCGAGACGCCGGCGATCGAGAGTTCGGCGCCGTTGGACGCGGGAGCACCAGTCGGGGGCGAGACAGCGAGCTGGGCGGCTACCATTTCACGACATCCTTCTGCCAGCCGAGCAGGCGATCGCGCACGGCGAAGAGCAGCGTGATGAGCCCCGAGAAGATCAGCGCCATCACGATCAGCGCGCCATACATGTTGGAATAGGCGGCCCAACCCTGCGCCCATTGCAGGTAGTAGCCGAGGCCGGACTTGACCCCCATCATCTCGGCCGCGACGAGCACCGAGAACGAGGCGCCGAGCCCCATGAACAGGCCGACGAAGACATGCGGCAGGGCGGCGGGGATCGCGACCTTGAAGATCAGGAAGGCGCGCCCTGCACCGAGCGTCCGGGCGACGTCGTAATAGGCCTTGTCGACGCTGGCGACGCCGGACCAGGTCAGCACCGTGACCGGGAACCAGGTGGCGAGCGCGATCAGGAAGATCGCCGCCGAGAAGCTTGACGGGAAGAAGAAGAACGCCATCGGCAGGAGCGCGGTCGATGGGATCGGCCCGAGGAAGCGCAGCACCGGATGGACCCAGTAACCGAGCCCGCGCGACCAGCCGATCGCGACACCGGTGACGAAGCCAGAGATCGTGCCGAACAGGAAGCCTAAAGCCAGCAGGCGCAGAGAATGCAGCACGCTTTCGCCGAGCCGCGGCCAGTCCTCGGCATAGACCTCGACCAGCGCGGAAGGCGGGGCGAAGAAAGGCACGGGCAGCAGGCCGAGCTTCGCCGTCAGCAGGTCCCAGACGCCCACGAAGAGCGCCAGCACCACGAGCCAGGGCGCGGCGCGGCCGAGGCGCCGGCCAAGCGGCGGCCAGAGCGCGCCCACAGCCGTCGCCAGCGCCAGCAGGACAGCCCAGCCGATGAAGCCGGCATTGGTCTCAGCGACATAGAGCGGGTCGGCAAAGCCGACCTTCTTGTTCGCCAGAAGCGTGACCGAGGCGGCGACGGCGGTCCAGGCCGTCGTGGCGAGCGCCCCCCGCGCCAGGACCGAGCCGTCGACCTGCAGGCGCGGCTGGTCGAAGGCCGTCGATGCGGGGCCTGTCTGTTCAAACGGGGACATGGGGCACGATCTTCTGCGCGAAGGCCTTGGCGTCGGTGTTCTTGCGGATCACGTTGACGAGCTTGAGCTGCTCGGTGAACAGCGCGACATCGTCGCGCAGCGCCGTGCCGGTGGAGTGATGGTCGTGGGTGTGGCTGCGCAGGATCGCGGCCACCGTCTCCGGCGTGACCTTGGCGGGAACGAAGGGCGCGAAGATTTCGGCCGTCTTGTCGGGATTGGCGGCCGTCCAGGCCTGCGCCTCGACGATGGCGCGCGAGATCGCGCCGGCAACCTCGGGCTGGTCGCGGATCAGAGCGCCGCGCAGGCCGAGCACGCAGCAGGTCGATTTCGCGTACTGACCTTCGAGATTGGTGGCGAGTTCGACGAGCTTGTCGCGCTCGCGGATGAGATAGAGATGCGGATCGTCGCCCGCGAGCGCCTGGACCTCGCCTTTCTTCAGGGCTTCGCCGAACAGGTCCTGCGGATACTGCACCCAGCTCACGTCCTTCTCGGGATCGAGCCCGATCTCGGCGAGGCGGATGGCGAAGAAGTTGCGTACCGGGCTCGCGGGATCGGTGACAGCGACCGACTTGCCCTTGAGGTCCTTGAGGCTGCGGATATTGGCGGCTTCAGGCACCAGCAGCCGCATGCAGCCGCCATGGGTGCCGACGGTGAGGCCGACATCGAAGCCCTGCTCCAGCGGCTTCAGCCAGCGCAAGGCCATGCCGATGCCGCCATCGGCGTGGCCGGTCGCGATCGCCTGCAGCAGGGCGTCGGTCGGGCCGCTGAAATTCACCGGCTCCACCGCAAGATTGTATTTCTCGAACAGGCCCTGTTTCAGCGCGACCGAGATCGGCGACTGGCACACGGCTGTCTGGCCCCAGGCGAGCTTTATCGTCTGGCGCTGCTTCAGCGGCGCCACCTGCGCGAAGGCATGCTGCCCGGCCAAGCCGGCCAGCGGCGCGGCGGCGAGCGCAGCGGCTCCGCGCAACAAGGTGCGGCGGGAGGGAAAGGTCGTCTGGGTCATGGTCGCTCCTTGCCGCGCTGCGCGGCTGCATGGTCGGTCGGGGAAAGGTCAGGCTGCCGCGCGGCTGACGGGCACGCGCTCGACGGTGCCGCGCACTTCGACGCCCTGCCGGAGCAGGTTCAGAATCGGGCAGCAGCGCTCGACGGCAGCGTTCAGCGCGTCGAGCTCGGTCGCGTCCGTCGTGAGCCTGACGGTGTAGGACAGGTCGTGCGGATAGATCGGCGTGGTCTCGTGGCCGGGTGTTCCGGCGCGCGGGTCAAGCTGGCCGTGAACCTCGACCGAGACATCTTCCAAGGCGATCTGCTGGTCGGCGGCCTGGATCAGGTAGGTGTGGGTCAGGCAGCTCGACAGCGCGCCGAGCAGCAATTCCGGCGAACTCGGCCCAAGATCGTAGTCGGCGAAATCCGGCGGGCTGTCGCTGATCACCTGGAAGTCGCGGATGCGGATACGCCGCACGCCGCTGCGGCCCTCGGCATGAGCCTGGGCCTGCAGACGCAGCGGGCGAACCTCTCCCGAGCGGGCATGGGCCCTGCGGCGCAAGAGGGCGTCGCGCTTCTGGGCGAGATATTCGGTGAGATTGGACATCGATGCGCCCCGGTCTGGCTTGATGAAGGAATCTGGACAGACGCGCGCGCTCGGTCGCGCAGCCGCGATTGCGGCTGGCGCCAGATGGCTTTGTCTGAGCTGTGAATAGGCTCGAAGCGAGCGAGGAGCGGTGGCCCGTCCTCAAGCTTCGACGGTCAGAGCCGTCGGTGGAAAAGCGATCCGGCTGCGAATTCTGCTATGCTGAACGTCATGGACATTCGCGTCTCCAAAACAAAAGGAGCCCACGAGACATCGTGGTGCTTTTAGCGTTGTTGACGCGGCGCAAGCTGCTCCAGCAAATCCCGCGGCGAAGACGCTGCATGCGTCGTTGCGTTCAAGATTATTGCTCGAGTTATTATTATTGGCAATGAAACAGAATGTGCGTTTTGTGCGGCAGGAAGCGATGATTTGTTTTGTATCCGGCGAGATGACGAGGCGATCGATACCTGCATCGCATCGAGCGGATGTCAGGCCGTGACGGCTTCCCGGGTCTGCGTTCGCGCCGGCTCGTTCGAACTGGCCGGGCCGAGTTTCGGCGCGCTGAGATAGCGCTCGCCGCTATCAGCGACGATGGCGACGATCGTCTTGCCGGCATTCCCGGGCCGTTGCGCAAGAGCTGCGGCGGCGAACAGCACCGCACCCGACGACGTTCCGGCCAGGATACCCTCGCGCCGCGCCAGGATCCGCGCGAATTCCCGCGCCTGCGCCGTCTCGGTGACCACCACCTCGTCGACAACGGACGCGTCGAAATTCTCCGGCAGGTAGCCGGGCTCGACATCGGTCACCTTGTGAACGCCCTCGATGGCGTCCGGATAAGGGATATCCAGCGAGGGCACCGAGGCCGGGCCGGGCTCGACAACGACGACCTGCACGTCCGGATTCTGCTGCTTCAGGAACCGCCCCGTGCCGGAGATCGTGCCGCCAGTGCCGACGGCTGCCACGAAGATGTCGACCTTCCCCTCCGTAGCGCGCCAGATCTCGGGGCCTGTGGTCTCGAAATGAACGCGCGGATTGGCCGGATTGGCGCGCTGATTGGTGTAATAGGCGTCGGGATTCTCGCGGCGCACCCGATCGATGATCGCGTGGATGGCGCCGGGTTCGAGGAAGACACTGTTATCGATCAGCACGACTTCGGCGCCGTAGTGCCTGAGCAGCTTGAGCTTGTCGTCGCTGATCGTGTTGCGCAGATAGAATTTCGATGGGTAGCCGCGCGCGGCCGCCAGCGCCGCAAGCCCGATCCCGGTATTGCCGCTGGTGAGGTCGACGATCTGCTGGCCAGGCTTCAACCGGCCGCTCTCCTCGGCCTCGCGGATGATGCCCCAGGCCGTCCGGTCCTTGATGCTGCCAGCGGGGTTCAGATACTCGATCTTGGCGAGGATGCGGGCGCCAAGCTTCAGCTGCTCTGCAAACCGGCCGATCTCCAGCAGGGGCGTATTGCCGACCAGAGCGGGAAAATTGTCGTTTCGCGATGCCATGACATGCTCTCAGGAAAGGCTGAAAAATGCGACCCTGCCGGGCCCTCGATGGCCCTCTTCATTCGCCCGCCTCGTCGTCGGCTCCGGCGCCAGAGCACTATCGCGCGGACTGGACCACTGCCGCGCGATGAGCGGCTAAAGGTGTCGGAGGCGATACCGGGGTTCGAGCCAATGGGCTTCGGCGCTCGGGTCGAGCGGCGTTGATCTTGCTATGTCGTCGGTCATGGTGAGGTCCCATCGAATGACGCTGGCGGTCGAATTCGCGAGCAACATTCGGGCCCAATCCAGCCCCTCAATCAATACCTCCAATAAAATAAGTATGTTGGCCTACATGCGGGCCAATCATTGCGTAATATTTCCAACGACCATTGAACCAGGAACAAGAACTTGCTGCCGGTGATGACGAAGCCGGCAAGCCACTCATGGCTGCCGGTATCCATTTATCCTGAAGCCGTCGAGCGCTGCGGTGAGGTCGCCGAGGATATCCTCCACGCTTTCCAGCCCGATCGAAAGGCGCAGTAATCTGTCGCTGATGCGTGCTTCAGCCGGCCCTCGCGACTGACAATCGTGTGAGTCATGCTCGTCGGGTGCTGGATCAACGTTCCGCGTCGCCGAGACCGACGGCGCGCGGTGAGGCGATCGAATGCCCGCGACCGCGCGCGAGACCCGGCGATTACGCTCCCGCGCAAAGTCGATAAAAAAATATACGCAACATCAATTACTTAAATTGACTATAAGCACAGCGCCCGTGCGGTGACCCTCCCGATTTACCTTTTGATTTCTCTCATCTTTTTGGGCGGCGACATCCGCCGTCGGGTCGATGCGAGGAAGGTCGTGATCAAGCAGATCACCCGCCGGCTCCCGCGCGAAGCGCGGAGCGAGGCCTCTTTGAGCCTTCTCAACCGCTAGCCCCACGAAACCCAGGGTAGATCGCCTCGAAGGCCTGCGTCGATTTGCGGTTGATGGTTTCGAAGAGGTAGTCGTCTCCCGAACGAGGAATGGCCGCAGCCGGTCGAATTTTGGCGCCAGCTTCAGCCAGTATCTGCCGAAGCACGGCGATGCCCTGCGTTGGCGTGCTGTTGTCCGAGCCGATTTCGTCGAGCAGGTCCTCCTCCGCCAGCGTCAGAACGGAGCTGCGATTTCGATTGCTCCGCCTGCTATCGACATGGCTGGATTCAAAGACGGAAACAAGGGAATGAATATTGTCGCAGAGATGATCACGACCATTTGCAAGCAGATGGGTTTTAGCACTCCTGACGTCATCGGCAGCTGATTGCCAGCGGCGAAAGATCGAGACAACGAAGATTTCATCATCATTCAGATCAGAAAATCCTAGAGGATCTCAGTCGATATTTAGCATTATTCCAATCCGAAACAGGCTGATCTAGGAATCCTGTATGATCGGGGCGGAATCCAAAGTGCATACTTTCTCGATACGCGCTACCTTGCCAGCCGGCCCGCGGTCGCATAGTTCGTGCGTGCAAAGCTTAGCGCCCTTGGAGATGTCGCTGTTTGGGCTGCGTCTCTGATCCGCGCACTGTGTCGTATCGGGATCACGATGAGCCTCTACCAGGATTATCTCGCTGAAATTGAAGCCAGAAAGCCTCAAGGGCTCGCGCCTAAGCCGCTTGATGACGGCAAGCTGGTCGAAGAGATCACCGGCCTGATCGAGGATGCCGGCAACGCTCACAGGGCAGATGCCCTGAGGTTCTTCATCTACAATACGCTGCCCGGCACGACGAGCGCTGCCGGCGTCAAGGCGGCCTTTCTGAAGCGGGTCATCCTGGGCGAGATCGCGGTCTCCGAGATCACCCCGGCCTTCGCGCTTGAGCTTCTGTCGCACATGAAGGGCGGCCCCTCGGTCGACGTTCTGCTCGATATCGCTCTTGGCGACGACGCAGCACTCGCGAAGCAGGCGGGCGACGTGCTGACGACCCAGGTCTTCCTCTATGACGCCGACATGTTCCGGCTGCGCGATGCCTTCAAGACGGGCAACGCCGTCGCGAAGGCCGTGCTCGAGAGCTATGCCAAGGCCGAGTTCTTCACCAAGCTCCCGGATGTCGAGGACGAGATCAAGGTCGTGACCTTCATCGCCGCCGAAGGCGATATCTCGACCGATCTTCTCTCACCGGGCAACCAGGCGCATTCACGCTCTGACCGCGAGCTGCACGGCCAGTGCATGATCACGCCTGAAGCGCAGCAGGAGATCGTGGCGCTGCAGAAGCAGCACCCGGACAAGCGCGTGATGATGATCGCCGAGAAGGGCACGATGGGCGTCGGCTCGTCGCGCATGTCGGGCGTGAACAATGTCGCGCTCTGGACGGGCAAGCAGGCCAGCCCCTATGTGCCCTTCGTCAATGTCGCACCGATCGTCGCGGGAACGAACGGCATCTCGCCGATCTTCGCCACCACGGTCGATGTCACCGGCGGCATCGGAATCAACCTGAAGAACTGGGTCAAGAAGACCGGCGAGGACGGCAAGCCTATCCTCAACAACGACGGCAACCCCATCCTCGAGCAGAAATATTCCGTTGAGACCGGCACCGTCCTGAAGATCGATGCCAAGGGCAAGAAGCTCCGCGACGAGAACGGACAGGAGCTCATCGACGTCGCCTCCGCCTTCACGCCCCAGAAGATGGAGTTCATGAAAGCTGGGAGCTCCTATGCCATCGTCTTCGGCAAGAAGCTCCAGACCTTCGCAGCCCAGACACTGGGCATCGAGCCGACTCCGGTCTTCGCCCCGAACAAGGAAATCTCCATCGAGGGGCAGGGCCTGACCGCGGTCGAGAAGATATTCAATCGCAACGCTGTCGGCGTCACGCCGGGCAAGGTGCTGCATGCGGGCTCGGACGTCCGCGTAAAGGTCAACATTGTCGGGTCGCAGGATACGACCGGCCTGATGACCGCGCAGGAGCTCGAGGCGATGGCGGCTACCGTCATCTCGCCGCTGGTGGACGGCGCCTATCAGTCCGGCTGCCATACGGCGTCGGTCTGGGACAAGAAGGCCCAGGCAAACATTCCGAAGCTCATGTCCTTCATGAACAATTTCGGCGTGATCACGGCGCGCGACCCCAAGGGGGTCTATCACTCGATGACGGACGTCATCCACAAGGTGCTGAACGACATCACCGTGGACGATTGGGCTATCATCATCGGCGGCGACAGCCATACCCGCATGTCCAAGGGCGTGGCGTTCGGCGCCGACTCGGGCACGGTGGCGCTGGCGCTGGCGACCGGCGAGGCAACCATGCCGATCCCGCAATCGGTGAAGGTCACGTTCAAGGGCAAGATGCAGCCCTATATGGACTTCCGCGACGTCGTGCATGCGACCCAGGCGCAGATGCTGCAGCAATGCGGGGACAACGTCTTCCAGGGCCGCATCATCGAAGTGCATATCGGCACGCTGCTGGCCGACCAGGCCTTCACCTTCACGGATTGGACGGCGGAGATGAAGGCCAAGGCCTCGATCTGCATCAGCCAGGACGAGACGCTGATCGAGTCGCTGGAGATCGCGAAGTCGCGCATCCAGATCATGATCGACAAGGGCATGGAGAATGCGGCCCAGACGCTGAAGGGCCTGATCGCCAAGGCGGACCAGCGTATCGCCGAGATCCGCTCGGGCGAGAAGCCAGCGCTGACCCCGGATGCCAATGCGAAGTATTTCGCCGAGGTCGTCGTCGATCTGGACGTGATCGACGAGCCGATGATCGCCGATCCCGACGTCAACAATGCGGACGTCTCCAGGCGCTACACCCACGACACGATCCGCCCGGTCTCCTATTATCGGGGCGAGAAGAAGGTCGATCTCGGCTTCGTCGGCTCCTGCATGGTGCACAAGGGCGACATGAAGATCGTCGCCCAGATGCTGAAGAACCTGGAGAAGGCCGAAGGCAAGGTCGAGTTCAGGGCGCCGCTGGTGGTCGCGGCCCCAACCTACAACATCATCGACGAGCTGAAGGCTGAAGGCGACTGGGAGATCCTGCAGAAGTACTCGGGCTACGAGTTCGACGATCTCAAGCCGAAGACGAGCAATCGGACCGAATACGAGAACATCCTCTATCTCGAGCGTCCCGGCTGCAATCTTTGCATGGGCAACCAGGAGAAGGCCGAAAAGGGCGATACCGTCCTGGCGACCTCGACCCGCCTGTTCCAGGGGCGCGTTGTCGAGGACACCGCCGAGAAAAAGGGCGAGTCGCTGCTAGCTTCGACTCCCGTCGTCGTGCTCTCGGCCATTCTCGGCCGTACGCCCAGCATCGAGGAGTATCGCGCTGCCGTCGACGGGATCGACCTGACGAAGTTCGCTCCGCCCAAGACGGCCCGTATCGATGCATTATCGGTCCACTACTGACGTCAGATCGCCACTCGTCGTCAGCTGATGCGAGGAGCGGAATGGGCGAGCCACCAAGGCGCAGCCCGTTCTGACCTCGACGTACCACGAGACCATCCGGGCCGGCACGTCGTTTAAGTCGTCGCTGCGCCTCTGGAGGACAATCTGCGCCTTGCGCTCGCACATGCGCGCGGAGACTGGACGGCAATCGTGCCGAACCCCGTCGCCCATGTGGTGCGCTGACATCTTGATCAGGTGGTCCGCCAAGAATCGAAGATGGATTTCCTACAGCCTCCTTGTGAGACGCCGATTGGGCCGGTTCGCTGGAGATCGGTGAAATGCGCCGACAACATCACGTCGTGCCGGCGCAAGGCCGTCAACCAGCAGCCTCAAGCCCCATCTGCCAGAAATCCGCTTCCAGCTGCGACGCCTTGCTGAAGAGGGCAGCCAGCTCGCCGAAACGATGCTCGGTCATGCTTCGCGCGGCAAGCCTGTCGAGCTGCTTTCGGGCGGCTGCGGCGACGTCCTGATACGCTTCGCCGGCATATTCGGCGATCCAGTCGCGGTAGGGATGCTCGGCCAGCGCAGCCACACCGTCGGGGGCAAGCGCATTGCCGATCTCGGCGTAACCGATGACGCAAGGTGCCAGCGCCACCTGGAGGTCGAGCAGATCTCCGGCCGCGCCGCAATCCAGCACGAAGCGCGTATAGGCGACCGTCGCCGGATGCTCCGGCGCGGCATCGAGCTCCGCGCGCGAAATCCCGCGGCGTGCGCAGAGCCGCACATGCAGCTCCGTCTCGTCCAGAATTGCAGCCAGCCCCATCTGCGCGGCGCGGATGTCGGCGATGGTGCGGCTCTTATAGGCGGCGAGCGCCCAGGCACGGGCGAACTGGATCAGGAACAGGTAATCCTGCACGAGATAGGTGCGGAACGCGGCTTCCGGCAGCGTGCCCTGGCCCAGCTGCCGAACGAAGGCATGGTCGACATAGCTCTGCCATTCGGGAACAGCGGCCTGCTTGAGACGATCGAAGACGTCCATGATCACTCCGCTGCCTCATAGGCGACATCGAAGAAGGCGAGTTCGAGCGAGACGGCCCGAAGGAAGAAATCCCGGCTGACCTCCGCTTCGGAGGGGCCGACGCGATCCAGCTCCGAGCGCAGGAAGGCGACGAAGTCGCGGAAGTCGGGATTGTCGTGCAGCGTGACCCATTCGGCATGGACGAAATTGTCTGGCAAGGGCCGCGGCGCGCGGGACGCCCAGTCAAGATAGAGCCATTCGGCGACATTCAGCACCGAAAGTGCCGCGGCATAGGAGCGGGTTTCCGCAGCTTCCCTCATGATCGCCTGGAAGCCTTTGGTGGGCGCTGCATCGGGAATGGCTTCGCGCTGCGCCTGCGTCACGCCCAATGCGTCGAAGGCGCGCAGGAAATAGGTGTTCTCCTCGCCCGACACCATGCCGACGAAACGGCCGAAGCGCAGCCGTGCATCGAAGCTATCCGCGGTGGCAATGGCCGCGCCGAGCAGCGTCAGGAAGCTGTCGAGGAAGCGGTGGTCCTGAACGAGATACGACGCCATGACCTCGTCGGAGATCGAGCCTGCGAGGAGTTCAGTGACGAAGCGGTGCTCAACGGCTTTCGTCCAGGCCGGCTCGCTGGCCTGCTTGAGCGTCTCGGTGAATCGTTCGGTCATGATGCTGCCCTTCCACGCTTGGCAGCGAGACCGCGGCTTTCCGACATGATGCAGCCTCGCGACGAGGCCGGCAAAAGGCAGGGCTGACAATTCCCATCCCTTCGCCGGCATGATCCGGATCAGGTTCGAAGGGTCACCGCGCTGCTCGCGCCAGCGGTATCTCAGCCCCTTGCGGGACACCCCTTGGTCCGGACATTTGTAGGCGAGACCAGAAGCAATGTCACCGAGGCATCTGCCGACGCCATTCGCGGCCCGAAAAATACGCTGTCCGATGCCGCTCCCGCGGGTTTCACGAGAACGCGGGATCGCTACGCGAGCGGTTAGCGGTGCCCAATGATCTCAAGCGTTCAGCGGGCGGCTCTGCGCTTGGCTTTTCCGAGGTGCGCCAACGGCTTGATAGTGGCGATCGCCCGGGAGCGCATGTCCACATCCCCGGGGCAAGGCTGGATCTCGCCAAGTTTCGAGCATTTTCGGTCTAGCTGAGCGGGATAACGCTTTGTTCGCAGTGGGTACTGCCGTGCCCCACCAGCACCATCGGCAGCCGCCGTAGCATGGATTCCGTGAACGGCATTCGGAATTCCCGATGCTGAAGATGCACTCTGAAATAGTTCTAAATCATTGTCATTGCAAGGAAATCCCTGCTCGTTTATCCACGGGCACCATGACGCCGAAGATCGGCTGAACGATTTGAACTTTGCCCTAGCCCTTGGTCGCCCTGGCTCATGACCTACGCCAGACCATTCCCTGACGGCTCACAGGAGCGGAGCCAGGCGCATCCAGCGATGCTGCCCGGCTGCCTGCTCCCTTGCGCCGCAGAGCCGGTGAAGGTGCGATGAGCTGGGACCTGCAGCAGCTGTTCGTGCGCTATGCCCGCGACATCAACCGCTTCCTGCGCAAGCGCGGCCACAGCCCCGAGACGGCCGAGGACCTGACGCAGGACACCTTCGTGCGCGTGCTCGCCGCGCCTCCGCCCGAAGCTGGGCTCAACCATAATCCCCGAGCCTATCTCTATCAGGTCTCGCGCAATCTCAGCATCAACCATCACCGGCGCGACGCGATCGTATCCTTCACGGACCTGCCGGCCGAGGATGCCGCGCAGATCGCCGACCCTGCGCCGTCGCCCGAGCGGATCGTCTATTCCCGCCAGTGCCTCGCGCAGACCCAGCAGGCGCTCGCGGAACTGCCCGAGCGCACCCGCCTGGCCTTCGAGATGCACCGGATCGGCGATTGCACGATCGCGGAGGTCGCCCGGGAACTCGGCCTGTCGAATGCCCGGGCCTGGGGGCTGATCCACGAGGCCTATCGCCATCTGCTCGCGCGGGTCGACGATCTCTGAAACCAGCCTGCCCTGCTGGTGAATTTTTCCGCCGCTCGTTTGTTATAGACGGTAGGCGTGTGTCGTCGGCCTTGGGCCGCGCCACGCCGAAGGATGACGGATGCGCGAAACGGAACAGGACCAGGACAGGCTGACCGACGAGGCGATCGACCTCGTGATCCGCCTGCAGAACGACCCCGCCAATCCGGTGGCGAGCGAGATGATGCGCTCGTGGCGGGCGCGCAGCCCGGCGCATGAGCGCGCCTGGGCGCGCGTCGCAAGGCTGCATGGCGCTGCCGGCAAGGTGCTCGCCGAGCATGGCGAAGGAGCCGAGCCGAATCGCCGGGCCCTGCTGCTCGGCGGCGTGCTCGGCCTCGGCGCTCTCGGCGCCAGCTATGCGCTGCTGCCGGAGATCCTGCTGCGGAACCGCGCCGACCATGCCACCGGCAAGGGCGAGACGCGGCTGCTCACGCTCGCCGACGGCACGAAGGCGACGCTCGGCCCCGACAGCGCGATCGCCGTCGATTATGGCGAAGCGCGCCGCAAGGTCGAGCTGCTGACGGGCATGTGCTTCTTCGAGGTGGCGCGTGAAACGTCGCGGCCCTTCATGGTGACGGCAGGCGATCTCGATGCGACGGCACTGGGCACCGCTTATGACGTCTCCTACGAGGCCGGCCTCGCTCAGGTCGCCGTCGATCGGGGCACGGTGCAGGCGGCCGCTCCCGGCCTTGCGCTGCCGGCCGGCCTGAGGCTGGAGGCCGGGGATTGGATGAGCTTCGATGCGTCCTCGAACCGGCTGGAGCGCGGCCGGCTGGAGGCCGGGCAGGTCGCCACCTGGCGCGACCGGCTGATCATCGCCGAGAAGGAGGCCGTCTCGACGCTCGTCGCGCGGATCGGGCGCTGGATACCGGGGCGCATCGTCATGGCCGATCCCTTCATCGGCTCCCAGCGCGTCAGCGGCCTGTTCGACCTCAGCGACCCCGTCCGCGCGCTCGAAGCGGTCGTTCATCCGGCCGGCGCGCGCGTCCGCCAGGTCTCCTCCTTCGTCACGATCATCTCCCCGCTCTGAAAAAATTCGCAGCGAGGGTGAAAATCCCGCGGCCCCGATTGTAACAGTGATGGGGCCGGCGCGACCCGCATGATCGGATGCCGCCATCCCCGTGACGTACAAGCACGGAGTTGTTCGGGATGGGGTTCGGGGCTGGAAATTCCACCGCCGCAGTCAGGCGGAGGGCAGCGCTGTTCGCGGCGTTGACGATCACGGCGCTCGCCACCGGTGTCGTCACGACCGATACCGGTGCCTTCGCCCAGAGCGCCGTCCAGTCGTCGTTCGACATCCCGGCCGGGCCGCTGAACCGCGCCCTGACCGCCTTCGGCCGCCAGGCCGGTATCCAGGTCACCTATCTCGCCAGCGTCGCGGCCGGCAAGACTTCGCCCGGCCTGTCGGGGCCGGCGACGCGCGAGCAGGCGATCGCCCGCATCCTGCAGGGGACCGGGTTGTCCTACCGCTTCACCAACGCCACCACCGTCGCGATCTCGCCGCAGGTCGCGATCACCGGCTCGGCCGCGGGCGCAGGCTCGCTGCAGCTCGACACGATCGAGGTCCAGGGACGCAACGAGACTGCCTGGGGGCCGGTCGACGGCGTGGTGGCGCATCGCAGCGCCTCCTCGACCAAGACCGACACGCCGCTGCTAGAGACGCCGCAATCGGTCTCCGTCGTCACTGCCGCGCAGGTCACCCAGCAGGGCACGCAAAGCATCGGCGAGGCGCTGCGCTACACGCCCGGCACCTATAGCGACATCTACGGGACGAACACGACGCGCGACCTCGTCCGCATCCGCGGCTTCTCGCCGAAATTCTATCAGGACGGACTGGTGCTGCCCTATGGCGTCGGCTCCCAGGGTACTCAGAGCGAGCCTTTCGGCCTGGAGCGCATCGAGGTCCTGCGCGGCCCCTCCTCCGTGCTCTACGGCCAGAACCCGCCCGGCGGCATCGTCAACATGGTGAGCAAGCGCCCGCTCGATGAGGCCCGTCGAGAGGTCTTCGTCCAGGCCGGCAGCTTCAGCCGCCTGCAGGCGGGCATCGACGTCAGCGGCCCGGTGACGGCCGACAAGAGCCTGCTCTACCGCGTCGTGGCCATGGGCCGGCAGAGCGGCACGCAGGTCGATTTCGCCGATAACGACCGCTCCTATTTCGCGCCGAGCTTCACCTGGAGGCCGACTGCCGCCACTTCGCTGACGGTGCTCGCCTCGGTCCAGCGCGACCGGACGGGCATTGCCGACCAGTATTTCCCGGCGGCCGGCACGCTCTACCCCAACCCGAACGGGCGCCTGCGCACGCGCACCAATATCGGCGAGCCCTGGCTCGACAAGCTCGACCGCAAGATCACCACGGTCGGCTATGCCTTCTCGCACGACTTCTCGAACAATCTCAGCTTCCGCCAGAATGTCGGCTACAACTATGCCGAGGTGTTCAACGCCTCGACCTATACGACCGGCATCCTCGCCGATAACCGCACCATCACGCGCCGTTTCAGCACGATCGACCGCACGCTGCGCTATTTCTCGATCGACAACCAGCTGATCGCGAAGATCGAGACGGGGCCGCTGCGGCACGAAATCCTCGTCGGCCTGGACCATCGCAATTCCAGCGAACTCGCGCTGAACGGCGGCGTCACCTCGGCGCCGAGCCTGAACATCTTCGCGCCGGTCTATGGCCGGCCGTTCAACGCCTACTCCTACAACCAGAACTACCGGGACTTCGTCCGTCAGACCGGCATCTATGCGCAGGACCAGATCCGCTTCGACAAGTGGCTGCTGACGCTGAGCGGACGCCAGGACTGGTCGAAAGTGGGCCGTGATGCCTATTTCCCGACCCGCTCCAAGACCCAGGCCGAGGACAGCGCCTTCACCGGACGCGTCGGCCTGAGCTACCTCTTCGACAACGGGCTTGCCCCCTATGTCAGCTATTCCACCTCGTTCGAGCCCGTCACCGGCGCGACCTCGCCGGCGCGCGGCTCGGAGGCGTTCCGGCCGACGGAAGGCGAGCAGTTCGAGGCGGGGGTGAAATACCAGCCAACCTGGTTCGACGGCCTGTTCACGGCCGCGATCTTCGACCTGCGCCAGACCAATGTCTCGACGACCGATCCGCTGGATACGCGTTACAGCGTCCAGACCGGCGAGGTGCGCGCCCGCGGCTTCGAGTTCGAAGCGCGCGCCAACATCACCGCGTCGCTCAGCGTCATCGGCTCCTACTCCTACACGGATACCGAGGTCACGAAGAGCAATGTGGCGGCGCAGCTCGGGCGCGTGCTGCCCTCGACGCCGAAGGACCAGGCCAGCCTGTGGGCGCAATACGCCTTCAAGGAAGGGCCGTTCAACGGCCTCTCGGTGGCCGGCGGCGTGCGCTATGTCGGCGCAACCTATGGCGATGCGGCCAATCTCTGGCGCGTGCCGGGCTATACCCTGGTCGATGCCTCGCTGACGCTCGACCTCGGCAAAATCTGGCAGCCGGCCAAAGGAGCCACCTTCCAGGTCAACGCCAACAACCTCTTCGACAAGGAGGTCGTGAACGTCTGCTTCAACGCCTATAGCTGCATGGTCGGCCAGCGGCGCACCGTGCTGGCGACTTTGCGCTACCAGTGGTGAAGCCGGTCGGACCGACCCGCCGCCAGGCCGTGCTGGCGCTTGCGGCGGCGGGCATCATGCCCACCGTCAAGACGCCCGCGGCGGCCGGCGAACCGGCGCGCGTCGCCTGTACCGACTGGACCGCCGCCGAGACGCTGCTCATGCTCGGCATCGCGCCGGCAGGCGTCATCGACAAGGCGGGATATGCCCGCACGATGGTGGAGCCCTCCCTGCCGCCGGCCGTGGTGGAGCTGGGGGCCGGCTGGGCCCCGAATATCGAGATGCTTCAGCATCTCGGGCCCGACTTCATCCTCGTCCCACAATGGACGGTCCGGCAGCCGCATTTCCCGCGGATCGCGCCCGTCGTCGTGCTGCAGAACCGCAGCACGGCGCTCGACGCGATCGAGACCGCCAAACGGCAATTGCCGGAACTCGCCGAGCGCTTCCGGGCACCGCGGTCTGCGGTGGAGATCGGCACGCGCTTCGACGCTGATCTGCAGGCGATCCGCGATGCTCGCGGTACCTGGGATGACCGGCCGATCGCCTATCTCAACCTCAACCCGGACGGTCGGAACGTCTCGATCGCCACGGCGACCTCGCTCTTCGAAGATGTGGCGCGCCGGCTCGGCCTGAAGAACGCATGGGGGCGGCAAGCGCATATCTGGTCCTTCTACGTGACGGGCGTGGAGCAATTGGCAAGCATTCCCGATGCGCGGCTGATCTATGCCGATCAGGGGCCGCGCACGGATGCGGCGCTGCGCCGGCTGGCGGAGAACCGGATCTGGAACAGCCTGCCGGCCGTGCGCGAGGGTCGGGTCACGCGCATCGCTGCGACCTATCCCTATGGCAGCCTGCCCACGGCCCTGCGGCTGGCGCGCATGCTCGCGGAGACCGTCAGCCGCCCTGCCCCGCCGCAGCCCGGACCGGTCTATGGCTGAGGTCGCGAGCGTGTCGCGGCCGGCCCTCCGTCCGCATCCCTGGCTTCTGGCCGTCCTGCTGCTCGTGCTCGCCGGCGCGAACACCGAGATTCTGCTGTCACGGCAGGCGTCGTCAGCGCACTGGCTCGCCGCGCTGTTGCAGCCGCAGGAAGCCGCGATCGGCGACCTGCTGATCGCCTACAGCCTCGCGCCGCGCGCGGCGATGGCGCTGCTCTGCGGCGCGGCACTCGGCCTTTCCGGCAGCATCTTTCAGACGGTGTTGCGCAACCCGCTGGCGGAACCGAGCACGCTTGGCGTCTCGGCCGGGGCCAGCCTGGCGCTGGTGAGCGCAACCCTCTGGCTCCCCGAATGGCTCGCCTGGGGGCAGGAGGCGATCGCGCTCGCCGGCGGCGGTCTCGGCTGTCTCTCGGCCTTCCTCATCGCGCGGCGGCAGGGCATGGCGCCGGCCGCGCTGATCATGGCCGGGCTGGTGGTCAGCCTCTATTGCGGGAGCCTTGCTGCGCTCGCGGTCCTCTACAATCAGGACAACCTCACCAACCTTTTCATCTGGCAGTCCGGCGCGCTCTTCCAGAGCGGATGGAGCGGCGTGCACTACCTGCTGCCACGCGTCCTGCTCGGCGCCATCCTGGCATTCGCGGCATTGCGCCCGCTCGCCCTGCTCGAACTCGGCGATCAGACGGCCACGGCAAGCGGGCTGAAGGTCGGACAGGTTCGAGCCGGCATCCTCGTCATCGCGGTCGCGCTAGGCTGCTTCGTCGTCAGCGCGGTCGGCATGATCAGCTTCATCGGGCTGGCTGCGCCGAACCTCGCCCGCTTCTGCGGCGCACGCACGGCCCGCCAGCGCCTCGTTTGGGCGCCTCTCATCGGTGCCGGCCTGCTCTGGTCGGCGGACAGCCTCGTCCAGCTTCTCGGCCTCGTCATGCGGGAGCTGCCGACCGGCACCGCGACGGCGCTGCTCGGCGCGCCCTGTCTCCTCATCCTCCTCGTGCATAGCCGGCAACGCATCCTGCCTGCCGTCAGCGAGGCGGGGCTGCCTCGCGCGTCGCGGACCGGCGCCGGGCTGCTCGGCCTCGTGATCCTGCTCGCGGTCGCGGTTGGTGTCGCGCTGTTCATCGGCCGCGGTCCGGATGGCTGGGAAATCACCCTGCCATTCGCCGACGCGCACGCGGTGCTGCAATGGCGCTGGCCACGCGCGCTCGGCGCGCTGGCTGCCGGAGGCCTGCTGGCGATCGCGGGGACAGCCTTGCAGCGGCTCACCGCCAATCCGATGGCAAGCCCCGAGGTGCTCGGCCTGACATCGGGCGCGGCGCTCGGCTTCATGGTGCAGATCATGCTCCTGCCGGCCCAGGCGGCCGGGGCTGGCCTTGCGGGAGCCGGCATCGGCGCCGCGCTGACACTGGCCGCGCTGCTGCTGATCGGATCGCGGGCCCATGGCGGCCCGGAGCGCAGTCTTCTGGTCGGCATCTGTCTGGCGACGTTGTGCAGCGCGGTCGTGACGGTGCTGCTCTCGACTGGTCATCCGGCCTTGCGCGGACTTCTCGGCTGGCTCTCGGGCTCGACGGCCGGCGTCACGCCGCAGGCGGCGCTGGGGGCGCTGGCAGCGCTGCTCGGCGCGCTGCTGATCCTGCCGGCCCTGTTGCGCTGGCTCGCGATCCTGCCGCTGGGATTGGCGACGGCAGGCGCTGTCGGGGTGTCCGTGAGGCCCGCCCGCGCGCTCATCCTCACCTATTGCGCCGTCGCCACCGCAGCCGCGACCCTGCTGATCGGGCCGCTCGGCTTCGTCGGCCTGATGGCGCCGCATATCGCCAGGCGCTTCGGCTTCACGGCGCCGGGCAGCCAGTTCCTCGGCGCTGTGCTGGTTGGGGCTGCGCTGCTCGTCGTCTCCGACTGGATCGGGCGCGTCGCGATCTTCCCCTGGGAGATCCCGGCCGGGCTGGTCTCTGCCTTCGTCGGCGGACCTTACTTCATCTGGTTGATGCAGAGGCGCGGGCCATGACGGGCTTCGGCATAACCCACAACCCCGGCCGCGGCACCTTCCGGAGGCTGCAGGTTCTGCGCGCCTGGTGCTTGACGCCGCACATGCGCCGGGTCGTCCTCTCCGGCCCGGAGCTGGCGGGCTTCGCGTTCTACCGGCAGGGCCTCGGACCCTATGTGAAGCTGCTCGTGCCCCCCGCCAATTTCAAGGATCCGGGCTGGCCGCGCTTCGACGCCGCCGGCGCGATCGAAGGCCCGGTCGCTGAGCGGCCGGTCGTGCGGACCTACACGGTGCGGGATTTCGACGAGGCGCTACAGGAGCTCACCATCGATTTCGTGCTCCATGGCGATGACGGCCCGGCCTCGCGCTGGGCCATCCGGGCGGAGCCCGGCGACAGCATCGCGCTGCTCGAACGCGGCTTCTCGCAGCCGCATGGCGTGGACCGCTATCTCTTCATCGGAGACCATACGGCGCTGCCGGCCATTGCCCAGAGCCTGGAGAGCCTGCCGGACGACAGCAAGGGGCAAGCGGTCATCTGCCTGCATGATGCGGCCGACAAGCAGCCGCTTCGCGCTCCGCCCGGCTTGTCACTGACCTGGCTGATCGACGAGGGGCCGATCGGCTTTGCTGCCGTGATGCAGGCCGTGCAACAACCGCTCACCGCGCAGGGCGAGCATATCTTCCTCTGGGTCGGAGCCGAGGCCAGCCTCGCGAGGTCGCTGCGGGCCTATGCGAAGAATGAGCTTGGGCTGCCCCGGGATCAGCACTCGATCCTCAACTACTGGCGCCAGGGATTTGCGGAGGGAGCGTTCGAACGTAGCGGCTAGGTTTCCTCGAATGCGCTTGAGCAATCCTTGCATTAGGCCGCTTGCCGCCGGGCCAGTCTGGAAGCACGGATCGATATGCCGGAAACCGGACATTCTGCATGTCGGACACGCTTCAGTTCGACCATGCAGAACCTGGCCATGCTGAACCACCTAGATCCCGACATTCCTGGCGCCAGCAATGGGCCAAGATCGGGCGCTCTAGATGTTGGCTCGGGGCCATTTTGGGCGTTGGCACCATCGTCAGCCATCTATCTCCGCTGAATTGACCCGGCACTGAACCCCGATCATCGGGATTGGCGGAGCTTCATTGCACCCCGATTTCGGCCCCAGGGCCACCCTCACAAACCTGCCGGCGAAGCGGGCATAAACTCGCCCTTAACCTCGATCGTTCATTTCCTCGAAGCAGTAGTGGCTTCGCGCGGGCTGTAGCTGCTGCGGTGCGAGGGTAGCAAACCATGCGGCTGATCGTCGGCGCAATCATCGTCTTCGTCTGCGTCTTCGGCAGCTACGCGGCCATGGGCGGCCATCTCGAGGTCCTCTGGCAGCCGTTCGAATTCGTCATCATCCTCGGTGCCGCGATCGGCGCCTTCATCATCGGCAACCCCGGCCCGGTGCTCAAGGCCGTGCCCGGCATGCTCGGCACGATCGTGAAGGGCCCCAAATACAAGCAGGAATGCTATGTCGAGCTGCTGGGAATGCAGTATTCCCTGTACAAGCTCGTGAAGCAGAAGGGCATGCTCGCGGTCGAGCAGCACATCGAAAATCCGAGCGAATCGACGCTGTTCAACGCCTTCCCGACTTTCGCGGCGAACCACCATGCGGTCGAGTTCGTCTGCGACTACATGCGCATGCTGACGCTGGGCGCCAACAACGTCCACGAGATCGACGCTCTGATGGACGAGGAACTGGAGACGCACCACCAGGAGCAGGAGCGCATCGTCTCGGCCATGCAGTCGATCGCCGACGGAACGCCGGCGCTCGGCATCGTCGCCGCCGTGCTCGGCGTGATCAAGACGATGGGCGCGATCAAGGAGCCGCCGGAGGTGCTGGGGCATCTCATCGGCGGCGCGCTCGTCGGCACCTTCTTCGGCGTCTTCGTCGCCTACGGCTTCTTCGCGCCCATGGCCGCGTCGCTCAAGAGCACCTTCGAGGCGGAATCGAAATACTTCCTGTCGCTCAAGGCGGGCCTCCTCGCCCATATCAGCGGCCAGCCGCCGGTGATGGCGGTCGAATTCGCCCGCAAGGCCCTGATGAGCGACGTGCGCCCGACCTTCGCCGAAGTGGAAGCGGCCACCGCCGCTCTGCCCGCCAGCATCTGATCCAGTCTCCCGCAGGACGCGATGGCCAAGTCGACCCAGCCGATCATCATCAAGAAGGTCAAGAAGGCCGGCCATGCCCACCACGGCGGGGCCTGGAAGATCGCCTATGCGGACTTCGTGACCGCCATGATGGCGTTCTTCCTGCTGATGTGGCTGATCAGCATGACCACGCAGGAGCAGAAGGAAGGCCTGGCGGAATATTTCGCGCCGGCGGCCCTGAGCCCGACGAATAGCGGCGCCGGCGGCGTGCTGATGGGCACCGCCCTGGACAAATCGGGCAACAGGGCATCGGTGCCCCGCGACGTGGCGAGAGGCACCACCGGGCAGGACGACAAGGCGCGGCCGACCAGTGGGGGCGGCGCCAGCGAGCGCGAGGTCAGCCGCCGGCCCGCCAACGTGCAGGCCAATTACAGCGCCATCGCCAGCATCCGGCAGGCACTCCAGAACATGCCGGAAATCGCCGAACTGTCGCGCAACATCGTGATCGAGCAGACCAAGGAGGGGCTGAACGTGTCTCTCGTGGACGATAACGGCCGCTCCATGTTCCCCGACGGCTCGGTCCAGCCCTACGAGCGCACCCGTCTCGTGCTGGAGGCGATCGCGCCCACCCTGCGCCGGATGCCCAACCAGCTGTCCGTCAGCGGCCACACGGCCGCTGCGCGCCCGGGCGCGGTACAGGCCGTCGAGTCCTGGGGCCTCACCGCCGGGCGCGCGCTCGCCGTACGCGAGATCCTGTCGGGTGCCGGGCTCCCCAACGACCGCTTCACCTCCGTGGTGGGACGTTCCGACACCGAGCCGCTCTTCCTCGACAATCCCTATATCCCGCCCAATCGCCGGGTGACGATCACACTGCTCAATGCGGAGCCGCCGCTGCCCCCGGGCTCCTTCCCCTGACGGCAAGGCGCCTCGGCCGCCTCGGAGACCGTCCGAGATCGAGCCCGATGGGTGAGCCGGACACCCGGCATCAACGCAGGTTGCGAACGTATCTGCCCTTGTCGGTTCCGGCCGCGCCATGGATCTGGCGCAGGGGCCAATCCTGGATGGTCTTCGGCACCTCGGCGCCGGGGCGAGGCTTCGCATACAGGTAGCCTTGGGCGAAATCGCAGCCGGCTTCGCGCAGACGCGTCATCTGCTCGGTGTTCTCGACCCCTTCCGCGGTCACGTGAATGCCCATGGCGTGGCCGAGATTCACGATGGCCGAGACGATCGCAGCATCACCGTCATCGCAGGTGAGGTTCTGAACGAAGCTCTGGTCGATCTTGATGTGGTCGACCGGGAACTGCTTGAGATGGATCAGCGAGGCGAAACCCGTCCCGAAATCGTCGAGGGCGATGGAGACGCCGGCCTTGTGCAACTCGCTCAGGATGAAGGACGCCGTCGCCGTCCGGCGCGCCAGAAAGACCGTTTCCGTGACCTCGACCTCGAAATGCGCCGGGGGAACGCGGGCCTCTTCCAGGATGCGCATGATCCTGGCGGCGAGGCGCGCGTCGGAGAAATCGGCCGAGGACAGGTTGACGGCCACCCGGCCGCATTCGAGCCCCTGGTCCAGCCATGACCTGACATCGGCGGCAACCTGGCGGATCATCTGCTCGCCCAGCGCGGCCGAAATGGCCTGCTCGGCGAAGACGGAGCCGAAATAGGCGGGGGACAGAAGCCCCTTCTTCGGATGCTGCCAGCGCACCAGCGCCTCGAACCCAACGATCTTGCCCGTCGTGAGCGAGACTTTCGGCTGGTAGTGCGGATGAAACTGCCTGGCCGCCAGCCCGTCGCGGACCTCGCGGGCGACCGTCACGCGATGCTCCATCTTCGCGCGGGCGGCGCTGGTGAACACGGCCGCCTGGCTGCGGCCCTGCTCCTTCGCGCGGTAAAGCGCGATATCGGCCGCCTTCATCAGCTCGATCGGCTCGCGATGATGCTCCGGGAAGGTGGCCACCCCGATGCTGACGGTGGTCGAAAGCGCCCGCCCTTCCTGCTGGAAGGGGATGCAGAGGTCATCGACGATGGCTCTGGCCCGCGCGGCGGCTTCGGACGCGCCGGACACCTCGGCAAGAATGATGGCGAACTCGTCGCCGCCCAGTCTGGCGACGGTATCCCCCTCGCCAACGAGATTGCCGAGCCGAAGGGCCGTTTCCTGGAGAAGCAGGTCCCCGACCACATGGCCGAGTGTATCGTTGACGTCCTTGAAGTCGTCGAGATCGAGCAGCAGGAGGCCGACGCCGGAGCCCGAAATCTCCGCGTTCTTCAACGCCTCCTCAAGGCGGGACTGGAACAGCGCGCGATTCGCCAGCCCCGTGAGCGGGTCATGGTTTGCGGTTCGCCAGATGGCGTCCTCGGCCGCCTTCCGGTCCGCGATGTCGAAGGTGAGCCCGATGAGCCGCCGCTCGTCCTTGCGCTCGGCCCTGAGCGCCACCCAGGTCTGCCTGCCGCCGGGCACGAGATAGCGCACCTCGGTCGCGTTGCTGCCCTCCGACATGACCGAGCGCCAGAACGCGGCCACCTTCGGCCGATCGTCGGGATGAACCCGCTCGATGAAATCGGATGCCGGCCCGGAGCCGATGCCCAGCAGCGCCATGGAATTCTCGGAGCGGTCGACCCATTGCGTCTCGAGATCGAGCTCCCACGCAGCCATCAGGCTCGCCTGCAAGGCCAGCCGCAGGCGCTCCTCGCTGACGCGGATCGCGCTCTCGGCCGCCTTCCTGATGGTGATATCCGTGAAGGTGCGAACCATACCGCCATTGGGAAGGCGGTTGGTCCGGATCTCGAGCACGGTTCCGTCCGGCCTCTGCCTTTCGTAGTCGAGAATCTCGACGTTGATGCCCTCGTATTTGATGGCGCGCAGCAGCGTGTCGGTGACCGTGCCGAATTCGCCTTGCTCCAGCTGCCATCTCTTCACGTCCTCGAAGAGCGGATTGGAGCGCATCAGATCGGGAGGCAGGCCGAGCAGGTCGATTGCGCGCTGATTGCAGACGGCTACGTAACCCTGGGCATCCACCATCAGGATGCCCTGATCGACATGCTCCAGGACAGCATTCAGCAGAGCGCCGTCCACGGAAAAGGGTTGAGCCTTGCCTTCAACCGTCAAATGCCGACCTTTCCCGAGCATGGGGCCGGTCAGGATTAAGGTGGAGCGCTTTCGAAATCCTAAAAGATCAAGCTCGACCTGTTCCGGTCATGCGACAAATATCTTCGCCGGGCCTGCCGTCCGGTTCTGACCCGGACGGCGAGCCGCGCTTCAGAGCCTGTCGGCGTCGAGGATCGCCTGCGCGAACTCCCGCGGCGCCTCCTGCGGCGGATTGTGGCCGATACCGCCCTTGAACAGCCGATGCTCGTACTTGCCGGAGAAGCGCTTGGCATAGGCGGCCGGCTCCGGATGCGGCGCGCCATTCGCGTCGCCCTCGATGGTGATGCTCGGCACGCCGATGCCGGGGAAGGCGGCGAGCTTCCGCTCCAGCGCATCGAATTGCGGCTCACCCTGCGCCAATCCGAGGCGCCAGCGATAGTTATGGATCGAGATCGCGACATGGTCGGGATTGTCGAGCGAAGCGGCCGAACGCGCGAAGGTGGCGTCGTCGAACCGCCATTGCGGCGAGGCGAGTTCCCAGATCAGCCGGGCGAAGTCATGGGTGTTCTTCGCATAGCCGGCCGCGCCCCGCTCGGTGGCGAAATAGAACTGGTACCACCATTGCAGTTCCGCCTTGGGCGGCAGCGGCGCCTTGTTCGCCTCCTGGCTGCCGATGAGATAGCCGCTGACCGAGACCAGCGCCTTGCAGCGCTCCGGCCAGACGGCAGCGATGATGCCGGCGGTGCGCGCGCCCCAGTCATAGCCGCCGATGACGGCCTTATCGATCTTCAGCGCGTCCATGAAGGCGATGATGTCGGTGGCGAGTGCCGCCTGCTGGCCGTTACGCGGCGTATCGGGGGAGAGGAAGCGGGTGGTGCCATAGCCGCGCAGATGCGGCACGAGCACGCGGTAGCCGGCCCGGGCGAGGATCGGGGCGACGTCGACATAGCTATGGATATCGTAGGGCCAGCCATGCAGCAGCAGCACCGGCGGACCATCGGCCGGACCGTCCTCGGCATAGCCGATATCGAGCACGCCGGCCTTGATCTGCTTGATCGCGGCGAAGGTGGCGTGGCCGCCCTGCCCCGCCTGAGGCAAGGCCGCGGAGGATTGCGAACGCGTCTGGGCATGGGCACGGCCGATCGCGGTGAAGGGCGCGACAGCGGCGCCGAGAGCGAGCGCGCCCAGCAGGTTGCGGCGAGAGGAGATGATCTGTTCCGACATGGGTTCGTTCCCGTTGCGATGATGGCAACGAGATGAGCGCCTCTGCTGTATCCAGGCTGTGTCGGCAGCGGCCGGAATTGTAAGCCTTCTCCCGTTTCAGGCCCAGCGATACAAGTCGGTACAATCAGCCCGCCTCCCGCCCGGTCGCAATCCGGCCGGTGCCTCCTCCTCGTCAGGCTCTGTATCGCGACGCTAGAGACATACGTTGCGTTACAAATCGGCCGGGTCGGCCAAACAATCCGGACATCTCGGCTTGGCAAATGCTCCTCACCCGCCGCCGCTCATGGCGGCGCAGAGATGGAGCGTTCCATGACCACGATCGACAAGGTCCTCTATACCGGCAGCACCCACACCACCGGCGGCCGCGACGGCGCCTCGCGCAGCTCCGACGGCCGGCTCGACATCAAGCTGTCGCCTCCCGGCAGCGCCGGCGCCGGCACCAATCCCGAGCAGCTCTTCGCCGCCGGTTGGTCGGCCTGCTTCATCGGCGCGATCGGCCTCGCCGCCGGCAAGCGCAAGGTCACTCTGCCGGCCGGTCTCGCCGTCGATGCCGAGGTCGATCTCGGCACGACCGACGGCGCCTATTTCCTGCAGGCGCGCCTGCGCGTCAGCCTCCCCGGTCTCGACCGCGAGCTGGCGCAGAGCCTCGTCGCGGAGGCGCACCAGACCTGCCCGTACTCGAAGGCCACGCGCGGCAACATCAACGTGGAACTGAGCGTCGCCTGACGGCGCTGCAGCAAGGAGGCGATGACGTGACCACCATCCGCAAACGCAAGATCGCCTTCGCCCTGCTGGCGATCATCGCGCTGGCCGCCGTGCCCTGCGCCTGGGATGCGAGCGACCCCGCCGTCGCATCCTGGCTCCCGGCCGTGTACGCGACGCTGGCCGGCTCGTAGCCGAAGGCCAGACGGTGCCGGGCGTCATCGCACGCCCGGCACCGCACGTCCCAAGGCCATGTTCGGGGCTTCGCCGGAGCCTGCCCCCCGGCTATGACAAACACCTGTTGCGAAGCGCCCGTCAGTGAAAGCGGAAAGCCCGGACATGGACCATGTCGACCACATCCTGATCGTCGATGACGATCGCGAGATCCGCGATCTGGTCTCGAGCTATCTCACGAAGAACGGGCTGCGCACCTCGACCGCCGCCGACGGGCGGCAGATGCGCAGCTTCCTCGACGCCAACAGCGTCGACCTGATCGTGCTCGACGTGATGATGCCGGGCCAGGACGGGCTGGCGCTCTGCCGCGAATTGCGGGCGGGCAAGCACAAGGCGACGCCGATCCTGATGCTGACGGCCCGCAGCGACGAGATGGACCGCGTCATCGGGCTGGAGATGGGCGCCGACGACTATCTCTCGAAGCCTTTCGCCGCCCGCGAATTGCTGGCGCGGATCAACGCTGTCCTGCGACGGACCCGGATGCTGCCACCGAACCTCCAGATCAGCGAGGCCGGCCAGATACTGACCTTCGGCACGTGGCGGCTCGATACGGTGCGCCGCCACCTCATCGATGCACAAGGCACGGAGGTGGCGCTCAGCGGGGCCGAGTACCGGCTGCTGCGCGTCTTCATCGACCATCCCCAGCGCGTGCTCAACCGCGACCAGCTCCTCAACCTGACGCAGGGGCGCGATGCCGAATTGTTCGACCGCTCGATCGACCTGCTGGTCAGCCGATTGCGCCAGCGGCTCGGCGATGACGCGCGCGAGCCGACCTATATCAAGACGGTGCGCAGCGAGGGCTATGTCCTCTCGGTACCGGTCGAGATCACGGAGCCCCGGTCGTGACCGCGACCACCGCGTTTAGCCTGCTGCCCCGGAGCCTGCGCGCGCGCCTGTTCCTGATCCTGCTCGCGGGGCTGGCGATCGCCTACGGCCTCTCCTTCAGCGCTCTCTATGCGGAGCGCAGCATGGCGGCCAAGGCCGTGATGTTCCGCACGCTGGAGAACGATGTCGCGACCTCGCTCGCGGTGCTCGACCGGACGCCGGCGGCGGAGCGGCCGGAGCTGCTCGAATGGCTCAGCCGCGGCAATTACAGCCTCGCCCTGGGTCCGGGCCGTGCCGGCGTGCCCAACAAATCCCCCCATGGCCGGGAGATCGCGGCCAGGCTGGAGAACGCCGCGGGGACGCGCTTCCCGCTGCGGATCGAAGCGATCCCCGGCGAGGGGGGCCGCCTCCAGGCGCATCTGAACCTGAGCGACGGCAGCCCGTTGACGATCGAGATCACGCCGCGCGGCATCATGCCGGTCGCGGACTGGTTGCCCTATGTCCTGGTCGCGCAGATGCTCCTGCTGCTGGGCTGCACCTGGTTTGCGGTCCGAGAGGCGATCCGCCCGCTCGGCGAGCTCGCCGCCGCCGCCGATGCGCTCGATCCGAACACGAAGAGCGCGCCGCTCAGCGAAGCGGGGCCCAGCGAGGTCGCCCATGCCGCCCGCGCCTTCAACGCGATGCGCGAGAGGATCGCCCATTACCTCGAAGAGCGCGTCCAGATCCTCGCTGCGATCTCGCATGACCTGCAGACGCCGATCACCCGCATGCGGCTGCGCGCAGACATGGCCGACGACACGCCCGAGAAGGACAAGCTCGTCAGCGATCTCCGCGAGATCGAGCGGCTGGTGCAGGACGGCATCGCCTATGCGCGCAGCGCCCATGGCAGCGGGGAAAAGACCGCGCGCATCGATCTGGCGTCCTTCATCGACAGCATCGCCTATGACTATCAGGACACCGGCAAGGCAGTCTCCGTCACAGGCCCGATCGACGGCACGGCCTCGACCAGGCCGCATGCGCTGCGGCGCATCCTCTCGAACTTCATCGACAATGCCCTCAAATTCGCGGGCGCTGCGGAAATCGAGGTGGAGCACAGGGACGGGGGCGCCATCGCGATCACCGTGCTGGATCGCGGCCCCGGCATCCCCGATGACATGCTGGCTGCCGCGATGCAGCCCTTCTTCCGCCTGGAGCAATCACGCAACCGCGAGACCGGCGGAACCGGGCTCGGGCTCGCCATCGCCCAGCAGCTGGCCGCGACGCTGGGCGGCTCCGTCAGGCTCTACAACCGGTCAGGCGGCGGGCTCGCGGCAGAAGTGGTCATTCCCTGATCGCTCGCGCCACAGGGCCTACCCGTCGGTGCCCGGGTTGTCAGGCAGCAGCTCCGGCCCGCCATTCGACGGTGAGCGGCTCGCGGAAGGCGAAGCGAAGGAGGTGGCTCGCGACGACATCCTGCAATTGCAGCAGCGCCTCGGCATCGGGCGCGTCGAGCGCGAGGCGAAGCACCTCTCCTTCCGCCTGCAGGCGGCAATCGCCGATCGAGAACCGGACGATACCAGCCTTCTCGTCGAAGCTGGCCTCGACCTTGTGGCCGAAATGCTTGCAGAGCTGCTGGAGATAGCGCGAGGCGTTGGCCGTCGCGACCTCGGCATGGCTGTGCTGCCGGTTCGATGTCTCGCTCATGTCGTTCACCTCAGCGCAGGCTCGTCCAGTAGGTGCCGTCCAGCGGCACGGGCTGGAAGCGTTGCTGCATCGTCGCCAGCAACGCCTTCGGGTCAAGATCGGCGAAGAGCTGCGGGTGCAGCCATTGCGCGAAAGCCTGCACCGCGACGACGTTGAAGGGCGAGTTGTAGAAATGGTGCCAGACGGCATGGGCCCTGCCCTGCCGGACGGGATCGAGCCCGGCGATGCCCGTGCGCGTCAGCGAGCGGGCGAGCAGTTCACGCGCCCGCGCCGCATCGACGCCGGGGCCGAGCGCGAGCCAGGGCGCGTCGGCGGGCTGCAAGCCGTTGCCGATCGCCGTGCCGATATAGACCTCCGGCGGATTCGAAATCAGCCATTCCAGATTGACCACGCCGGCCTCGGCCGGAATGAGAGCGTCGGCGATGTTCACGCCGCCGGCCGCCGTGACGAAGCGGCCCATCATGCCGCGCGTCATGGTCTCGCAGCAGCCGGTGCCGAGCCCGACCCGGCTCTCGACGAAGACGCGCGCAGGTCTTGGTTTCGCTGCGGCCAGACGATCCGTGACGGTTGCCAGCGCCGCCCGCCAGGCCGCGATGAATTCGGCAGCCTCGGTCTCGCGGCCGAGCAATGCGCCGAGCAGCTCCATGGATTTCGGCGTGTTGACCAGCGGGTCGCTGCGGAAATCGATGAAGACGATGGCGACGCCGGCTGCCTCCAGCGCGCGGATGACCTCGCCGGAGCGGGTATCCGGGCCATGGCCATGCAGGCCGAAGATCGCGACCTGCGGCGCGGCCGAGATCGCCTGCTCGATGCTGAAGGTGTCGCGCGTGTTGCGCCCGATGCGCTTGACCGCGTCGAGCGCCGGGAAGCGCTCGCGATAACGCTGGTAGCTGATCGGATCGACCGCCTCGTAGTCGCCCATCATGCCGACGAGCCGCGCCACGGGATCGGTGCGGTCGAGGACGGCGAGGGCCGGCAGATGCCGCCCCTCGCCGATGATGATGCGCTCGACCCTGTCGGGAACGGCGACCGTGCGGCCGGCGAGATCGACGAGCTCCCGCCCGCTCGCCAGCGACGGCAGCAGCAAGGCCAGCAGGGCGAGGACGCCGGCGAACCGCATCAGAAGCGCGCCGAGGCACTCAGCACGACAGCGCGGCCGGGCTGGTAGAGCGGCGTCACCGTGCCGAATTCCTGGCCGTAGGTGGCGCGGTCGGCATAGGTCTTGTCGAGCAGGTTCTTGACCTCGGCACGGAAGGTCAGGTTGGGCATCTGCACCGGCTTGTACTCGGCGAAGAGGTTGACGACCTCGTAACCCTTGAGCGGCTGGTTGCCGGGAGCGACCTTCTTGTAGTCGCGCACGATCTCGACATCGGCGCCGACGGTCACGCCCCATTGCTTGAAGGTATGCGCCGCCGTCAGCGTGAAGACGTCGCCGATCGGGGTGGCGAGATAGGTGCCGGCATCCGAATCCGCGCGCTCGCCGTCGATCCTGACGTCGACGCTGGCATATTTGCCGCGGATGAAGCCGTCTTCCCAGGCATAGCCGAGGCCGATCTCATAGCCCTGCGACTCGATCTCACGCGCCAGGGTGGCGCTGGCGACGGCGAAGCGGGCGGCCCGGGCATTCTCCAGCTCGGTGCGGAAGACCGAGCCTTCCAGCGTGAAGCCGTTCCAGCGGCCGACGAGGCCGGCGATCACGTTGTCGGACTGGACCGCTTTCACGCCGGTGCCATAGCGCCAGGCCGTGTTCATGATGAAATTCTCGGCCAGCTGGACGCCTCCCCAGACATGGGAATAGCCGGCGCGAACCGTCAGGTGCTCCGGGATCAGGTCGAACTCGGCCGAGATGTTGCGGGACAGGCCGGAATCGTCGAAGTCCTCGCCGGTCGTGCCGGTGAACCATTGCCGGTCGCCGCGCAGGCCGAAGGACAGGCGCATGCGCTCGAAGGGCTTCAGCCGCGCCTGCGCGTAGATGCCGAGATTGCTGGCCTTCTCGCTCGCTCGGAAGTTGCGGTCCTTGTAGAGCGCCTTGTCCTTGTAGAAATCGACGCCGGCGACGACGTTGCCGAACTCGCCGAGGCCGAAGCGGTTCTCGAACTTGCCGTTGAAGCTGTCGGTGATGCCGGTGCCGGGATAGGTGACGGGAGGATTCGCGCCGATCGGCCGATCGAAGATCGGCGTGTCGACCTCGGTGCGGCTATAGGCGATGACGGCTTTCGGATCCCACAGGCCGATCGCCGAGGTGCGGCTATAGGTGAAGACCGTGTTCTGCCGGTCGATCTCGTAGCGGCGCGTGCGCGGCTCCCAGGCCGGGCGACCCGAGATGAAGCCGATATTGCCGCGGAACGGCCGGATCGCATCGTCGCGGACGCGCTCATGGCTGATCTGGAAGCGGTCGCCGCTGGGCGCCTCCCAGCCGAGCTTGAAGAGCCCGCTCAGCAGGTCCGTCTTGGTGCCGATCACCTCCTGGCCGTCGCCCGCCTTGTAGGTGCCGCCCTTGCCGATCGTGCCATAGGCGAGAAAATCGAAGCCCTCGTAGCGGCCATAGCCGGACAGGCTGTTGGTGAAGATCGAGCCGTTGGTGTTGAACTGCGTCTTGGCGAAGGCGCCGACACCGTTGCCGGAGAGGAAGTCGCGCGCGTCCTTGGTCTCATAGGCGATGGCGCCCGCCAGCGCGCCGGGGCCGGCATCGGCGGGGGCCACGCCGGCATCGATCCGCGCCGCCTTGAGGAAGGACGGGTCGATCAGCGTCGTGCCGTTATGGTGGAAGACCTTGTTGTTCTGCCGGCTGCCGTCGATGGTGACGGCGAGGTTGGTCTCCTCGACGCCATTGACATAGACCTTCTGCGACATCGGCGTGGAGCCTCCGACCTTGACGCGCGGCTCGCCGCCGAAGACGTCGCGGATATCGGTCGGGTTCCGGCGCTCCAGCTCGCGCGGGCCGATCAGGATCTCGGCGACGCCGCCGCGCGCCAGCGGATTGCCGGCGACGTCGATCGTGTCGAGCGCGATGGCGCCTTCCGGAACCGCCCCGCCCGCAGCACCGGCCGATCCGGCGGCGCTGATCGTGACGCTGGTCGCGCTGGTGAAGCGGAAATTGAGGCCGGTGCCCGCCAGCAGGCGGGACAGGGCCGCTTCCGACGACAGGGCGCCATTGACGGCGGCGGAGCGCTTGCCGGCGGTGGCCGAGGCGGGAGCGACGACCGCGACGCCGGTCTGGCGCGAGAAGGCGATCAGCGCGGAGGAAACGGGCTGGGCGGGGATGTCGAGCGTCCGCACGGACTGCGCCATCGCCGGCACCGTCACGATTCCCGCCGCCAGAGCGGTTCCGCACAGCGCCGCAGCCAGTCTCGCCTGGCGGACAAGCCGCGCTCCAACCCGAATACCCATTGTCGATCCCCAAGATACGGCGAGGGTCGAGACGATTCCGGCCCTCGCAAGGGTAAGACGCCGGTGGCGGCCGGACTCATTAGTGCACTGCGGAAAAATTTTCAGGCGGGGAGGAGCAGGGTCAGCCAGGCGAAGGGGCGGACCACGCGCAGCCCCAGGCCGCCAGCGAGCATGTCGAGCCCGCCCGACGGGTCGCGCGCATCGAGCACCGCCGTTACGCGGCGCTGGCCCGCCTCGCGCGACAGGATGCCGATGCGACCGCCGCCATAGCGTTCAAGATCGGCGACAGCCTCGGCCAGGCGGACGTCGTGGAAGACCAGACGGCCCCGGCGCCAGTCGCCGATCTCGCCGGGATCGAGCGATCCCGGCTGCGAGATGGTCTCGCCCTCGTAGCCGACGCCCTGGCCCTGGCCGACGACGACGCCGGCCGCACCGGGCACCTCGACCTTGACCCGGCTTTCATCGACCGCGACCGCGACCGCCGAGCCGAGCCCGAGCTTGACGTCGAAGGCCGTGCCGAGAGCCGTCACGGTGCCGCCGCGCGCCGCGACCGAGAACGGCCGGGCCGGGTCCTTCGCCACGGTGAAGAAGGCCTGGCCGGAGACCAGCCTGATCATCCGGCGCGAGCCGGTCAGGTCGACATCGATCGCGGAGGCCGGCGCGAGTTCGACCTGCGAACCGTCGGCGAGCGCGATGATGCGACGCTCGCCGGCCGCCGTCCTGAAATCCGCGAACCGGCCGGACTGGAGCAGGACGGTCATGATACCCGCGGCCAGCACCAGCGATGCCGCCAGCGCGAAAGCAACCTGCCGCCACCGCCTCGGCCTTGCCGGAACGGCAACATGGACGGGAGACACGACCTCGGCCGTCTTCAGCGGCGTGAGACGATCGAGATCGGACCAGAGCGTTTCGAGCTCCGCCCAGGCGCGGCCATGGCCCGGACTCGCCGCCAGCCACGCATCGAAGCCCCGGCGCGTGGCCGCATCGGCCTCGCCATCGCGCAGCCGCACGAACCACTGCAAGGCCTGCTCGTCCGGTGTGTCCTCTGCCTGATCTGCCATCGCCCTATCCCGAGCCTGAATCCACCCTTGCGGCCGAGGGCCGCTCTGGCAACCGGACGAAGCCTTTCTCAATAGACGATCCGCGCCGCCGGATGCATTAGTCGGAAGCGCGCAAAGCGGCGCGCAGGCTGCGCATGGCATTCGCGAGATGGACCATGACGGTGTTGCGGGCGATGCCGAGCCGCAGGCCGATCTCGACATAGCTCAGCCCCTCGTATTTGTGCAGCAGCAGGACTTCGCGGCTGCGGGGCGGCAAATCCTCGATCGCCCGGCGCAGGCGCCTGTCGCGCTCGCCTGCAAGCAATTGCCCTTCGAGAGAGGCCGTGTCGTCGCTCACCGCCGGAGCCTCGGGCGGCAAGGGCTCGAACAGGGCGGTATGGCGCTGCTGACGGCGCCAGTGATCGACCGCCATCGTATCGGCCGAGCGGCGCAGATAGGCGCCGGGATCACGCAATTCGGCAGGCGGAGACCGGAGCAGGCGCAGGAAGATGTCCTGCACGGCGTCGGAAGCCTGCTGCGCATCGAGCCCGCGCCGGATCAGCCGTAGCTGCAGCTTGTGCTGCTCGGCGGCATAGATCGCAGCGATCCCGGCTGTCTTGTCGCTCATACCCGCGCGGCTCGTGGCTGGAACCGCGCTTATGCTGGCAAGCGCAACAGAATAACAAGCAAAAATGCTGCAAGATCAATAGATTAGATCGATCCTAATTTAAGGCTGAGATCTTTCGGAGCGCCTCGCAACGCTGCGACTACTCGCCGTGATCGTGAGCGTCGGCATGGCCGTGGCGCCAATAGGCGGCGACGAGATGCCTGTCCTTAGGCAACTTCCAGACGCTGCGCAGATGCTTGCGGATCGCCCGCGCCGCGGCCTGCTCGCAACCGACGAAGACGAAGGGGTTTCCGCTCTCCGGCGGGGTAACGCCCATGACGGCCCGCGGCAGCAGGTCGGTGGTTCCGGCCGGCGCATCGCCGCGGTGGAGCCAGGTGACGTCGATCGCGGCCTGCGAGGACAGCTCCTGCTGCTCGGCGCGATCGGCGACCTCGATGACGATCTCGGCCCGCGCCGTGGCGGGCAGTTCGGCGGCGATGCGGGCGATCGCCGGCAGCGCGGTCTCGTCACCGCAGAGCAGGTACCAGTCGGCCGCAACGACATCGCCGCCGCCCGGCCCGAGCAGACCAACCCGGTCGCCGGAGCGCGCATTGCGGGCCCAGGTCGATCCCGGCGAAGCATCGTGCAGCACCACGTCGATCGCGAGTTCCCGGCGCTGACGATCGATGGAGCGGATCGTGTAGATGCGCCTGATCAGCTCGTCCGCGCCGGCTGGCCAGATCACGCGATTATCCGGCCCGACGCCCGGCCAGACCGGCTCGCGCCCTGCAGGCGGGATCAGCACGCTGACATGCAGGCCGCCGCTCTCGAAATGGGCAGTGTCCTCGCAGGTCAGGATGACGCGCCGCATCGCAGGTGTCACGTCATAGGCATCACGCACCACCGTTTCGCGGAAATAGGGAATCCGCGGCTGCTCGGGCAGGCTTCCGCGCCAGCCAACCTGAAGGGCCTCGCCCTCGGCGAATTCATGCAGGTGCTCGGCGACCGAGGAGGTCACGACGAAGAGATAGGTCTCGTTCGGGCTGGTCACCGCGATATCGAGGGCACCGTCGGCGGAGCCGAGCTCCACAGCGCCGAAGCGACCTTCGAGGCGGGCGCCGCTGTCGTGATGCGTCACCGTGCCGTGCTCGACGAAATGCGCGCAGAGCCGTTCCAGCATGGCCGCTGGATCACGCATCGCGACGCGCGCATCGGCGCGCAATTCGGGCTCAGCCATGGCGGCTCGCTCCACGGTTCAAGAGCCAGATCAGATAGGGTCCGCCGATCAGCGCGGCGAAGAGCCCGACCGGAACCTGGTAGGGAAAGACGACGAGCCGCGCGAGCCAGTCGGCGAGGATCATGACTCCGCAGCCGATCAGCATGGCGGCGAGCAACTGGTCGCGGCTGCGCGCGAAACTGGCGAGACGGGCGAGATGCGGCGCGATCAGCCCGATCAGGCTGAGCGGACCGACCAGAAGCGAAGCCACCGCCGTCGCCAGCGCGGCCATGGCAGCCAGGCCAAGACGGCTGCGCTCCACCGACAGGCCGAGGCTGCGGCTCGTTGCCTCGCCGAGCGGCAGCAGGTCGAGCCAGCGAATGGCGAGCAGGAGCGGCAAAATCAGGGCGATGCAGGCGATCAGACCGGCCCAGGCCTCGAACGGGCCGGCACGATTGGTCGAGCCCGACAGCCAGACCAGCAGCATATAGGCGCGCAGGTCGCCCTGTGCCATCGCCGTCGAGACCACAGCCATGCAGAGCGCCCCCATGGCGATGCCGGCCAGCAGCAGGCGCTGCGGGCCGATGCCGGGGCGGGCCGCGAAGAGCAGCATGACCAGGAGCACCGCGAGCGAGCCGCCGGCAATACCGGCGAGCATCGCAAAGGGACTGGCCGGCATCAGGGTGAGCGCAAGCAGCAACCCGACGCCGCCGCCGGCACTGACGCCGAGCACTTCGGGGCCGGCGAGCGGGTTCGCGGTCAGGCGCTGCATCAGGCCGCCGGCCGCGCCGAGAAGCGCCCCGGCCGCGCCGGCAGCCACGAGACGCGGGCCCCGAAACGGCAGCAGGTCCCAGAACAGCGTACCCGTCGCCCAGTCCCAGCCTGCGGGACCGCGTCCGAGCACGAGGCCGAGCGCTGCCGCCACCAGGATGACCACGGCCAGAGGAGCGAGCGAGAGCAGCGAGCGCGCCTGCCTGTCCGATCGCCATGTGACGTCATTGCCTTGTGGCGGCAGGGACGGCGGCACCCGCCGCATCAGCCAGAGCAGGATGGGGCCGCCGAACAAGGCGGTCGCAGCACCGGTCGGCGCGAGATCGTTGAAGCCTGAGCCGAGCAATTGCACGGCGCTATCGGTGATCGAGAGCAGGAGCGCCCCGAGTGCGGGCGCCGCCAGCAGCATCTGGCGTGGCGTGCGGGCGCCGAGTTCTCGTGCAAGCGCCGGCGCGGCGAGGCCGACGAAGCCGATCACGCCGACCTCGGCGGTGACGCTGGCCGCCAGCCAGATCGCAATGCCGAGCACGGCGAGCCGCGCCGCGTGCAGGGTCAGCCCAAGGCCGCGCGCGACATCCTCGTCGAGGCCGATCAAGGCGAGCGGGCGCAACAGCAGCACCGCTGCGACAACGCTCAGGGCGAGGCGCGGCGCAAGCGCGAGGACCGCATCCCAGCTCTGCTGGTTGAGCGAGCCGGCGCCCCAGATGAAGAGCGACAGCACATATTCGCCCTTGGCGAGGATGACCGTCGCGCTGGCAGCTGCCGCGACGAGCGAAACGACCATGCCGGACAGGACCACGGTCATCGGTTCGAGCCCGCGCCGCCAGCTCAGGCCGAGGACGAGCACGACCGCCGCGAAGGCGCCGGCCAGCGCCACACCTTCCCGCGAGAAGGCGATCAGCGCAGGCGCATAGGCCGAGGCGATGGTGAGCGCGAGCTGCGCGCCCGATGCGATGCCGAGCGTCGAGGCATCCGCGATCGGGTTGCGCAGCACGCGTTGCAGCAGCATGCCTGCAAGCCCGAGCGCCGCGCCACAGATCAGCGCGGTCACGGCCCGCGGCATCAGGCTGTGCCAGAGCAGAATGCTGTCGAGCACCCGCGCCAGCTCCGGCGCGGCCGGCAGCGACGGCCGCGTCGCGATCACCGCCACGAGCAACGCGACTGCCGTCAACGCGGCGAGAGCCCAGATGCCGGGGCGCCCGCCAGGCTGGCGGCGCATGGGAGCGGCAGCCTCAGCCACGCGCCGTCTCCGCCGCGATCAGAGCCTCGGTCAGGAGCCGCGCGAAGCGCCGCGCCGCCGGCAGGCCGCCATAGGGATTAATCGAACCGATTTGCAGGAGCCGGCCCTCGCGCAGATTGGGCAAGGCGTTCCAGAAAGCGCTGCGCGCAAGGGTCTCCATCGCGCCAGGCGGCACCGGCGGGATCAGGGCGATATGGGCTTCCGGCACGCGCGCCAGCGCCTCCAGCCCGATCGGCGCCATAGCCGAATAGCTGGTATGGTCGCTCCAGGCATTGGTGAGGCCGAGCCGCTTCAGCACCTCGCCGAACAGGCTGTCGTCGCCGAAGACACGAAAATGCCTGGCGTCGCCGAGATTGACGGGAATGACGGCGCGCTTCGCGAGCGGCTTCAGCCTGCCTCGCAGGCCGGCGAATTCGGCTTCGGTCTCGGCGATGTAGCGCTCGGCGGCGGCAGCGGCGCCAAGGCGCTCGCCGATGGCCCGCGTCATGGCAACGGCCGGCTCATAAGGTGGCCGGCCCGGCGCATAGACCGAGAAGCTCTCGACCGGCGCGATCCGGCGCAGGCGCGGCTCGGAGCTGACATAGAAACTCGACGACAGGATCAGGTCCGGCCGCGACAGGAGCAGCAGTTCGAAGTTGACCGTGCCACGCAGGCCGAGATCGGCGACGCTCTCGGGAACCACAGGCTCGACCGCGACCTCGGCGAACTGGCGCAGTTCCGGCGCCGCGACGGGCGGGAGCCCGAGCGCGAGCAAGGTCTCCAGCACCGACCAGTCGACGGTCCCGACGCGCAGGCCCGTGGCCTGCGCCGGCCGGGAGATGCCCGCCGCGGCGACCAGGGCGAGCGCGGCGCGGCGCGTCGGATATGCCGTGAAGCCGGTCATGCGCGTGGAACTACCACAGCAGAAGGCCGCAGCGCAGGGCTGCGGCCTTCGATGCCTGGGAGACGATCGTCACCAGCGATAATTCGCGGAGACGGTGACGGTGCGGGCATCGCCATAGCTGCAGCTCGAAAAATCCTGGCAGCTCTTCACATAGGCCTTGTCGAAGAGGTTGGTGACGTTGACCGCCAGCCCCCAGTTGCCGAGCTTGTAGCGGATCGCGGCATCGACCAGCGTCGCGCCGGGCACCCTCAGGGTATTGGCATTGTCGGCCCAGGACTTGCCGACATAGCGGATGCCGGCGCCGAGGCTCAGCCCCTTCAGCGCACCCTCGTTGAAGGTGTAGTCGGCCCAGCCCGAGGCAGTGATCTCCGGCACGATGAAGGGCGTCTTGCCGACAAGCGCCGTATTGGTGTGCTTGCTGATCTCCAGATTGAACGCGGTCAGCGAGGCCAGCACCTTCAGATTCTCGGTGAGATTGGCCTTTGCCTCGAACTCGACGCCGCTCGAGGTCACCTGCCCGAGCTGCTGCTGGGCAAAGGCGTTGAAGTAGGTCGGTGCGGGAACGAGGACATTGTCCTTGACGATGTGGAAGACCGAGGCGGTGAAGAGCGCATCGGCGAAGGTCGGCCTGTATTTGACACCGGCCTCGACCTGCCAGCCCTTCTCGGGCTTGAAGGGCAGGAAGACGCCGGGCGTTCCGGTCGAGGTGCCGTCGAAGACCGGGTTGAAGAAGGACGCGACGCTGGCATAGGGCGTCATCCCGTTCGCGAACTCGTAGGCGAGGCCGGCGCGCCCGCTGAAGGCGCCTTCCCGATCGTCATAGCTCGGCGAGAAGGCGAGCGTGGCGGGGCTCACCGATTTCTTCTCGGCATAGTCGTAGCGCCCGTTGAAGGTCGCCAGCCAGCCGCCGCCGAAGCGGATCTGGTCCTGCAGGTAGATGCCGACCTGATGGTGCTTCAGCTTCTGGTCGAGATAGACGGCGCTCGCCCCCTGCGGCGCGCCATAGACCGGGTTGGTGACGCTGATCGTCGTCGCGCCGCCCGATGCCTGGACATGGTCGATCTCGAAATACTTGTAGTCGAGCCCGATCATCCAGGAATGCTGCAGCGGCCCGGTGTCGAACTTGCCTTCCAGGCGGTTGTCGATGGTGAAGGTGTTGACCTTCGTGTTCTCCTGGAAGCCGATGCGGTACAGCTTGTAATCCGGCCCGAGCGGCTCGAAGCGGTTACCGAAGGGCGCGTCGGGCCCGGCATAGCCGTAGCCGTAGGGGCCGAGCTGGGAGCCGCGCATCTGGCCGTAGCGTGCATTCTGCGAGAAGGTCACGCCGCCGAAATCATGCTGGAACTCGTAGCCCAGCATGGTCGTGACCCGCTTCTGGCTGTCGATCGACGGCTCGCCGAAGAAGGCATCGCGCCGGATCTTGCCGAAGGGCGCGTTCACCACCGTGCCGACATAGGGCAGGAAGCCGCCGCCGGAATGGACCTGATCGAGATAGCTATAGGCGCCATAGGCGGTGATGCGGGTGGTTCCGTTCGGCTGATAGGTGATCTGCGGCATGATCGTGCCGCGGAAATCCTTGGAATAGTCGGTGTACTGGTCGCCGCCCGAGAGCTTGCCGGTCAGGCGCGTGCTCCAGACACCCTGCTTGTCGCTCGTGCCGACATCGATGCCGAGATAGGCATTGCCGAAATTGTTGATGCCGGCCTCGACATAGCCGAAGTTCCTGCCGTTCGGCCGCTTGCTGACGAGGCTGACGATGCCGCCAGGATTGGAGCCGCCATAGAGCACCGAGGCCGGGCCCTTGAGCACCTCGACCCGCTCCAGCATGAAGGGATCGATCTGGAAGCCGCCGAAGCCGAAGGAATAGAGCTGCAGTCCGTCGAGATAGACGCCGGTCTGGGTCGCCTGGAAACCGCGGACGAAGAACCAGTCCGTATCGGGGTCGGAGCCGAAAGGCTGCGCCTGCACGCCGGCGGTATAGCGCAGCGCCTCGTCGACCTTCAGAGCCTTGCGATCGTCGAGTTCCTCGCGGCCGATGACCGAGACCGATTGCGGGATCGCGGTGATCGGCGTGTTGCTCTTCGAGCCGGTGGCGGAGCGCGTCGCGACATAGCCGGTGACGGGGCCCGTCGCCTTCTCGCCCTGGCCTTCGACGGTGATCGTATCGAGCTGGACAGTCGGGCCGGGCGCCGTCTGTGCGAAGGCGATCGCTCCGTAAAACATCGCACCGAATGAAACAGTCGAACGAAGAACAAAGTTCTTATTCATGCTTCTCTTATAGCACATGGCCAGACCAAGCCCCAATATTGTGCGCCCAATGAGAATTGCTCAAAATTAGAACCATTCAAAATGCAGGCACTGCTTTGCATGGCGGCGTATCACTGCTAAGTAATAGGGGATTGATCGTTCCTGTCATGCGTTGAACGTTCCTGGGCAGGCAGGCACAATTGCGCTCTTCGCGTTGCATTTTGAACACGCGCTTTGGCGCGACGATCCGGCCGCAGGAGGGTCAGGATGGGTTTCCAGCCAGGCATGCGCTCCGTCCGCGAAGGCATCAGCGTGATCGGCTCGCTCAAATGCCGCAGCTGGAACGGCGTCATCGCCGATCTCTGGCAGGCCGAGTGCCAGGCCGGCGCCACCGGCGAATATGTCTCGGATCATCCGCGGCTCTTCATCGTGCTCGACAAGGTCGGCGGCAGTTTCGAGACGCGGCTCGACCCGTCGGAGCCGGGCGTCTCGCCACGGGGCGGCGCGCATTCGATCAGCTTCATGCCGGCCGGCGTGCCCGTCTGGGGCCGCACGCAGCAGCGCATGCGCATCCGCCATCTCGACCTGCATTTCGACCCTGCCAGCGTCAGCGAGCGCCTGGGCGAGGCCCTGTCACCCGAGCTCTTGCGCCAGCCGCGCATCATGTTCACGAACGAACGCATCCAGACGCTGGCCCGGCTCATCGCCGGCGAGTGCGCCGAGCCCGATGCACGGCACGATCTCTATGGCGACGGCCTCGTCATGGCGGTGCTGATCGACCTGTTCGGCGTCAGGCGCGAGGCGCCACGCCGCCGGACGCCATTGACCAGCCGGCAGCTCAGGACCGTGACCGACTACATCGCCGAACATGCGGCCGGCACGATCCGCCTGCAGGATCTCGCCGGGCTCGTCGGCCTGTCGCAATCGCATTTCAGCCACGCCTTCAAGGCCTCGACCGGTCTGCCGCCGCATCAATGGCAGCTCAAGGCCCGGATCGAGCAGGGCCAGAGATTGCTGGCGGCGGGCGACCGCTCATTGACCGAGGTCGCGGTGGAGGCCGGGTTTTCGGACCAGGCGCATTTCACCCGCGTCTTCCGGCGCATGGTCGGCGAGACGCCGGCCGCCTGGCGGCGCGGCACGCTGGAAAAGGCGCTGGCGCTGGACTGAAGTCCACACGCGCCGGCAGCTTCCTGCAAGGCCTCGATGCCAGAGCCCATCTTTCGCCACCGGCGGCTGCGGTGTAGGGCAAGGCGACTTCCATCAGCTCCTGTCTTTCCAAGGCGTACCGGACCATGGACAACAAGCTTTCCGCATCCGCGCCGGCTGATGGCCTGCTGGCCGAGAGGGCCCTTTCCATGGCGGCTGGCAGCGCCTTGAACGACGGCAGCCTGTTCGATCTCGACGGCGTGTCCTTTTCCGTGCCCGGCCGCGTGCTGCTGGAGCCGCTGACGCTGTCGCTGCCGACGCGACAGGTCGTCGGCCTGATCGGCCATAACGGCTCGGGCAAGTCGACGCTGCTCAAGCTCCTCGCCCGCCAGCAGGCGCCGACAGCCGGCACGGTCCGTTTCGAAGGCACGGCGCTCGACGACTGGAGCAGCCGCGGCTTCGCCCGCAAGGTCGCCTATCTGCCGCAGCAGACGCCGGCCTCCTCCGGCATGCTGGTCAAGGAACTCGTCGCACTCGGCCGCTATCCCTGGCATGGCGCGCTCGGCCGCTTCGGCGCCAGGGACCGCGAGAAGGTGGCCGAAGCCATGGCGCTGACCGGTGTCGAGGCCTTCGCCGACCGGCTGGTCGACACGCTCTCGGGCGGCGAGCGCCAGCGCGTCTGGATCGCGATGCTGATCGCGCAGGATGCCGAATGCCTGCTGCTGGACGAGCCGACCTCGGCGCTCGACATCGCCCACCAGATCGAGGTGCTCTCCCTCGTGCACGAGCTTTCCGCGAAAAAGGGCCTCGGTGTCATCGTCGTGCTGCACGACGTGAATATGGCAGCGCGGTTCTGCGACGAGATCATCGCGCTGCATTCCGGCAAGCTGATCGTCAGGGGAACGCCGGACGAGGTGATGACGTCGCAGCAGCTTGCCCGTATCTACGGCGTCGAGATGAGCGTCATCGCCCATCCGCAGACGCAGCGCCCGATCGCCCTCCCAGCCTGAGAGCGATCCCGCGGAGACCGACATGGACCTGATCAAGCGGTTCGCCGCCTATTACCGGCCGCATCGCGGCCTCTTCCTGCTGGATTTCTGCAGCGCGGTCGCGGCCGGCCTGCTCGAACTCGCCTTCCCGGTCGCGGTGACCCTGTTCATCGACCGCTTGCTGCCGACGGGTGAACTCGGGATGATCGGGCTTGCCGCAGCCGGTCTCTTCGTCGCCTATCTGATCAGCGCGGGCCTGCAGGTCATCGTGACCTATTGGGGACATATGCTCGGCATCGGCATCGAGACCGAGATGCGCGCCAAGGCCTTCGACCATCTCCAGAAGCTCTCCTTCGGCTTCTTCGACAACCAGAAGACCGGCCATCTCGTGGCGCGCCTGACCAAGGATCTCGAAGAGATCGGCGAGGTCGCCCATCACGGCCCGGAGGACCTGTTCATCGCGATCATGACGCTGATCGGCGCCTTCATGCTGATGCTGTGGGTCCATCCCCAGCTCGCGATCATCACCGCGCTCGTCGTGCCGCTCACCGCCTTCGTCACCATCCGCTACGGCAGCCGCATGACCACGAACTGGCATGCGCTCTATGGCCGGGTCGGCGATTTCAACGCCCGCATCGAGGAAAATGTCGGCGGCATCCGCGTCGTCCAGGCCTTCGCCAACGAGGACCATGAGCGCCGGCTCTTCGCCGAGAGCAACCGGCATTACCGCGACACCAAGCTCGCCGCCTACAAGCTGATGGCCGCCTCGACCTCGCTGTCCTATCTCTCAATGCGCTTCGTGCAGGTCGTGGTGATGCTGGCCGGCGGCTGGTTCGTCGTGCGCGGCGAATTGTCGGCCGGCGGCTTCGTCGGCTTCCTGCTGCTCGTCGGCGTGTTCTTCCGCCCCGTCGACAAGATCAACGCGGTCATCGAGAGCTATCCGAAGGGCATCGCCGGCTTCCAGCGCTACCTCGCCTTCCTCGCGACGCGGCCCGATGTCGCCGATAGGCCCGGCGCCCGCGAGGTCGAGCGCCTGCGCGGTGACATCGCGTATCGCGACATGCATTTCGGCTACAGCGCGGGACGGCCGATCTTCGACGGGCTGAACCTGGAGATCAGCGCTGGCGAGACGATCGCCTTCGTCGGCCCCTCCGGCGCCGGCAAGACCACGATCTGCTCGCTGCTGCCGCGCTTCTACGAGGTCACGGGCGGAGCGATCACCATCGACGGCATCGACATCCGCGACATGACGCTGAAATCGCTGCGTTCCAATATCGGCATCGTGCAGCAGGACGTGTTCCTGTTCGCCGGCACGATCCGCGACAACATCGCCTATGGCCGCCTCGGCGCCACGGAAGAAGAGATCGTCGAGGCGGCCCGGCAGGCCAGACTCGACACCGTCATCGCAGCCCTGCCCGACGGGCTCGACACGGTGATCGGCGAGCGCGGCGTCAAGCTCTCTGGTGGCCAGAAGCAGCGCCTCGCCATCGCCCGCATCTTCCTGAAGAACCCGCCGATCCTGATCCTCGACGAGGCGACCTCGGCCCTCGATACCGAGACGGAGAAGGCAATCCAGCTCTCGCTGGCGGAACTGTCGCGCGGTCGCACCACGCTCGTCATCGCGCACAGGCTCGCCACCATCGCCAATGCCGACCGCATCGTCGTCGTCGAGAACGGCGACGTCGTCGAGCAGGGCAGCCATGTCCAGCTGCTTGCCCGGCAGGGCGGGCGCTATCGCAGCCTCCACGCCGCGCAGTCCGGCATGCCGGGAGCAGTCTCGGGCAATGCCGTCGCCTAAGCGGGCGGCGGCAGGGAAAGCGCTTCAAAAAGTGGCTTGAGCGCGGAAGCGACAGGCTCTATCCAAGGCGCAGGCGGAACGAGACGCCTCCGGACCCGCGGAAAAGGTCTAACCTGCTCGCTCGACGACTGATTGTGCTGTCTGCCCTCCGTGCAGCCGATTGCGGGTTCTCGGCCTGATGCACAGGAGGATTCATGTCCAGACTTCCCGCATCCCCCGATCTCGACCATCTGCGCAAGCAGGCCAAGCGGCTGCTGCGCGTCTTCCGCTCCGGTGACGGCGAGGCCATCGCCCGCTTCCGCGCCAGCTTGCCGGCTGCGCAGGACCGTCCCGCCACCTTCGTCGCCGCGCAGCCCTATCGGTTGCACGACGCCCAGTCCGTGATCGCCCGCGAACACGGCTTCCGCTCCTGGCTGGAGCTCAAGCGCCATGTCGACTGGTGCCGCAGCTCCGAGGCCGAACGGCGCACGCGCTGGCTTGAACTCGTGTTCTCGGAACGGGCGCGCGAGCGCGCGCTCTCGCGGCGCATGCTGGAGGCGGAACCGGGGCTTGCCCTCGGCGCACCCTGGCTCGCCTGCCTGACCGGCGATACCGGCAGGCTGGAAGCCGCGCTCGACGCCGACGCCGATTTCGCCAACCGGCCAGCCGGGCCCTACACGATGCCGCCGCTCGCCCTCGTCGCGAATTCCCAGTTGATCTGGAAACCGGCCTTCGCGCCCGGCCTCCTCGCAAGCGCGCGGCTGCTCATCAGCCGCGGCGCCGATGTCAACGGCCGCTGGACCGATCCTCGCTATCCCGGCGATCCGCTCTCGGTTCTCTATTGCGCCGCCGGGCGCACTCATCACCCCGGCATGACGCAGCTCCTGCTCGAAGCCGGAGCCGATCCCGACGACAACGAGTCGCTCTATCATGCGATGGAGAGCCCCGACCCGGCCTGCGTGCGCCTGCTGCTCGATGCCGGCGCCAAGGTCGCGGGGACGAACGCGATCGGGCGCGCGCTCGACTATGACCGCATCGACGGCTTGCAGCTGCTGCTCGCGCAGGACTCCGCGAACGAAAAAGGGCATTGGTTGCACCATGCGATCCGGCGCGGCCGCTCGCAGGAGCATATCGCGGCGCTGATCGCGGCAGGCATCGACGACGGCAACGCCGACCGGCGGGGCCGCAGCGCCTACAAGCTCGCCCGTCTTTTCGGCCGGGACGATATCGCGGCATTGTTGACACAGGCCGGGGTCGAGGAGTCGCTGTCGACGGCGGAAGCCTTCGTCGCCGCCTGCAGCCGAGCGGATGAGGTCGCCGCGCGCGCCTTCCTGCTGGGCGATCCCGGCCTGATCGCCGGGCTGGACGAGAGCCTGCTGACGATCATGCCGCAGCTCGCAGCGATCGGCCGGACGCAAGCCGTGCGGACGATGCTCGTGCTCGGCTGGCCGCGCGAGGTCAAGACGGCCTGGCAGGCGACGGCGCTCAACCTCGCCATCTTCGCCGGCGACGCCGTGATGACGCGCCTGCTGCTCGAACACGGAGCCGACTGGCAGACGCGCCATGGCTATGGCGACAATGCGCTGGGCACGCTGTCCTTCGCCTCGCAGGCCGATGATCTCGGCGAGCCGGCGCCGGGCGACCATGCCGGCTGCGCGCGGGCGTTGCTCGACCACGGCGTCCCGCTGGAGCGGTTCAAGCCTTACGGCTTCTCGGACGATGTCCAGGACCTGCTGGATGGGGAGGCAGCGGAAGAGGCATAGCCGCTCCCTCTCGCTTCGACCTGAAAGGGGGTGCCCTGCAGCGGCCGGTCACCGCGCATGCAGGGCGCCCCCTCGCCTGCGAGTGCTTCTCAAGCCGGGAGCTTGCTCCTACGGTCGCGGTCCGACACCGACGCGAACCCGGCTCAGGAAGGCTTCCATGGCGCGCCACAACTTCGTTCCGACCCGCTACTCGAACGTGCTCGCCACCTTGCCGCCGGTGCTGGAGATCGCCAGCGGCGACAGCGTCGTCACCACCACTCTCGATGCGGCGGGCTTTGGCGGCGACGGCGCGCAGCATGCCCCGCGCGGCAACCCGATGACCGGACCTTTCTTCGTCACCGGGGCAGAACCCGGCGACGCGCTGCTCGTCACGATCGAGCGGATGACGCCGAACCGGAAGACCGGTTGGACCTATTCGCCCCTGGCGCCCGGCGTGCTCGACCCTGCCGTCCTGGCCGATCTGCCGAAGCGCGAGCGCCATGAATGGGCTGTTGATGCGCAGGCCGGCACGGTGAAGCTGCTGGAGCCTTCCGCTCGCATCAAGGACTGGAGCTTCCCGCTCGCGCCGATGATGGGCTGCTTCGGCGTCGCGCCCGAGCGCGGCCAGGCGATCTCGACCGCGACCAGCGGCGCCAATGGCGGCAACATGGACTACCGGCTGTTCGGGCCGGGCGCGACGATCGCCTTCCCGGTCTTCGTCGACGGCGCGCTGTTCTTCCTCGGCGACGGCCATGCCTGCCAGGGTGATGGCGAGATCGCCGGCACCGGCGTCGAGACCTCGTTCGAGGTCGAATTCTCGGTGAAGCTCCTCAAGAAACAGAACCTGCGCTGGCCGCGCTGCGAGACCGAGACCGACCTTTTGGTCATCGCCAGCGGGCGCCCGCTCGACCAGCCCCTGCAATTCGCCACGACGGAACTGCTGCGCTGGGTCGGCGAAGACCTCGGCGTCGACCCGGTCGAGGCGAGTCACCTGCTTGGGCAGGCGGTGCGCTACGACATCGCCAATGTCTTCAACCCCGCCTATTGCGTCGCCGCGCGGCTGGAAAAGACAGAGCTCACGCGCGCCATGTCGTTCCGCACCCGCGGCTGAGCGCCTTTCATCATCCTTCGAAACGCCGACCAAGAAGACTGACCATGTCCACGGATAAAGCCGCCCTGAAAGCCGAACTGCTTCAGGCGATCGATCAGCGCCGCGACGAGATCGTCGAGCTGCTGAGGCGCTTCCTGCGCATCAAGAGCGTCAACCCGCCGGGCGATACGCGGGAGGCTGCGGCTTTCGTGCGCGAATTGCTCGACGCTGCCGGCGTCTCGCATCGCACCGAGGCTTTCGTGCCGGAGATGCCGAACATCATCAGCCGCTGGGAGGCCGGCAAGCCCGGCCGCCATCTCATGCTCAACGGCCATATGGACATCTTCCCGGTCACCAACGAGAAGCTCTGGGAAGCCGAGATCGTCGACGGCAAGATCATGGGCCGCGGCGCTTCCGACATGAAGACCGGGACGCTCGCCTCGATCCTGGCCTTCTGCCAGCTCTACCCTCACCGCGAGAAGCTCAACGGCGCGCTGTCGCTGACCGTGGTCTCCGACGAGCAATCGGGCGGGCGCTATGGCACGAAGTTCCTGTTCGACGAGTTCGGCGCCGAGATGGAGGCCGATTGCTGCCTGAACGGCGAGCCGAGCGGCCTCGCCAATCTGCGCTTCACCGAGAAGGGCACGCTGCGCTTCTCGCTCTCGGCCAAGAGCATCGGCGGCCATGGTGGCTACGCCCATCGGGCACGCAACCCGATCGCGGATGTGAGCCGGCTCGTGACCGCGATCTATGACCGCTACCATCTCAAGCTCGCCGCGCTGCCGCCCGAGATCGACGCCGTGCTGACCTCGCCGGAGACGATCGCGGCCGCCGATCTCAACCTCGGCAAGGGCGCCGGCGATGTCGCAAGGCGCATCACCGTCAATGTCGGCATCCTGCAGGGCGGGCAGAAGGCGACGCAGATCCCGACGCATTGCATCGCCCATTTGGACATGCGCATCCCGATCGGCTCCGACCGCGACGCGATCCGCGCCGATCTCGAGGCACTGGCCCGCGACGCCGATTGCGAGATGGTGGTCAACGAGGACCACAGCTATCCGGCGAGCTTGACCGACCCGTTCAGCGAGATGGCCAACATCCTGCGCGGCAATATCCGCGAGCTGCTCGGCCATGATGCGCCGCCGGTGTCGAGCCTCGGCGGCACCGATACCCGCTACTGGCGCTGGCGCGGCGTTCCCGCGCTGATCTGCGGGCCTTCGCCGATCAGCATGGGCACCGACGAGGAACACGTCACCATCGACGAGGCGATCGCGGTGATGAAGCTGCATGTCGCCTGCGCGGTCGATTACCTCGGCTCGACGGGAGCGCCCAACTAAGCCGCTGTCATCCCGGACAAGCCGCATAGCGGCGCCGCTCCGGGATCCATCGAAGGGCTCGGCGCTCTACGATGGATCCCGGGGCAAGCCCGGGATGACGGCGCTCATAGGGCGCGCTTCAACCACTCCGGCGGCGTTCAAGCCTCCGGGACCGGCGCCGCTTCGGCGAGCAGGCCCTCGGCCTTCAGATCACGCCAGAGCGCGGCCGGGACCGGCCGCGCGACGAGGTCGAGATTGCGCGCGACCTCCTGTGGCGTGACCGCGCCGAGCACGATCGTCGCCACAGCCGGATGGGCCGCGCAGAAGGCAAGCGCGGCTTGCGGCAGGGCGACGCCATGGCTGGCGCAGACCGCCTCGATCCGGGCGACGCGGGCCAGCACCTCAGGCGGCGCCGGCTTGTAGTTGTAGAAGGCGCCGGGTTTAGCTCCCGTCGCGAGGATGCCGGAATTGAAGACGCCGGCCAGCATCACCGCGATCTTCTTCTCCAGCGCCAGCGGCAGGAATTCCGTTAGCGCGCCCTGCTCCAGCAGCGAGTAGCGGCCGGCCAGCATCATCACGTCGAAATCGCCCGCGCGGGCGAAGCGCACGCACATCTCGGCTTCGTTGACGCCGACGCCGACCGCCTTGACCGCGCCTGACGCGCGCAGCTTCTCCAGCGCGCGATAGGCACCGTCCATCGCCTCGGCGAAGCGCTGCTCCATCCGCTCGCCATGGGTCCAGACATCGACATCGTGGATCAGCAGGATGTCGATATGGTCGGTACCGAGCCGGAGCAGCGATTGCTCGAAGGAGCGCATCGCGCCGTCATAGGAATAGTCGATCACCGCCGGGTGCGGCAGGCCGCCGGCATAGCCCGAGCCGTCGCCTTTCGGCGCGCCGGCCTGCATCCAGCGGCCGACTTTCGTGGAGATGATGACGCTGTCGCGCGGCACGCTGCGCAAGGCGGCGCCGATGCGGTGCTCGGAGAGGCCGTGGCCGTAAAGCGGCGAGGTGTCGACGAGGTTGATGTCGGCCGCAAGCGCGGTGCGAACCGTGTCCTGCGCCGTGACCTCGTCGAGATGCCCGTAGAGATCGCCGAGCGGCGCGCCGCCGAAGCCGATCAGGCTGGGGACAAGCCCCGCGAAGGAGCGGCCACGCGGAACGGAACCCGGATTCGTCCCGGATCGGGAGAGTTCAGCAGTGTTCGTCATCGCGGGTCCGCAAGGCAGGAGGGAGCGGCAGAGTTGCGGATCGCCCGAGGGCGCGCAAGCCCGCCCTCGCCTCAGGCCCCGACCTTGGCGAGCACATCGGCCCGCAGGAAGCGCTCGATGAACAGCATGAACAGCACCGAAGGCACGAGCAGGATCAGCGCCGTGATCGAGGCGACCTGATAGTTGCCGCCCATCGCCGCGTTGTAGAGCAGGAGCGGCAGCGTCGTGACCTGCGGCACGCCGACGAAGAAGGTGCCGGTGAACTCGTCGAGCGATTCCAGGAAGACGAAGATGCCGCTGGCGATGATGCCGGGCGCCGCCAAAGGCAGCGTCACCGAGAAGAAGGTCTTGAGCGGCGAGGCCCCGATATTGCGCGCGGCGAGTTCGAGGTCCTTGTCGACAGCGGCGAAGGCCGCGGCCGCGATCCATACGGAATAGACGAGGCCGTGCGCGGCATGGACGAGCACGACCGCGAAGACCGTGCCGTTGATGCCGATATTGTAGAAGACGCGGGCGACGTTGATATAGATCGCGACCGAGGGGAAGGCCTGCGGCAGCAGGAAGAGCACCATGAAGAACGCACGCGCCGGCAGTTTGAGCCGCGCCAGCGCGTAGCCGGCCGGTATCGAGAGCGCGAGCGCGACGAGCACCGTCAGCACCGCGATCCAGACCGAAGTCGCGAGCGAGGCCATGGCGTCGCCGGTCGGGCGGAAGACCTGCTCCCAGTAGCGCGTGCCGTAGACGACCGGCAGCTTGTAGGGCGTGTACCAGCGCTCGGCGACGGACCAGAGCGCGAGATTGACCAAGGGGCCGATCAGGAAGAAGGCGAAGGCCGCGAGCGCGAAGGCCGCCAGGACCATGCGCAGGCCGGAGACGGCCCGGATCATGGCGTGCCCTCCTTGGCCATGCCGCGCTTGAGGTAGATGATCGCAGCACCAGCCGAGATCAGATAGGTGATCACGCCGAGCGCATTGGCCGTGGCGTAGTCGCCATAGGCGTTGATGCGGAAGGCCATGTCGACGGTCAGCATGGTCGGCTGCGAGCCCGCCACCATCATCGGCACCGAGAGCACCGAGAGCATCGTCACGAAGGAGAGGACGAGGGCGACGAGGAGCTGCGGCATCACCTGCGGCAAAGCGAGCTCGACGAGAACGCGCATGCGCGAGGCGCCGAGATTGCGGCCGGCCTCCAGCGTGGCGCGGTCAAGCGCTGCGAGCGCGCCGGCGAGCAGCAGCGCGACGAAAGGCGTCTGCTTCCAGACGAAGGTCGCGATGATGCCGCGCCAGTCGAGGAAGCTCACCGCCTGCAACGGTTCCATCAGCCCAAGCGAGACGAAGGTATTGTTCATCAGGCCGTTCTTGGCGAGGAAGGTGCGCATGCACTGCGCCGCGACGATGAAGGGGATGAAGAGCGGCCAGCGATAGAGCGCCTTCAGCGTGCCGACGATGTAGCGGTTCTCGCCGAGCGTCAGCGTGCCGGCGATGATGATCGCGGCGAGCCCGGTGAAGAAGCAGGAGGCGAGCACGATGACGACGGTGAAGACGACGTCGCCGGAATAGAGCTCCCAGGCCTTGCCGAAGGCCTGCAGCGAGAAGCCTCCTTCAGGCCCGGTGAAGGCCGAGATCAGCGAGAAGCAGAGCGGATAGAGGAACAGCGCCGCGACGAGCGCGAGGCCGGGCGCGATCAGCAGCAGGGCGAGCTGGCGTTGGGACAGGGACATTCTGCGCGACCGCTCCTGAAGCTCTGCGCCGTCATCCCGGACAAGCCGCGAAAGCGGCGCCGATCCGGGATCCATCGAGGGGCTGCGGAGCCCCAGGATGGATCCCGGATCTCCGCTTCGCTACGTCCGGGATGACGTCGAGGCTCCGACGCCATCCCGAAAGGCGAACCTCAGTTCGCGACCTTCTTCTCGTAGCCCTCGAGGATGTCGTTGAAGTAGGGCGCGATCGGGAAGGGCTTGCCGTTCTTGGCGAGCTCGGCCGGCGTGACGTCGGTGAAGAGCTTGTCCCAGGCGGCCTTGTCGAGCTTGCCTTCGAGGTTCTTGGCGTCGATGCCCGGATACCAGTTGAACTTCTTGACGATGCCGTCGGCCTGGACCTGCGGCGAGGTCGCGAGCGCGATGAAGGCCTCGGCCAGCTTTTTCTGGGCCGATTTCTCCGGCACGGCGTAGTACATCGGCTGGCCGGGCATGCCGGGCGAGACGAGCTTCAGCTTCATGTTCGGGGGCAGCTTGCCGTCGGCCTGCCAGGAATAGAACATGTCGACCCAGACCGGGCCGATGGCGATCTCGCCGCGGTTCAGCATGTCGAGCGTGCCGGCATTGCCGGGGGTGATCACGGCGTTCTTGTTGAACTCCTTCAGGTCGGCGAAGGCCTTGTCCCAGCCGGCCTTGGTGGCGGCATCATAGGGGCCCTTGATCAGCTTGTCGGAGTCGCCGCCGAAGGCATAGACCCAGCCGGCGACGAAGGAGACGCCGGACATGCCGCCCTTGATGCCGTTATAGCCGAACTGCTTGGGGTTCTTCTTGGCCCAGTCGGCCAGCTCGGCGAAGGTCGCCGGCGGCGCCTTGACCATGTCGGCATTGTAGGCGAGCGCGGTCTGCGACTGGAACATCGGGATGACGAAGCCGCCGACATCGGTGCCGAGCGCGTTCTTGGCGGCGTCGCCGGTGGCGAGCTTGGCCGTCTCGACATTGCCCGTGTACTTGTTGAGCAGGCCTTCCTTGACCATCTGGCCGGCGGCCTTCTGGTGGATGACGACCACGTCGAAATCGGTGGTGGCAGCGCCCTTCTGGGCATCGAGCTTCTCGTAGATCTTCTGCGAGCCGGAATCGCCCGGGCCGGTGCCGACCGAGACGACCTTCACGCCCGGATTGGCCTTCTCGAACATCGGCCCGAGATAGTCCTTGACGTAGTCGACCATGTTCTGGTCGCCGGCGGAGGCGACGTTGAGGGTCTGCGCGGATAGCGGCGATGCCACGATCAGCGCGGCAAGCGAGCAGGCAAGCGTGATAATGCGCATGTGTCTGACTCCCTGTCAGGCGGCAATCCCGGCCTCGGTCGCCGGGAAGATGTGAAGGCGCTGCAGCGGAATGCGCAGCCCGACCTTCGTTCCGAGTTCGTGACGGGCGACATCGTCGACCGTGATCTGGCGGCCGGCGGCTTCAACCTTGTAGCGGTAGATGCCACCGGGATAGGCGCGCGCGGCGATGGTGCCGGGGACGACGAGATCGCCATCGCCAGCCGCCGCGTCATGCGCGTCGAGGCTCGCGACATCGTCGCGGAAATAGGCGAGCGCCTCGCCGGGAGGCAGGGCCGCGGTCGCAGCGCCTGCGAGCGTGGCGCGGGCCGCGCCGGCGACGACGAGCGCCTGCCCCTCGCCCTTGGCGATATTGAGCGGCAGCACGTTCTCCGCGCCCATGAAATTGGCGACGAAGGCACTGGCCGGGCGGTCATAGACCTCCTCGGGCGTGCCGACCTGCGCGACCCGTCCGGCCTGCATGATGACCAGCCGGTCGGCCATGGTCATCGCCTCCTCGCGATCATGCGTGACGTGGACGGCGGTGAGGCCGAGGCGCTGCTGGATGGCGCGGATCTCGTGGCGCATCACCATGCGGATCTTGGCGTCGAGATTGGAGAGCGGCTCGTCGAGCAAAAGGATGCCGGGATCGATGGCGAGCGCCCGGCCGAGCGCGACGCGCTGGCGCTGGCCGCCGGAAAGCGCGGTCACCTTGCGGTCCTCGTAGCCGGAGAGGCCGAGGAAGCTCAGCATCTCGCCGACCTTGGCCGCGATCTCGGCCTTGGACTTGCCGCGCAGCTTGAGGCCGTAGCCGATATTCTGGAGCACGGTCATATGCGGCCAGAGCGCATAGGACTGGAAGACCATCGCCATGCCGCGCTTTTCCGGCGGCAGGCCGGCGACGTCGCGGCCGCCGACGACGATCGAGCCATCCTCGACCGGGACGAAGCCCGAAAGCGAGCGCAGCAGCGTGGTCTTGCCGCAACCGGAGGAGCCGAGAAGCGCGGTGAAGCTACCGGGGGTGAAGTCCAGATCGATGCCATGCAGCACGCGCGTGCCGCCATAGGCGACCTTGAGCCCGCGCACGCCGATGGCCGCGCCGCTACCCGCTCTCGCTTGCGTTTCCGGCTGCAAGGCGCCTACTCCCCCGGTTCTGCTCTTATCGCCTGACAATGGAATATTTCTTCCACAATCGGCTCAGTTGAAATAAACGTTACGCACGGGGCGCAGTCTATGCAAGAGCTTTGTGAAAGGCAGATGACAGTGCGGATTCATTCTCTCTGGCTGATGCCGGCGCCTTCCGACGAAGCCCTGCTGACCGGCTTTGTCAGTGACCTGTCCGGCCGTTTCGGCACGCCGTTCTTCGCCCCGCATCTGACATTGCAGGGCGACACCGAGACGACGCCTGCCGCACTGGAGCGTGCGATCACGGCAGCGGCCGGGGCGGTCGAGGCTTTCACGGAGCCCGTCTCCGTCGTCGAGGGAAGCGATGCCTATTTCCGCTCGTTCTACGCCCGCTTCGCCGTCTCACCGGCCTTGGCGAAGCTGAAGCAGGTGCTCGATCCCGAGGGTCTGGCCAGCTTCATGCCGCATGTCTCGCTGCTCTACGGGCAGGTCGAGGCCACAGCGAAGGCCGCAGCCATCGCCGAGATCGATGCCCGCCTCGCCGGCCGCCCGATCCGCTTCGACCGGATCGGCATCGTGACCTCCGGCCAGGATGTGCCGATCGCGGACTGGCGCGTCGTCACGAGCGTCGCCCTGCGTTCGGCCTGAGGCTTCCCGGCTATTCCCCGGTCAATTCGCGGTTGCGGCGGCTGACCTCGTCGCTATAACGCTTGATCGCGTGCGCCTCGCTGAGGATGCCGATGATGCGGCGGCTGTCGCGGTCGGCGACGACCGGCAAGGCTTCGCTCTCGGCCTCCTCGAACAGCTTCAGGGTGTCGCGCACCGTCATGTCGGCGAGCAGCATACGGTCGGAATTGCGCAGGAGATGGCGCACGGTGCGCGGCGCGGGCTCGGCGGCCGCTTCCTCGTCCAGCGCCGGATCGGGCTCGTAGAGCGCGCCCGGAGGCACCATGCCGGCATAGGCGTCGCCGGGGCCGATGGCGACGAGATAACTGGTCGAACCCGGCGGGTATTTCAGCCGCGCCTCGGCGATGCTGGCGTCGGCCGCGATCTTCGGCACCTCCAGGCGCATCATGCTGCCGGCGGTGAGCTCACGCATCCAGCCGATATCATGGGCGCCGCGGATGCTCTCGCCGCGCAGGTGGAAGCGCCAGGTCGCGAAGGAGAAGCCGAACAGGCGGCGCGTCACCAGCGAGGCCGCACCGGCCGCACCGACGACCGCGAGCGTCAGCTTGAGGTCGCCGGTCATTTCGAGCGCGAGCAGCGTCATGGTCATCGGCCCGCCGACGACCGAGACCGCGAGCGAGCTCATGCCGACCAGCGCGAACAGCGTCTCGTGGCCGGCGAGGTTCGGGAAGGCCAAGGTCAAGAGGCCGATGAAGAGGCGGCCCGTCAGCACGCCGAGCAGCAGCGAGGCGAAGAACAGGCCGCCGCGGAAGCCGGAGCCGATCGAGACCGAGGAGGCCAATGCCTTGGCGACCAGCACCAGCGCGAAAAGCCCCAGGCTGGCATCGATGCCGAGATAGAGATTGATCGCGCCATGACCGGCCGAGAAGACCGAAGGGTTCCAGACCGCGAGCGCGCCGACCAGCAGGCCGCCGAAGGCCGGTCTGAGCCAGGTCGGAATCCGCGAGCGGCGGAAGCCAGCTTCGACGAAGGCGGCGGCGCGCATCACGACGATGCCGACGAGCCCGCAGGTGGCGCCCAGCATCACCACCAGTGGCAGGTTCGCCATGGTGATCAGGCCGATCGGCGGAACCTTGACGGCAAGCAGCGAGGGCGAGAGCAGGCTATGTGTCACCGTTGCCATGAAGGTCGCGGCCATCACAGGCACGAAGGCGGCGATCGAGTAGCTGCCGAGGATCAGCTCGAAAGCGTAGAAGGCGCCGGTCAGCGGCGCATCGAAGGCCGCACCGATGGCGCCGCCGGCGGCGCAGCCTACCATGAGCCGCATATCCGCCCGGCGCAGGCGCAGCCGCCGGCCGATGTGAGAGGCGAGCCCGCTCGCGGCCTGCGTGTAGCCGGCTTCGAGGCCGACCGAAGCGCCGGCGCCGCTGGAGCCCATGGTCTGGAGCGCGACGAAGACACTGTCGCGAAAGGACATGCGCCCGCCATGCAGGGCATTGGCCTCGATCGGGTCGATCGGCTGCTTGCGGCGGCGGAAGAACAGCCAGGAGGCGAAGCCGATGGCGAGGCCGCCGAGAACCGGCCCGGCGATCGCCCGCCAGGCGGGAATCGTGGTGGTGATCGAGAGGCGCTGGCCATGTGCGAGGCCGAAGATCAGCTCATGCAGGAGCTGCGTGGTGAAGGACATTGCCAGCACGACCAGTCCGGCGAGCACGCCGACCATGGCGGCCAGCGCCACGATGCCGATCTCGCTGGAGCGGACGAGCGCGCGCCAGCCTTGCGGCGTATCGCCCTCTCCGGCCGGCATGTCCGAGGCTTTCACGGTGATCACGGCAAGGCCCATCAGGCTCGTTCGTCACGTCCGTTCGCGGTCGCATATCGAAGCGACCGGAACAAGACGGTCCGGCGATAGCGGTCTTGCCCCGGCCGCAGGACAGTTACGGAAATCCGTCTGACAATGAACAGCCCTCATCCTGAGGAGCGAGCGTAAGCTCGCGTCTCGAAGGATGCTCTAGGAGGCTCTGGAGACATCTGGATCATCCTTCGAGACGCGCCTGCGGCGCTCCTCAGGATGAGGGCTGGATGGAATTGCGAGCACGCTAGGAGATCGGCACGCCAAGCTTCGTCTTGACCCGGTCCATCGCGACGAAGGAGCGGAACTTGCGGATATTGGGATTGGCGAAGAACAGGCGACGCGTCAGCGCCTCATAGGCCGCCATGCTCGGCACCAGCACGACCAGCATGAAATCGACCTCGCCGGTGACGTAATAGCATTGCTGCACCTCCGGCGCGGCGAGGAAGGCGCTCTTGGCCGCGTCGATATCGGGCGCGGTCTCGCTGACCAATTCGATCTCGACGAAAAGCGTGATCGGATGGCCGAGCGCGGCAGGATCGACCACCGCGACATTGGCGCGGATGACGCCATTCGCCTCCATGCGCCGGATGCGGCGCTGTACGGCCGGCGCCGACAGGTTGACGCGCTCGCCGATCACCCGCTGCGGCGTGGTGTTGTCCTGCTGGAGGATCGCGAGGATCGCCCGGTCGAAAGCATCGAGATCGTGAGCGGTCGGCTCGGCCATACCTCATCCTGTGAAAGAAACTTGCAACGGGCGCAGCCAAATCCAGCGCCTTTTTCGCCTTCGATGCAATATCCATTCGAGCCATCCAGCCAGACGAGGCCGCCATGTTCCTGCTCAACCATCACCCGGATTATCGCTCCGCCCTGCATCCGGAGGATATCGCGACGCTCGGGCCGGCCGGGGCGGGCGCGATCGCAGCCCATCTGGCCGAGCGGCCGAACCATGTGCCGACGCCGCTCCATAGCCTGCCGGCGCTGGCCGTCGCGCTCGGCATCGGTGCGCTCTCCATCAAGGACGAGGGCCAGCGCCTCGGGCTCGGCAGCTTCAAGGCGCTCGGCGGGGCCTATGCGGTGATCCGGCTGGCGCTGGAGGCGGCTTCCGAGACGCTCGGCAGAAAGCTCGGCGACGCCGACATGAACGATCCCGCCGTCCGGGAGGCCGCCGCCGGCATGACCTTCGCCTGCGCGACCGACGGCAACCATGGCCGCTCGGTGGCGCAGGGCGCGCAATTGCTCGGCGCCAAGGCGGTGATCTTCGTGCATGGCGGCGTCAGTGACGAGCGCGTCGCGGCCATCGCCCGCTTCGGCGCCGAGATGAAGCGGGTCGACGGCACCTATGACGATTCCGTGGTCGAGGCGGCCCGCGTCGCGACCGAGCGCGGCTGGACCATCGTCTCCGACACCTCCTGGGAAGGCTACGAGCGCATCCCCGGGCTGGTGATGCAGGGCTACACCGCCATCGCCCGCGAGGGGCTGGCGCAGATCGCGGAGCCGCCGACGCATGTCTTCGTGCAGGCCGGCGTCGGCGGCATCGCCGCCGCGCTCGCCGCACAGATGCAGACAAGCTTCGGCGACAGGCGGCCGTTCTTCACGGTGGTCGAGCCGTCGCGCGCGGCCTGCATCTTCGAGGCGGCCAAAAGCGGCAAGCCCGGCAAGATCCCCCATGGCGCACCGACCGTCATGGCGATGCTCGAATGCTACGATCCTTCGCCCTTGGCGCTGCGCGTGCTCTACCGCGCGGCCGATGCCTTCATGACCGCCGAGGATTCCGATGCGGTGGAGGCGATGAATCGTCTCGCCCGGCCGGCTCCCGGCGACCCCGCCATCGTCGCCGGCGAGAGCGGATCGGCGGGGCTTGCCGGATTGCTGGCTGCCTTGCGTGATCCGCAGGCGCGTGCGGCGCTGAAGCTCGACGGCCAATCGCGCGTCTTCCTCGTCAATACCGAGGGCGCGACCGACCCGGCGCGCTATGCCGAGCTCGTCGGCCTCAAGCCGGAGGAGGTCGCGTGAGCGCGCCGTCCAGCGAGCGGCTGACGCTCCATTCGCAGAGCCATTCGCCCTATGCGCGCAAGACCATCGTCTTCGCGCATGAGGCCGGGATCGCCGATCGCCTCGACATCGTCGATCAGGAAACGAGCCCAACCAACCGCAACCCGGAAGTCTTCGCGGTCAATCCGCTCGGCAAGGTGCCGGTGCTGATCACGCCGGAAGCCGGCGCGATCTTCGACTCGCTGGTGATCTGCGACTATCTCGACGGATTGCATGGCGGGCGCCGTTTGATACCGGCCGAGGGCAAGGCGCGCTGGCAGGCGCTGCGCCTGCACGCCATCGCGCAAGGGCTCTGCGATGCCGGCATCGCCTTGCGCTGGGAGACGCTGCGCCGGCCGGAGCATCTGCGCTACCCGCCGCTCCAGGAGGGGCAGGCGGCCAAGCTCGTCGAGAGCTTCGACGTGCTGGAGCGCGGCGAGAGCTTCGACGAGCCCGTCCATATCGGCCATATCGGGCTGGCCACGGCGCTCGCCTGGCTGGAATTCCGCAACCTGCCGGATTTCCGGTCTGGACGGCCGAAGCTGGCGCGCTGGTACGAGGCGTTCTCGTCACGCCCCTCGATGCAAGCCACCGCCTATCACGGCGAAACGCAGGACCGGCCGGCGGCACCGGCCATTGCCGGATGACCAGCTGACGTCGTAGCAGGGCCCGGCAGTGCGACGCGTTCCAGTCGCGCCGGAGGCCCTGCATGACGCTTCGTCCCGACACGCTGGCGATGACCGCCGTCCTCGCCATGCTGACGGCGCTCGGGCCCCTCTCAACCGATTTCTACCTGCCCTCCCTGCCCGAGATCGCGCGGGTGATGCAGACCGATGTCGCCGGCGCGCAGGCGACGCTCTCCTCCTTCCTGTTCGGCTTCGCGGCCGGGCAGATATTCTGGGGGCCGCTCTCGGACCGGCTGGGACGCAAGCCCGTCCTGCTCGCAGGGCTCGCCCTGTTCGGAATCGCGACGCTGGCCTGCGCCTTCGCGCCCTCGATCGGCGCGCTGACCCTGGCACGGGCCTTCCAGGCGCTCGGCGCCTCCGGGCCGATCGTGCTCGGCCGGGCCATGGTGCGCGACCTCTATGATGGGGTGCGCGCCGGGCGCGAACTCGCCCGCATGGGCATGATCATGGGGCTGGTCCCGGCGATCGCGCCGGTGATCGGCGGCGTGCTTCAGGTCGCCTTCGGCTGGCGCTCGACCTTCCTCGCCTCGCTCGCCTTCGGGCTGGCGCTCGCCGTCGTCATCATCACCGTGATGCCGGAGACGCTGCGGGCGCGTTCGCCGCAGCCGTTGTCCCTCGTCAGTATCTTCAAGGGTTTCGGCACGCTGCTGCACAACCGCGCCTTCCGCGTCTATGTCGCGCTGACGGCGCTGGCCTATGCCGGGCTCTTCGCCTTCATCTCCGGCTCGTCCTTCGTGCTGATCGGCGTCTACGGACTCTCGCCCATCGAATACGGCTTCTCCTTCGGCTTCGGCGTGCTCGGCTACATCGCCGGCACGATCATCGCCCAGCGACTGGTCGGACGGCGCGGCATGGACGGGGTCATCGCCATCGGCGTCGCCTGCCTGGCCGGCGGCGGGCTCGCGATGCTGGTCGGCGTGCTCACCGGCTTCGGCGGAGCGGCCGGGGTCGTCGTGCCGATGGCGCTCTATGCCTGCGGCGTCGGGCTGACCATGCCGCAGGCCCAGGCCTCGGCGATGATGCCCTTCCCGGACCGGGCCGGCGCGGCCTCCTCCTTCAACGGGCTCTGCCAGATGCTGCTCTCGGCCTGCGTCGGGCTGCTCGTCGGACACCTGCTCAAGAACGCCGCGCTGCCCCTGCCGCTGGTGATGTCGGCGCTGGGCGTGACCGCCCTCGTCCTGTTCCGCACGACGCGGGACATCCGGTCGGCGAAGAGCTAAGCCTCAGCCGCCGAAGAGCCGCTCGAAGAAGTTCTTCTCCTGCGGCCGCGGGGGCACCCAGGCGCGATCGCTGGTCGGCGGCGGCGCCTCGGGCTGACGGGCATCCGCCACCGGCGCACCATCGCCGATCGCCTTCGGAGCGCCCTGCCAGAGGCCGCCCGGCAGCGGAAGGGGCTGCGCTCCGGCATGGGCCGCCTTCATGTACTTGCCCCAGATTTCGCCGGGCAGGCCGGCGCCGGTAACGCGCTTCATCTTCGAATTGTCGTCATTGCCGACCCAGACGGCGGTGACGAGCTTGGCGGTGAAGCCGACGAACCAGGCGTCGCCGTAATCCTGCGTCGTGCCGGACTTGCCGCCGACCTGCCAGCCCGGGATGTTGAACTTGCTGCCGGTGCCGCCGTTCATCACACCGTTGAACATGGTGTTGATCATGGCGAGGTTCTGCGGCTGGATCACCGGGCCGAGATTCGCGGCCTTGCGGGCATAGACGACCTTGCCGTTGGTCTGGCGCACCTCGCGGATGACATAGGGCAGCACCGACTGGCCGCCATTGGCGAACGTCGCATAGGCCGCCGTCATCTCCAGCGGCGTCACCTCCGAGGTGCCGAGCGCGAGCGACAGGTTCGGCTGCAGGGCCGAGGTGATGCCGAGGCGCTGGGCCGTGCGGATGACCTCCTTGGGCGTCACCTCCTGGATCAGCCGGGCGGCGACCGTGTTGAGCGAATGCTGCATCGCCGTCGCCAGCGTCACCGGGCCGCGATAGTTGCGCGAATAGTTCTCCGGCTCCCAGCCCTTGATCGAGACCGGGGCGTCGTCGCGGATGGTGTCGGGCGTCATGCCCTTCTCGAGCGCGGTCAGGTAGACGAAGGGCTTGAACGAGGAGCCCGGCTGGCGGCGTGCCGCCGTGGCACGGTTGAACTGGCTTTTGGTGTAGTCCCGGCCGCCGATCAGCGCGCGGATCGCGCCGTCGGGCGCGAGCGAGACGACCGCGCCCTGCGACGCGTTCAGCTTGGCGCCCTGCGCGGACAAAGCATCGACCAGCGTCGCCTCAGCCGAGGCCTGCAGCTTCGAGTCGATCGAGGTCAGGACGGTGACATCGCCTTCGACGGCGCCGATGAAATCGTCGAGCACGTCCATGACGTAATCGGCGGCATAGTTCACGGAGCCCGCCCCGACGCGCTCCGGCACCTCGGCCGGCGCGGTCAGAGCGGTCTTGGCCGCCGCCTGCGTGATGAAGCCCTGATCGGCCATCGCGGCGACGACGAGCTGGGCGCGCTTCTCGGCCAGATCAGGATTGCGGTTGGGCGCCAGACGCGACGGCGCCTGGACGAGGCCGGCCAGCATCGCGGCCTCCGCGATCGTCACCGAGCGCGCCGACTTGTTGAAATAGCGCTGCGCGGCCGCCTCGACGCCATAGGCGCCGGAGCCGAAATAGACGCGATTGAGATAGAGCTCGAGGATCTGGTCCTTGGTGTAGGTGCGCTCCAGCCAGAGCGCCAGGATCGCCTCCTGGATCTTGCGGGCGGCCGTGCGATCCTGCGTCAGGAAGAGGTTCTTGGCGAGCTGCTGGGTCAGGGTCGAGCCGCCCTGCGCCACGCCGCGCCCGCGCAGATTGGTGACGAGCGCACGGGTGATGCCGATCGGGTCGATGCCGAAATGCTCGTAGAAGCGCTTGTCCTCGATCGCGACGAAGGCGCGCGGCAGATAGGGCGGGATCTCGCCGATGGTGACGGTGCGCCCGCCGGTCTCGCCGCGATTGGCGAGCAGCGAGCCGTCGGCGGCCAGGATCGCGATATTCGGCGGCCGCTTCGGCACGGTGAGCTGGTCGATCGGCGGCAATTGCGAGGCGTGATAGGCGACGAGGCCACCAACGCCGATGGCGCACCAGAGGCCCAGCACCATCGTCCAGTAGAACAGGCCGCCCAGGAACGAGCGGCGGCCACGCCGGCCGCGGCGCTTGCCGCCGCCGCCTCCACCACCGCCGCGCTTGTCGCGCTTGGGCGGGTTGCGGAGCTGCCGGCTCGGCTCCGGCTGCGCCGGGGCGTTGCGGAAACGGGTCGGGCGGTCGTCTGGAGAAAGGCGCATGTCACCGTCCACGTGACGCGCGTCACGCTCATAACCAAAGGAGGGCTCGCGCCGCTCGCCTCGTGCAATCCGGTCGTTCATCCTGCCCCGTTTTCGGCCGCCAAGCCGCCTCGCGATGCGGTCAGGTCACACAGGATTCAAACATGGCGCTTTTAAGGGTTCGTAAAGCGTGCAATGCGGCAGGACGATCACAGCCGTCGCGCAAACGTGATCGAACTTGCAAACACGCAAACGCAAACGTCATCAACCGGGATATTGCGCAAAATCAGAGGGCTCGCCTAGAACCCGAAGCTGGACCATACGCAGCTATCCGCAACCAAGGACCACCGCATGCAGTTTCTGTCGCGCTTCCAGCCCTATGCTCTCGGCCTGCTTCGCATCTTCGCCGCGCTGAGCTTCATCTCGCACGGCACCCAGAAGCTGTTCGGCTTCCCGGCCGCTCCGTCCTGGGGCATGCCCTCCGCCATGAGCCTGCCCTGGACTGCCGGCGTGCTGGAGATCGTCGGCGGCGCCCTCGTTCTCGTCGGCTTCTTCACCCGCCCGGCCGCCTTCGTCCTCTCCGGCCTGATGGCCGTGGCCTACTGGATGGCCCATGGCTCGAAGGGCTTCTACCCGCTGCTGAACGGCGGTGAGGCTGCGATGCTGTTCTGCTTCATCTTCCTCTACATCGCGACCGCCGGCCCCGGCGCCTTCGCGCTGGATTCCCGCAAGAACTGACGTTCGACGGTGATCAAACAAGAAAGGCCCGCTTCCTCGTCGGAAGCGGGCCTTTTTCATATCCGGGCCTGAGCGAATCAGACCGCCGCGGAGATCCAGCGCGAGAGATCGCTCTTGGGGGCCGCGCCGACCTTCTGCGAGGCGAGCTTGCCGTCCTTGAAGAGCATCAGCGTCGGGATCGAGCGGATGCCGAACTGGGCCGGGATCTGCTGATTCTCGTCGACGTTCATCTTGACGATCTTGACCTTGCCGTTGAGCTCGGTCGCGATTTCCTCGAGCGCCGGGCCGATCATGCGGCAGGGGCCGCACCATTCCGCCCAGAAATCAACCACGACCGGCTCGGACGACTTCAGGACGTCGGCCTCGAAGCTCTGATCGGTTACCTTGCTCGTTGCCATGACTGGCCGCCTTTCGGTTTCAATGGGAGGCAATGCCACCCTTCGCCAGCGAAGCTATGAACGCCGGCCCCCCGGGTCAAGGCGCGTGCACCGCAGGGCAGAGGTGAAACCGGCGCGTCACGACCCGCCCGAGACCAGGCTGGCACCGACATTGATCGCCATCGCCAGGATCGAGGTGTTGAAGATGAAGGTCAGGATCGAATGCGCCAGCACGATGCCGCGCGCCTGGCGGGTGGTCACGCCGATATCGGAGGTCTGCGAGGTACAGCCGATCGTGTAGGAGAAATACAGGAAATCGACATAGTCCGGTTCGGCCTTGCCAGGAAAGTCGAGGCAGGGCTCGGCCTTGCCGCCGCGATAGTAGATGCCGGCATAGTGCAGCGTGAAGAAGGCGTGCAGCAGCGTCCAGGAACACAGGATCGTGACGCCGCCGAGCGCGAGATGGATGCCGTGCTGATCGGCCGGCAGCGCGGCGATGCCGCTGAGCTGGACGACGATGGCGGCAAGGCTCGCGCTCGCGGCGAGGCAGGAGATCACGAGAATGGCGACGGCGCCCTCGTCCTGTTGCTCCGCCCGCGCCCGGATCTCGTCGACCGTCTCGGTGAACATCGTCGTCGCCAGCAGGCCGAGATAGAGGACAGCGCCGGCGTCCCAGGCCACCAGCAGCCGCGTCGCCCAGCGCCAGTCGCCCGGCAACAGCAGGGTCAGCACTGCCCCGGCGGCGAGGGCGATCAGCAGGCGCGGGCGCAGCGACAGGGAATGCGGCACGAATCTCATGGCGTGGGCGCTCCCGCGGCGATGCCGGCACTCTCATTGGCCGCCAGCGCGGCGAGCGCCGCGGCGAGCCGGCTCGGCTCCAGCTCGAAACAGGTCAGGCTCGCCGTGTAGATCGCCAGCGCCCGCACCTGCCGGCCCGGATAGATCTCCCGCATCAGCGCGGCATAGGCGGCGAGCTGGGCGACCGTCGTGGCAGGGATCGCGTCGACCTCGCGCGGAGGCCGGGCCGTGGTCTTGAAATCGGCGACGACGACGCTCTCCGCCGTCACGGCCAGCCGATCGATCCGCCCGGAGACGGCACGCGCCTCGCCATCCGGCATGCGGATCGCCCCCGCGACAGGCACCTCCGCGAGGGCGTCAGCGGCGAACAGCCCGGCCAGGGCGGGCGCCGCCAGCAATTGCAGGGCGTCAGCGACGATGGTTGCGCGCCGCTCGGGCCGCAGGGCTCCCCCGCGCGCTTCCGCCAAAGCTTCCGCCGTCGCCAGCCTGCGCGCCTCGGGGACACCCGGCAAGACTTGCAGCAGGAGATGCGCCAACCGGCCAGCCGCCGCCGCTTCGGCGAGGAAAGGACCGTCGCCCGGCCGCTCCTCGCCATCGGCGGCGGTCAATGCGCTCGACGGTTTCAGCGGCGGCAAGGGTTCGGCCTCGCGGGCGACCCGGGTGCCCAACCAATCAGGGATTGCGAAGGGCACAGGCTCGCCCTCCAGCCGGCCGGCCTGCTCCTCCACAGCCACCGGCACCGAGACCATGAAACGCTGCGTGGCGTCGTCGCCTTCGCCGATCAGCTTCAGGCCGGCCTCCGACTGCATCAGCCCCTGCTCGATCATGGCGTACCAGCTGCCGGGCGGGGCCTCGCCCTTCGGCTGGGCGCCGCAGACGATCAGGCGATCCTCGGCGCGAGTCATCGCGACATAGAGCAGGCGATGATGCTCCTCGACCATCTGCCCGACGACCACGGCCTTGGCGGCCTCGGTTGCCTGGACATCTTCGGCGGAGGCCGGCGGCCAGAGCGGCACGAGATCGCCTGCCGGCATCGGCACCGCCAGAATCTTCGGCAGGCGACGCGCGCCCGGCTCGACGCCGAGATCGGCGAGGATGACGATCTTCGCCTCAAGTCCCTTCGAGCCGTGCACGGTCATGACGCGAACCTCGCCGGCGCTGGCCGAGAGATCGCGTTTCACATCGGCGGCGCTGCCCGCGACATGCTGGAGGAAACCGGCGAGCGAGGGGCCGTAGCGGCGCTCATGGTCGAGCGCGGCATTGAGGAAGGCGTCGAGCGCATCGCCCGCTTCGGCGCCGAGCCGGGCCAGCGCGAGATTGCGCCCGCCGCCCGGCCCGAGCAGATCGGCGAAGAAGCGGAAAGGTCCGTGCCGCCCGGCCTCACGCGTCCAGCGCGCGAGCTTCGCCTCAGCGGCGGCATAGCGCGGCTCGCCGGCCGCAGCCTCCCGCAGGGCGTCGCGCACCGAACCCTTGCGGTTCGGCGCGAGACGCAGGAGATCGTCATCGTCGAGATCGATCAGGGGCGTTTTCAACGCGGTCGCGAGCGTCAGGTCGTCATCGGGCAGGAGCAGGGCCCGCCCGAGTACGACGAGGTCCTCCACCGCCGGGTGCTCGGCCAGCGTCAATCGATCCCGGCCCGCGACGGGCACGCCGGCATCCTTCAACGCCTTGACGATTGCCTCGAACAGCGCGCCGCGCTGGCGCAGCAGGATCATGACGTCGCCCGCCGCGAAGGGATGGCCGAGATCGTCGCGGCGGTCGCGATGCCAGCGCTGCAAGGTCCGCGCGATGCGCTCGGCAAGCTTCACCGTGCCGCTGCGCCGCTCGGGCGCATCGACCGGCGTGGTCCAGGCATCGGGCGGTTCGCCGGTGTCGTTGGCGGCGAGCGGCCAGATATCCACGGTGCCGGGCGCGTTGCGACGGACGGTGTCGTGGGTTTCCGGCCGCGCCGCGCCGTCGAAGACGAGGCCGCGCGCATGATCCGGCAGGGCGAAGACGGCATCGACCGCCTGCATGATGTCCGGCGCCGAGCGGAAGGAGGTGTTGAGGCTGATCGCCTCAAAATCCCGCTCCGCCGCCCGGATGCGATTGCCGAGCGCCCGGCGCTCCTCGCCGAAGGCGGAAGGCGCAGCCCCCTGAAAGCCGTAGATCGACTGCTTCTCGTCGCCGACGACGAAGATGGTGCGTGGCTTGGCCCGGAGATCGCCGCCGCTGGTGAATTCTTCCGCCAGCTTGCGCAGGATCGCCCATTGCGCCTCGCCGGTGTCCTGCGCCTCGTCGAGCAGGATGTGGTCGATGCCGGCATCGAGCTTGTAGAGCACCCAGGCGGCCTCGACCCGCTCCAGCAGCGAGCGCGTGCGCGCGATCAGGTCGTCGTAATCGAGCAGCGAGCGCAGGCTCTTCTGGCGCTGGTAGGAGGCGAGCATGCGCGTCACCAGCAGGGCGAGCGCCGCGCTACGATCGCGGATGGCGACGGCATTCAACCGCTCGGCCGCACCCAGCAGGCAGGCGGCGAGGTCCTCCAGTGCCGACAGCAAGGCGCCGTCGAATTCGGATTTGCCCTTGCCGCGGATATTGGCGTTGACCGTGCCCTCGGCCGTGATGAAGCCGCGCCGGCAGAAGCCGACAGGGTCGCCGTCATCCTGCCCGGCCAGCAGGGTGCGCAGGTTTGCCGCGAAATTCTGGCGTGTGGCACTGCCGGCCCGAAGCGCCTCGATCAGGGCGTGCAATCCCGGTAGCGCGGCCAGATCGGCGCGGAAGCGGGCTCTGACCGTATCGGCCGAGAGGTCAGGCGCGATGCCGAGGAAGGCGGCGATGCCAGCCTTCACCGCGCCCGCGTCGCGAGCCCGGCCGTTTTCGTCGCTGAACAGGGCGCGCTGGCGCAGCGCCTCCTGGAACATGGTCTCGAACGAATCCTGCGCCGCGAGCCGCGCGAGCAGGTCGAGCGCGCGCGCTTCCGGCCCGTTCGGCTCGGCCGCGACGAGGGCGAGCAGTTCGCAACGTGCGGCGCGCAGCATCTCGGCCTGGGCCAGGTCGTCAGCGACCTCGAAGCGCGGCGACACATTGGCCTCGAAGGGCGCCGCCTGCAGCACGCGGGTGCAGAAGGCGTGGATCGTCTCGATGCGCAGGCCGCCCGGCGTCTCCAATGCCTGCGCGAAGAGGCGGCGCGCCTTGGCGCGCTCGGCCATCGTCGGCGCGCGGCCCGTCAGGTTCGCCAGTGCTTTGGCAAGCGCCTCGTCGGAGAGCGTCGCCCAGGCGCTCAATGCCTTGAAGATGCGGTTCGCCATGTTGGCGGCGGCCGCCTTGGTATAGGTGATGCAGAGCATCCGGCCGGGCGCGACATCGTCGAGCAGCAGCCTGAGCACGCGGTTGACCAGCACATGGGTCTTGCCCGAGCCGGCATTGGCCGAAACCCAGGCGGAGAGTCCGGGATCGGCGGCCTGCGCCTGGCGCTGGTTGGTCAGCGGCGGGACGATCCAGCCCGGCTTCATGCTTCGCCTCCCTCGTCCCCACCGGGCGCGGCCGACCATTCCTTGACGCGGGCCAAGTGATCGTAAGGGCTGGCGTAACGGATATAGTCGGGCGCGCGGCGCGAGACGAAGGGCTCGCGGCCGGAGCGCAGGACTGCGAGATACTCGAGCAGGCGTTCGAGATGGCGCGCGGCAACATCGGCCAATGTCTCGTCGCCGAACTTGAGCGGCACGCTCGTTCCCCAGCCCTTCGGATCGTGATGAAGCTTGACGTAGAGCACGTCGTCGACCGGCAAGGGCCCGGAGAGCCCCTTGAAGCCGGCCCGCGCCGCCAGATCGGCTTCCAGCGTCAATTGCGGAGCAAAGCCCTTCTCGACCTGCTTCTTGGAGGGCGGCGCACCGGTCTTGAAATCGACGATGCGCAGCGAGGGCGTGCGCGTCAGCTCGATCCGGTCGGCCTTGCCGCTCAGGCGGAATTCGCTGCCATCGGCGAGCGGGAAACTCGCGGCCGTGAAGAGTTCGACACCGATACGGCCGATATCGGCGCGCCGGCTTTCCTCCCAGCGGATGAAATGACCGGCCGTCAGCAGGAAGCGCGGCCACCAGAAGGCCTTGACCTCCGGTACGTCGTCATAGGCGCGGAAGAGCCGGGCTCCGATCCCGATCAGCTGCCCGAGCGCATCGGCCGGCAGCCCTTCGGGATAGGTCGTGGTGAATTCCTCGACGATGCCGTGCAGGAGCTTGCCGCGATCCTGCGCAGTCGGGTCCGCCACCAACTCGTCGAGCGCGTCGAGCTTCAGGATCTTGCGGGCATGGATCTGGTAGGGGTCGCGATAGAGCGTCTCGACCTCGGTGACGCTGAGCGACAGCGGCTGGAGATCGCGCGGCGGGTACGGTGCCGGGCGGCCGATCGGTTTCGCATCGGCAGGAGCGCTGAGCACGCCGGCCAAGGCCCGCAGCTTCGCACCGTCCTCCACGGCTTTCGCCCAGACCGGTTGCGGCGTCACCGCCTGCAGGCGCTGCCAGAAGCGCGAAGCGATGGTTTCGGACTCGCCGGCCTTGCGCGGGCGCGTCAGCGTCACCTGCGGCGCCAGCGCCGCCATGACGAAATCATGCGCAGTCTGGCCGACGCGCCGCTCGGGCGGGGACAGACCGAGCTCGGCCCGCATCGGCCGGTTGATGAAGGAATCGGTCGTGGTCTGCGGCGGCCAGACGGTCTCGTTCAGGCCGCCGAGCACGACATGGTCGGCCTCGAGCAAGCGCGCTTCGAGCAGGCCCCAGATCGCGACGCGCGGATAGCCCGATGTCGCGCGCTTGACCACGGTTTCCGCCAGAAGCCCGTCGAGGATGGCGACGAAGTCGCGCGCCGTTCCATTCGGCGGCATGACGGCCTCGACACCGGCAAGATCGTCGAAAAGCCCCGAGAGGGCCTCGCCATCCGGCCCGACGAAGGCGAGCGGCGTGCCGGCCTCGTTCAGGCTGAAGGCTGTGACCGCCGCATGGGCGGCCGTGACCACCGCAGCCAGTGACGGCGTCTCGGCCGCGAAAGCCTCGCGCAAGGTAGTGCTTGCCGTGCCGAGCGCCCGCAGCACCTTGGCCGCGGCGGCCTGATCCTGAGCGGCCAAGCGCTTGCGCGGCCGCGGAACGTGCCCGCTCTCGCTGATCGCCTCCCAGTTCGCGAGTGCGGCTTCCAGGCCCGGCATCCCGCGCCCCACGGCTTCGCCGCGCCATGTCCCGATATCGAGCGCGGCAGCGCCCTGCACCAGCGCATCCCGGCCAAGCCCCAGACGGCAAAGCGGGTGCGCAAGCAAGGGCACGAGTGCGACCGGCGCCATGTCCCCCAGCACCGCTTCGAGGATGAGGCGCAGCAGCGAGCCCGCAGGCCAGCGCCCGAGCGGCAAGCCGGCGGAATCATCGACCTCGACGCCCCAGCGCTTGAGCTCGACGGCGACGCGCTCGGCGAGGCCGCGATCCGGCGTGACCAGGGCCGCATGGGCGCCGGGTCGTTCCAGTGTCTCGCGCAGGGCGATCGCGACGATCAGAGCCTCCTCGCGCTCGTCGGCGGCCTCGACGACGCGCAGGCCCTCGAAGCCCGCGGCCGCCGTCGCGTCCGGCACCCGAGCGCCGATATCTGACCAGAGCTCGGTAACCGAAGCCGGCAGCATCGCCTCGCGCAGCAGCGCGGCCCGCGCACCGCGCGCGGCATCCGGCTGCGACAGCTCGCGCACGTCATCGCGGACGGCTTCGAGCGTGTCCATGAGATGGTGCAGGGCCGCTTGCGGATGCGAGGGCGCGGGCTCCCTCGCGATCGCATCCCAGGCGCGTTGCTCCAGACCAAGATCGATGCCAGGCAGGACCACCGCGCCATTCGGCAGGCGGGCGATGGCGGCAAGCAGGCGCGCGGTCGCAGGGACCGTACCGGTCGAGCCGGCGGCGATGATAGGCCCAGCCGCGCCGCCAGCGATGAGCCTGTCGCGCTCGGCCGCGAGCATGCGGTTGCGGAAGGCGGCGGGGTCGCAGGCGCCGCGCTCATGCAGGATTTCGGGCCAGGCCTCGCCGAGAATGGCGAGGAAGCCGGCATTGAGCTGCCAGACACGGTCGAAGCGCGCGGCATCGAGCGAGGCCAGTCGCTCGACCGAAACACCTTCGGTCTGCATCTGGTCGAGCAGGGCAGCGAGATCACCGGCCAGCCCATAGGCCTCCGCCAGCGTCGCCGGCACGAGGGCGGGCTCGGACGGATCGAGCCGGAGATGGTTGCGATTGGCGGTGCGACCCCAGGCATCGACGAGGCGCGTCAGCAGCATGCGGCGTTCGAGCGGCGCGATCGGCGCCAGGCGCCCTTCCGCCCAGGCACCGGCACCGATCAGCGCCGTCTCGGCCTCGTCGACATCGCCGAGCGGGACGATGCGCGGCAGGAGCAGCGGCTTCCCGCCAAGCTTTCCGGCGAGGATCGCGGCGAAGGCGCGGGCGGCGCGGCGTGTCGGCAGGTAGAGCGTCGTCCGCGCCATCGCGGCGGGATCGGCGGGGTCGTGGACCGGCCCGAGCCGGCCACCCAGCATCGCCTGCGCCAGCACCTCCAGGAAGGGCGCCCCGGCCGGGATGCTGAACAGGTTGAGCTCAGGCATCGACCGGCTGGGCGGCGGCGAAGGCGGCCTCGGCCGGCGCGATCGCCTCCGGCCGGTCGACATGCAGCCAGCGACCCTGGAGGACATGGCCGGAAAGGCGTCCGCGCGCGATGGCCCGGTCGTAGAGCAAGTTGAACGAGAAGGATGCCGGGGTATCCGCGAAGAATTCCGGCGTCACGATCCCGATGCCGGCATAGACGTAAGGCGCGGTCGGCGCCGTTCCCCGGCGCGTCAGGCGTCCGGCCTCGTCGCGGAAGAAATCGCCGGGACCGTTGAAGCCGACGCTGCTCTCGCGCTCCGCCAGCAGCAGCAGCATGTCCATGCTCTCGCCGTCCCAGGCCGCGGCCATCGCGCCGAAATTGGAGACGCCCCACTCGCTCCAGAGCGAATCCGAATTGACGCTGAAGAAGGGCCCGTCGCCGAGCAGCGGCAGGGCCTTCTTGGCGCCGCCGCCGGTTTCGAACAGTTCGTCACGCTCGTCCGAGATCACGATGCGGGGGCGAACGCGGCCGGCCAGATGCGCCTCGACCTGCTCGGCGAGGTGATGGACATTGACGACCGCCTCCTCGACGCCGGCCTCTGCCAGCCGTTCGAGCGCATGGTCGAGCATCGCCTTGCCGCCGATCTTGACCAGCGGCTTGGGCAGCGTGTCGGTGATCGGGCGCATGCGCTGCCCGAGGCCGGCCGCCAGCACGATCGCCCGGCGGATCGGCGGCGAAGCGGTTGTGGTCACGCGAATCTCCGTGTCGATCGGCCTGAGCTTAATCCGCCGCTTCGGTCTCGAACAGCTTCGGCATATGCGCCTGATACCAGCCCTTCAGCTCTTCGAGGGCGGGATGGTCGAGGTTGCGACGCAGATAGCCCTCGATGCGCGGCAGATGCTTGAGATAGTCCGGCTTGCCGTCGCGCTTGTCGAGGCGGGCGAAGATGCCGGCGATCTTGGTGTTGCGCTGGGCGCCGAGGATCGCATAGGCGCGGGCGAAACCGGCGAGGTCGAAATCCGGCGTATCGGCCCGGCGCGCAGCCCCATAAGCCGCGAGCAGCCGCAGTTCGAGCGAAGCCGGCACGTCGACGCGCGCATCCTGCCCGAGCGAAGCCAGATCATAGGCCGGGTGGCCGAGCACGGCGTCCTGGAAATCGATCAGGCCGAGCTTGGCATGGCCTTCGCGGCCTTCCAGCCAGATCAGGTTCGGCGAGTGATAGTCGCGCAGCGTCCAGGTTGCCGGCTGGGCGAGAATCTCGTCGAAGAGCTTGCTCCAGATCCGCGCGAACTCGGCCTGCGTCACCGCCGGCAGCGTCACCCCGGCAATATGCGGCGCATACCATTCCAGGATCAGCTCGGTCTCGATCGCCATGGCCTGGCGGTCATATTCGGGAATGGCGTGGTCGCGCCCCTCGGCCACCGGCAGGATCGACGGCAAGGTGTGGCGGTGGAGATCGGCGAGCAACCGGGCCGCCGCTTCGTAGCGCTCGGCGATCGGCCGGCGCTCGGCATCGATCACACCCTCATTGCCCAGATTCTCGATGATCAGCAGGCCGGTGTTGAGGTCCTCGGCGAGGACCTCCGGCGCGGCATAGCCGAGCGAGCGCAGGCCGCGATCCATCGCGACGAAGGCTTCGACATTCTCGGCGAGATGGGCGAGCGCGCTATAGGGCTTGCCGAGGCGGATCGGCGGGCCGTCCGGGCGCGGCGGCGAGATCATCAGCACCGCGGTCTCGCCATTCGGCCGGGTCAGGCGCTCATAGGCGCGCGTCGAGGCGTCTCCGAGCATGAAATCGCGGCGGGCCTCGCCCCAGCCGGCAGCGTCGACGAGCCGGCGCGACGCGACCGCGATGGCCACGCGCTGCTTCCAGAGCACGCCACCGGAGAGATCGGCGATGCGGCCGGTCTCGGGATTGTCGGGATCGACGTCGAGCACGATGTCGAGGCGCCGGGCTGCGGGCAGGCGCGAGCCGGCCCGGTCCGGCCACTCGACCAGCAGAATCAGGCGGTCGATATCCTCCACCAGCCCGATATCGTCGAGTTCGTCGGGCGAGCGCACGCGATAGAGATCGGCATGCAGGACGGTGCCCTGCCCGGTCTCATAGCTCTGGACCAGCGTGAAGGTCGGGCTCGGCGCCTCCAGCGTGGGATCGCGGGCAAGCTCGCGCAGGATGGCGCGGGCCAAGAGCGACTTGCCGGAGCCGAGATGGCCGGAAAGCGCGACGATGTCGCCCGGCTTCAGGATGGCGGCGATATCGGCGGCGAGGCGCAGCGTCGCCGCCTCGTCCGCCAGCAGAAGCCGGTGCGTGCCGGCCTTGCGGGCTTCTTCCGTCATTCGGCGGCATCCGAGAGCGGCACGCCCTGTGCCGGGAAGACGGCCGTCACCCGCGTGCCGCGGCCCGGCGCGGAATCGAGCTCGACATGGCCGCCATGAAGCTCGACGATCGAGCGGACGATGGAGAGGCCCAGGCCCACGCCGCGATGACTGGAGCCGAGCGAATGGCTCTCGAAGCGTTCGAACACCTTCTCCATCACCTCGGCCGGTATGCCGCGGCCCTGGTCGGAGACGGTGATGCGGATGTCTCCGCCCGTGCGCGTCGCGTTCACCGTCACGGTCTGCCCGGCGGAAGAGAACCCGATCGCATTGGAGAGCAGGTTGAACAGCACCTGACGCAGGCGCTTGCCGTCGGCGCGCAACGGGCCGGTGCGGGCATCGATCTCGACCTTGAGGTCGAGCTTGCTGTCGGTCAGGCGGTCCTGGAGGCCCGAGGCCGCCTGCGCGATGGCATCGGCGACGTCGACATCCTGAATCTCAAGCGTCAGCGCGCCGTTGTCGATGGTGGCGAGGTCGAGGATGTCGTTGATGATGGCGAGCAGCGCGCCCGACGAGCGGACGATATGGGAGGTGTAGTCGCGCTGCTTCTCGTTGAGCGCGCCGACCGTCTCGGTGCCCAGCAATTGCGCGAAGCCGATGATGTTGGTGAGCGGCGAGCGCAGTTCGTAGGAGACGTGGTGGACGAAATCCTCGCGCAGCCGCGAGACCTTCTCCAGCGCGTCGTTCTTCTCGGTCAGTGCCCGCTCGACATTCACGCTGGCGGTGACGTCGGCGAAGGAGATCAGCGTCGCGCCGTCCGGCAGCGGGGCAGCGGCCATGTCGAGCACGGTGCCGTCCCGCCGCTCCATGCGGCTGCTGTAATCCTCGCGGGCATCGCGCACGCCGGTGACGACGCTGTGCAATTCGCTCCAGACCTCGTCCTGCGGGAAGAGCGGCTTGCAGAGCCGGATGACCTCATCGATATGCGGGGCGCTCGCCGCGAGATCGCCGCCCTGGATGCGCCAGGACTGGGCGAAGGCCGGATTGGACAGCTTGAGCCGCCCGTCCGAACCGAACACGGCGACGCCTTCGCGCAGCGAATCCAGCGTCTCGCGCTGGGTGCGGGAGAGCGCATTGAAGCGCGATTCCAGCGTGAAGCGCTCGGTGACGTCGTCGTAGAGATAGGTGACGCCGCCCTGCGGGTTGGGGCTGGCGACGACATGGACGGTGCGTCCGTCCGGCAGATACCACCAATCCTCGCTGGCCCGCGTTGCGGTATAGGCGGCCTGAGCTGCCGTCTTCCAGCTGCGGTAGTCGCCGAGCTCGGGCAGGCGCCGCTCGGCACGCAGCCTGTCGAGGATCTCGCCATCGGTCGGCTGGCCGTCGAGGAAGCCGGCTTCCAGCGACCAGAGCGCGTCGAAACCCGAATTGCGATAGACGAGGCGCTGGGCGCCGTCGAAGACCGCGACCGCCGTCTTCAGCCGGTCGAGCGTGCGGACATGGGCATCCATCTGGCGCTGGAGATCGGCGCGGATCGCCTCCAGCTCGCTCATGTCGATGGCGAAGCCGGCATAGCCGGTGGCCGTCGGCAGTTCCATGATGTCGAGCGTGCGCCGCTGGCCGGACACGACGGCCGGTGCGCGCAGGGCGAAGGTCGCGCCTTCGCGGCGCGCCCGCCTGGCGGCGTCGCGCTCGGTGCGATCGAGCAATTCGAGCCCGCTCTTCACGACGGTCGCCGCGTCGGCTGCCTCGACGGCGCGGGCATAGGCGGCGTTGACCCAGGTCAGGCGGCCATCGGCATTGCGCATCCAGGCGGGATGCGGCAGCCCGGCCAGCAGGCTGGAGAGCGCCGCATGGCCGGCCGTGACGCGTTCGAGTTCGCCGCGCAGCGTCATGACCTGCGCCCGCTCGCCCGTGACCTCACGGAAACGGATCACCGCGCGCCCGGCGACGGGACGGCCCTCGACATCGATGAAAGGGCCGGCCTTGCTGCGCAGCGTGAAATTGAACGCCTCGCCACGCTCCTTGAGCGCATCGGTCGCCAGTTCCAGGCGTTTCGCGTCCGCCGGCGGCGCCCAGCTGCCATAGGCCAGAGCCAGGGCCGTGCCGGGCGCGCCGAGGAAGCCGCTATCGCCCTCGAAGATGGGCTCGGCATTGCGACCCTTCCAGCTCACCACGACCTGCGGATCGGCCGCCAGCAGAATGGACAAGCGCTCCTGATGGCTGCGCGCCGCTTCGAGATCGGCCGCGAACTTGGCCTCGCGCTTCTGCCAGCGCGTGCGCTCGCGCACATAGATCAGCGATGTCGTCGTGGCGAAGACGGTCAGGCCCGCCAGGATCAGCGAGAGCCCACCGGAGCTCATGGTGTCGAAGGAGACGGGCGCCAGCCATTCGCTGCGGGCCATGGTCGGGACGGTGGCCGAGGCTGCCGCCAGCCCGGGCAGCAATGCGCGCGGACGCCAGCCGCCATCTCGCCCCTGTCGCCTCGCCCGTGCCATTCCGCTTCCGTCGTCTCTCCGGCAGCCGGAGCCGCCTTGTCCATCGGGCTCGTCGGAATCGGCCGGGGGAGCTGGCAGGGCTGCCATCTCCGGAGGGGCCGATCCACGCTCGCCACCACGCCAATCACATCAGAGCTGTGCTCCGGCTCGCGCATCGCGGCAGCCGAATCAGCTCCACTCTAATCATCGCTGGACTCCGTCAGGAAGTGCTTAATGGCAGGTAAATCGTTCGATTTTGGGAGCGATCCGGCTTCAAGCCGGAAATCATCAACCAATAGAGGCTGCGAACCCCTTCGGCACAATTTGTAGTGTCTGGAGAGGTGATTCCCGGAAGGCACAGCCAAGAAAAAAGGCCCGGCGAATGCCGGGCCTCGGGTCGTCAACGCCGGAGCGCCTTGTCAGTAGCGGTAGTGATCCGGCTTGAACGGGCCGGCCTGCGGCACGCCGATGTACTTGGCCTGGGCGTCGTTGAGCTTGGTGAGCTTGGCGCCGACCTTGGCGAGATGGAGCGCCGCGACCTTCTCGTCGAGATGCTTCGGCAGGGTGTAGACGTTGTTCTGGTAGTTCGCGTGGTGGTTCCAGAGCTCGATCTGGGCAAGCGTCTGGTTCGAGAACGAGCAGGACATCACGAAGGATGGGTGGCCCGTGGCGTTGCCGAGGTTCACCAGGCGGCCTTCCGAAAGCAGGATGATGCGCTTGCCATCGGGGAACTCGATCTCGTCGACCTGCGGCTTGACGTTGTCCCACTTGAAGTTCTTCAGGCCGGCGACCTGAATCTCCGAGTCGAAATGGCCGATATTGCAGACGATGGCACGGTGCTTCATCGCGCGCATGTGGTCGACGGTGATAACGTCGAGGTTGCCCGTCGCCGTGCAGAAGATGTCGCCGCGCGGGGCAGCGTCTTCCATGGTCACGACCTCGTAGCCTTCCATCGCCGCCTGCAGGGCGCAGATCGGGTCGATCTCGGTGACGAGCACGCGGCAGCCGGCCTGGCGCAGCGAGGCGGCCGAGCCCTTGCCGACGTCGCCATAGCCGGCGACGACCGCGACCTTGCCCGACATCATGACGTCGGTGCCGCGGCGGATGGCGTCGACCAGCGACTCGCGGCAGCCATAGAGGTTATCGAATTTCGACTTGGTGACGCTGTCGTTGACGTTGATCGCCGGGAACGGCAGGCGGTTGGCCTTGGCCAGCTCGTAGAGACGGTGCACGCCGGTGGTGGTCTCCTCGGAGACGCCCTTGATCGCGGCGCGGGTCTTGGTGAACCAGCCCGGATTGGCCTTGAGCTGGCGCTTGATCAGCGCAAAGAAGATCGTCTCTTCCTCATTGCCCGGCTTGTCGAGGAAGGCGGCGTTGCCGGCCTCGGCCTCGGCGCCGAGGATGATCAGCATGGTCAGGTCGCCGCCATCGTCCAGGATCATGTTCGGCGTGCCGCCGTCGCCCCAGGTCGCGGTCTTCAGCACATACTCCCAGTACTCCTCCAGCGTCTCGCCCTTGATGGCGAAGACGGGGGTGCCGGTCGCGGCGATCGCGGCGGCGGCATGGTCCTGGGTCGAGAAGATGTTGCAGGACGACCAGCGGACGTCGGCGCCGAGATCCTTCAGGGTCTCGATCAGCACGGCGGTCTGGATGGTCATGTGCAGGCAGCCGGCGATGCGGGCGCCGTTGAGCGGGTTCTTGCCCTTATGCTCGGCGCGCACCGCCATCAGGCCCGGCATCTCGTCCTGGGCCATGTTGATTTCCTTGCGGCCGTAATCCGCAAGCGAGATGTCCTTGACGATGTAATCCGACACGGGTGGCTCCAATCGCTCAGCCTGAATGATGGCGCGCTCTCTAGCAGCGCCCAGAGCGAATGGCAATCAAAGATATAAAGATGTCTTTATATCCCGCCTTCAGCTCGCCGGTCATCCCGGGCGGAGCGAAGCGTAGACCCGGGATCCATGCCCGAAACTCTACCGGAAACGCTCCGGAATGGATCCCGGGTCGGCGCGACTCCGTCGCTTGTCCGGGATGATGACACGCTGGAAAAGCCCTTCGCGAAAGGAGCGGGTAAGAACTCTATTCCCCCTCGCCGAACTTGTCGGCGATCAGGGCCGCGAGCGCGTCGAGCGCCGGTTGCGCCTCGGCACCCTTGGCGACGATGGTGATCGTCGAGCCGATGCCGGCGCCGAGCGTCAGCACGCCCATGATCGAGGTGGCGCCGACCGTCTCGCCGCAGCGGCTCACCGTGATATCGGCCTCGTAGCGGGCGGCGCATTGCACGAATTTCGCGGTGGCGCGGGCGTGCAGGCCCTTCTTGTTGACGATCTGGAATTCGCCGTAGAGGGCGCCGTTGGGAATTTCGACTTCGGGGCAGTCGCAGTCTTCGTCCATTCGCCCCTCTTGCCGCCCCTCTTGGCGCCGTTACTTGCCCGCCAGCACGCGGCTGGCGACCGTGATGTATTTCCGCCCCGCATCCTGCGCGCTGGTGACGGCTTCGTCGAGGGTCTTCTCCTCGCGCACGCTGGCGAGCTTGATCAGCATCGGCAGGTTGACGCCGGCAACGACGTCGATGCGGCCGGGCTCCATCACCGAGATCGCCAGGTTCGAGGGCGTGCCGCCGAACATGTCGGTGAGGATGATGACGCCGCGGTCGGTCTCGACCTGCTCGACGGCCGCGATGATGTCGCGGCGACGGCTCTCCATGTCGTCATCGGGGGCGATGGCGATGGTAGCGAGGTTCCTTTGGGGGCCGACGACGTGTTCGAGCGCAGCGCGGAACTCCGTCGCCAGATGCCCATGCGTCACGAGGACCAGTCCGATCATTCAATCCAGCACCGGAGAGCGCCGTCAGCGCCCGGACAAGGTCGCGGTTTATGCGGCAGGAGCGCGGTCTGCGCAAGCCGTCAGCCGTCAAACTTGTCAAAATCGTGGTTAGCGCTCGGCCTCTGTGAATAAGTCCAAGGCGTTCAACGCAAGTCTCTCGTCGCCGGCGCGGCCCGTCATGCGCAGGCGCGGGAGGTCGATGCCGGCCAGGCTGTCGACGAGGTCCTCGGGCTCGGGCATGCGCGCCGGTTCCTCCGCCGACAGATCGACGACGAGCCGGACCACGACCGCCCCCGTATGCGGCTCGGGCGTGAGGCCGAGACCGCGTCTTTCGATGATGCCTTCCAGAGGCGCGACCGGACGCGCCACCAGCCGCCCGCCCTTCGCGGCGAGCTCCACCCGGTCGTCGGCGACGAGCCGGGCGAAACGGCCCGCCTGCGAAGCGAGCGTGATCAGCGCCAGCGCGAGCATCGACTTGCCGCTGCCGGAGGCGCCGCGGATCAGGATGCCGGCTTCGCCGACGGCGATCACGGTCGCATGGATGCGGGTTCGTTCGCGCGCGGGCATCGCAGCCATCCCGGCGTCAGGCCGCATGGGCATAGGCCGCCGGCAGGCAGACGATGAAGCGGGCACCGAGACGCTGTGCCTCACCGTCCGGGCCGATCGGCCCCAAACGGTTCTCGGCCCGGATCGAGCCGCGATGCGCCTCGACGATCTGGCGCGAGATCGACAGGCCGAGGCCGGAATTCTGGCCGAAGCCCTCGTTCGGGCGATCGGTGTAGAAGCGCTCGAAGATGCGCTCCAGCGCGTGCGGCTCGATGCCCGGCCCCTCGTCCTCGACGGTGACGAGCACGTCGTTGGCGACACGCGAGAGCATGACCTTCACCGGCTTGTCGACCGGCGAGAAGGAGCGGGCGTTGTCGATCAGGTTGACCAGGACCTGGCCGATGCGGGAATCGTGGCCGAGCACGAGGAAGGCATCGTCGCCCAGGCGCTGGCTGCGCCGGTCGCTGCTGAGCTCGATCTTCGGCTGGCCCTCGCGCCGCGTCTCGTTCTGGATCGTCACCACGGCGCCCAGCACCTGCGCCACATCGACCGGTGCGGAATCGTTGCGGGCAAGCTCGGCATCGAGGCGCGAAGCATCGGAAATATCCGAGATCAACCGGTCGAGCCGGCGGACATCGTGCTGGATCACCGCCATCAGGCGGCCGCGGGCATCGTCCGTCTTGGCGCGGGGCAAGGTCTCGACGGCGCTGCGCAGCGAGGTCAGCGGATTCTTGAGCTCATGGGCGACATCGGCCGCGAAGCTCTCGATCGCCTCGATGCGGCTGTAGAGCGCCTTGGTCATGTCGCGCAGCGTGCCGGACAAATGGCCGATCTCGTCATGGCGGCTGCTGAAATCCGGGATCTGCTCGCGCGACTTGACACCGCGCCGCACGCGCTGGGCGGCCTCCGCGAGCTTGCGGATCGGCTCGGCGATGGTGCCGGCCAGCAGGATCGAAAGCACGATCATCACGCCGGCCGCGACCGCGAAGACCTGGAAGATCGCGAAGCGCTCGGAGGCGATCACCGCATCGATGTCGCCCCCTTGCGTGGAGAGCAGCAGCGCGCCCTTCACGGTACGGAAGCGCTGCACGGGCACCGCGACGGAAACGATGGTCTGCCCGCGGGTGTTGACGCGCACGACGCTCGCCGGCGCGCCGTTCAGGGCGCGGGCGACCTCCGGATAGGATTTGCCGTTGGCGTTCTCGAAATCGTCATAGGTCGGGACATCCGCCTTGCCGAGGCGGTTGCGCAGCATGTTCCAGGTGCGCTCGAGCAGCGGCGGCTCGTCGGGCTCGCCGACGCGCGGCAGGTCGAGGCGTAGCACGTCGCCGCGCGAATAGAGGCTGCGCGAGTCGATGGTGAGCATGCCGTCCTTGTCGTAGACCCGCGCGCGGGTCTTGGTCGGCGTCACCAGCCGGCGCAGCAGCGGCGCCACCTTCTCGGGATTGATCGAGAAATCGAGTGGGTCCTCGGCAATGCCCGCGCTCTCGCCGGCCTGAAGCTGCAACAGCTTGTCGGGGTCGATGGCGATCGTGTCGATCTCGATCGTGGCCGAAGAGGCGATCGCGCCGGCGATGATCTCGCCCTGCGTCAGAAGGCTCTGGACGCGGGCCTCGATCAGCCCCTCGCGGAACTGGTTGAGGTAGAGGAAGCCGATCAGCAGCGCGACGAGCCCGCCGAGATTGAGGACGAGGATGCGCCGGGTCAGGCTGGAGGCGGCGCGCAGCGAGATCGCGCGTACCATGCGCCGCCAGGCGATGCCGGTACGGCGACGCAGCACGGCGCGCCAGCCGGCAGGCGGCGCGGGCGTTCTGGCCTCGTTGTCGACGGTTGCCATGGCTGCGGCTTGCTTCCCGCTCGGGATGACGGCGGCAGCGAATCCGCCGCGCGCCGACTTCCTTGCCTCAGGTTTCCTTGAAGCGATAGCCCACGCCGTAGAGCGTCTCGATCATGTCGAAATCCGCATCGACCTGATTGAACTTCTTGCGCAGGCGCTTGATGTGGCTGTCGATGGTGCGGTCGTCGACATAGACCTCGTCGTCATAGGCGGCGTCCATCAGGGCGTTGCGGCTCTTCACCACGCCCGGGCGCTGCGCCAGCGACTGCAGGATCAGGAATTCGGTCACGGTCAGCGTCACCGGCTCGCCCTTCCAGGTGCAGGTATGGCGCTCCGGGTCCATGCGCAGCAGGCCGCGCTCCAGCGCCTTGGCATCCTCTGTGCGGGTGGCGACGGTCGCGTCCTTGGCGCCGGCGCGGCGCAGGATCGCCTTGACGCGCTCGACCAGCAGACGCTGCGAGAACGGCTTCCGGATGAAGTCGTCGGCGCCCATCTTCAGGCCGAAGAGCTCGTCGATCTCCTCGTCCTTCGAGGTCAGGAAGATCACCGGGAGATCGGATTTCTGGCGCAGCCGCCGCAGCAGCTCCATGCCGTCCATGCGCGGCATCTTGATGTCGAAGATCGCGAGATCGGGCGGGTTCTGCTTGAGCCCGTCGAGGGCCGAAGCGCCATCGGTATAGGTCATGATGCGATAGCCCTCGGCCTCGAGGGCGATCGAAACCGATGTCAGGATGTTGCGGTCGTCATCGACCAGCGCAATCGTTGGCATAAGGCTTTCGTCTCTTGTTCTCGTTGCAATACAGGGTTCCCCTCCCGCGCGAGAGGGGCCAAAGCATGGCGGCAATCTAGCCGGGGCGTGGCGATTTGCCTATGACCCCGTAGCACAAGCCGGAAATCGGAGTGAGGTTCCATGAGCAAGGCCGCCAAAGACGTGATTCAGCCGATGGACGAGGCGGTCCGCGCGGAGGCGAAGGGCCTGCTGCGCGAGGCGCGCTCCGCCGCGCTCGCTACCCTCGGTCCCGACGGGCACCCCTCGGCGAGTCTGGTCGGGCTCGCGACCGACATCGACGGCACCCCGATCATCCTGATCTCGGGGCTCGCCGCGCACACCGCGAACATCGCGGGCGATCCGCGCGCGTCGCTGCTGATCTCGCCCGGCGGCAAGGGTGACCCGCTTGCCCATGCCCGGATCACGCTGAAGGTCCGCGCCCGCAAGATCGACCGCGAGAGCGAGGATGGCGCCCGAATCCGCCGGCGCTATCTCGCCCGTCAGCCGAAATCGGCGCTCTATGCCGATTTCCCTGATTTCTCCTTCTTCGCCCTCGACATCGAGAGCGCAAGCCTCAATGGCGGCTTCGCCCGCGCCTTCGCCCCGACGCCGGCCGACCTGTTGAGCGATCCGGCCCATGCCGCCGCGCTCGCGGAGGTGGAAGCCGGCGCCGTCGCGCATATGAACGACGACCATGCCGACGCGATCGCCCTCTATGCCACGCAGCTGCTCGGAGCGAAGCCTGGGGACTGGCGTGCCATCGGGCTCGATCCGGACGGGCTCGACATGGCGCTCGGCAGCGCGGCGCTGCGCCTGCCCTTCCCGGCTTCGGTGGACGGCCCAGGCGGCCTCAGGCGCGCCCTGGCGGAGCTCGCCACGAAGGCGCGCGCCCAGGCGGCGTGACGTTCCGGCGATCGCCTGCAGACATGGCTGCGGCTTGGGCGCGCGGCCATTTACCACAGGCCGAAATTCAATCGATTTAGGAACAGGAGCCCCGACGGCCGGGGTTTTCAATGACTTGAGCGGCGAGCCGCATCGCCTTAAAGACCTTCGTGGCCTCACGGCCTCGCCTTCGACGCCCGGGCCCCGCCACCGGCCCGTGCGCATTCGTGAAGACAACGGGCCGCCGACAGCATGGCCGGCCTCCGGAGGAATTCAGTGGACAATATCGGTCAGTTCAATGCCGCCCAAGGCGCCGAGGGCTTCGGCTTCCGCAAGCTGAAGGCCGTGCACTGGAACCTGGAAGCGCCGCAGCTCTATGAAGAGTCGCTCGACCGGGGCGAATCCCGGCTCGCCCGCGGCGGCGCGCTCTGCGCCGATACCGGCACCCATACCGGCCGTTCCCCCAAGGACAAGTTCACGGTGCGCGATGCGCTGACCGAGAACACCGTCTGGTGGGAGAACAACCAGGCGATGAGCCCGGAGCATTTCGAGACGCTTCTGGCCGATTTCCTGGCCCATGCCGAAGGCAAGGAGCTGTTCGCGCAGGACCTCTATGGCGGCGCCGACCCCGTGCATCGCGTCAAGGCCCGCGTCTTCACCGAGATGGCCTGGCACTCGCTCTTCATCCGCAATCTGCTGATCCGCCCGCCGCGCGACGAGATCAACGCCTATGTGCCGGAGATGACGATCGTCGATCTGCCGAGCTTCAAGGCCGATCCGAAGCGCCATGGCTGCCGCAGCGAGACCGTTGTCGCCATCGACTTCACCCGCAAGATCGTGCTGATCGGCGGCTCCGCCTATGCCGGCGAGATGAAGAAATCGGTCTTCACCTATCTGAACTACGTCCTGCCGACCAAGGGCGTGGTGCCGATGCATTGCTCGGCCAATGTCGGCTCCAAGGACGATTCCGCGATCTTCTTCGGCCTGTCCGGCACCGGCAAGACCACGCTCTCGGCCGATCCCGAGCGCACGCTGATCGGCGATGACGAGCATGGCTGGTCGAAGGACGGCATCTTCAATTTCGAGGGCGGCTGCTACGCCAAGACGATCCGCCTCTCGGCCGAGGCCGAGCCGATGATCCACGCGGCCTCGCTGCGCTTCGGCACCGTGCTCGAGAACATCGTCATGGACCCGATCACCCGCGAGGTCGATTTCGACGACCAGTCGAAGACCGAGAACACCCGCTCGGCCTATCCGCTCGACTTCATCCCCAACGCCTCGCGCACCGGCCGCGCCGGCATCCCGAAGAACATCGTAATGCTGACCGCCGACGCCTTCGGCGTGATGCCGCCGATCGCCAAGCTGACCCCGGCCGAGGCGATGTATCACTTCCTCTCCGGCTACACCGCGAAGGTCGCCGGCACGGAGCGCGGCCTCACCGGCGTCGAGCCTGAGTTCTCGACCTGCTTCGGCTCGCCCTTCCTGCCGCGGCACCCGTCGGAATACGCCAACCTGCTGCGCGACTTCATCGCCAAGCACCATGTCGATTGCTGGCTGGTGAACACCGGCTGGACCGGCGGCAAATACGGCACCGGCCGGCGCATGCCGATCCGCGTCACCCGCCGCCTGCTCACCTCGGCGCTCGACGGCTCGCTCAATCGCGCCGATTTCCGCCGGGATCCCTATTTCGGCTTCGCGGTGCCGACCTCGGTGCCGGGCGTCGAGCCCCACATCCTCTATCCCGTGAAGACCTGGGCCGATAAGGCCGCCTTCGCCGAGACGGCCAAGAACCTCGTCGAGATGTTCGCCAAGAACTTCGCCAAGTTCGAGGACCATGTCGACGACGCGGTGAAGGCGGCCGCACCGACGAGCTCGCTTGCGGCCTGAGGCCAAGCCTTCCGGGCTGTGCTACGAGAGGCGGCCATGAGCCGCCTCTTTTTCATTGTGCTGAAGCTTCTCCTCACCCTCATCCTGCTCGGTGCCGCGCTCTGGGGCGCAGGCTTCCTGCTGTTCCGCCTGTCCGGCGCGACCGCCACCATCGCAGCGATCGGCTTCGGCATCGCGGCGCTGGCCGGGCTCGTCGGCATCTGGACGAGCGACGCGCGCCTGTCGCTCGGCTTCGGCATGGTCTTCGTCGGCCTGCTCGGATGGTGGAGCAGCTTCCAGCCCTCCCATGACCGGAACTGGATTCCGGAACTCGCGAAATTGCCGAGCATCGCGCGCGAGGGCGATGCAATCACCGTCTCCAACCTGCGCGACTTCCGCTGGCGCACGGAAGAGGATTACGACCAGCGCTGGGAGACGCGGCGCTACAATCTCGCGTCCCTCACCGGCGCCGATATCTTCCTGACCTATTGGTCGGGCGAGGCAATCGCGCATCTGCTCGTCAGCTTCACCTTCACGGATTCGGTGCCGCTGACCTTCTCGATCGAGGTCCGGCGCGAGAAGGGCGAGGACTGGTCGGCGCTGGCCGGCTTCTTCCGCAGCTACGAGATGGCCTATGTCGCCGCCGACGAGCGCGACATCGTCGGTTTGCGCACTCATGCGCGGCGCGAGGATGCCCGGCTGTTCCGCCTCAGTGCCTCGGGCGCCCAGGCGCGCGACCTGCTCCTCGCCTATGTCACCGATATCAACGACCTCGCCGCGAAGCCGCGCTGGTACAACACGCTGACGACGAATTGCACGACGGTGGTCTACCACCTCGTCGCCAGCGTCGCGCCGGGCTGGAAATTCGCGCTGCCGCTCGATCCGCGCGTGCTGCTCTCCGGCTACCTGCCGGGCTATCTCCAGCAGATCGGCGCGATCCGACAGGATATCCCGCTGGAAGACCTAGTCCGGGCCGCGCGCATCGGCGACCACGCACGCACGCTCTCGCTGGACGACCCGCAGTTCTCGGCGAAGATCCGGGAGGGCGTGCCCACCGGGCGGCCGTGAGTGTCATCCCGCACGCACTGCGGCATGCGAATGCTGCTGCGCAGATGCGGGATCGCGTGCAGAAAAAGGCGCTCTTCCGTCGGACGGTCCCGTGTCTGCGCAGCAGCATTGGCATGCTGCAACGCGCACGGGATGACACGCTGCGTTACCGGAAGAACAGGAAGGTCTGCACCACGAAGAGCGGGATCAGGATCGCGCCGGACCAGAGCATGTAGCCGAAGAAGCTCGGCATCTTCACCTTCCGGTCCTTGGCGATGGCGTAGACCATGAAGTTGGGCGCATTGCCGATATAGCTGTTCGCGCCCATGAAGACCGCGCCGGCCGAGATCGCCGTCAGCGTCAGCGCGCCCGTCGTCATCAATGCCTTCGGATCGCCGCCCGCCAGCTCGAAGAAGACGAGATAGGTCGGGGCGTTGTCGAGGAAGGAGGAGAGCGCTCCGGTCAGCCAGAAATAGGCAACCGTGTTGGCGCTGCCGTCAGGATTGCTGACCAGTGCGACCAGCGGCGCGAAGGCGCCGGCCTTGCCGGCCTGCAGCATCGCCAGCACCGGGATGATGCAGATGAAGATGCCGGCGAAGAGCTTGGCGACCTCCTTGATCGGCCCCCAGGAGAATTCGTTGCCGGCGCGGACGGGGCCGGGCGTGAGCTTCAGCGAGAGGCCGGCAAGGGCAAGCAGGATCAGGTCGCGCAGCAGGTTCTGCCCTTCGACGGGGACGCCGTGGAGGGTGAAAGCGACGCCCGGCTTCCAGTTCGCCGACATCAGGATCGCAGCGATCACGCCGGCCATAAGCAGGATGTTGACCTTGCCCCAGAGCTTGATGGCGCGGTCCGGCGTCGGGTCCTTGAGCCTGGGAAAGCCCTCCTCCTTGCGGAAGAACCAGCTGTCGAGCGCATAGAACAGGGCGAGCAGCACGACGACGGCGAAAGCCGTCTCGGGCAGGAGATGCGTCGTCGTCCAGAAGAAGTCGACGCCGCGCAGGAAGCCGAGGAAGAGCGGGGGGTCGCCGAGCGGGGTCAGCGATCCGCCGATATTCGAGACCAGGAAGATGAAGAAGACGACGACATGGACGTTGAAGCGCCGGTCGTCATTGGCGCGCAGCACCGGCCGGATCATGATGATCGAGGCGCCGGTCGTGCCGACGAAGCTCGCCAGCGCCGTGCCGATCGCCAATAGCACCGTGTTGGTCGCCGGCGTGCCGTGCAGGTTGCCCGAGATCAGGATGCCGCCCGCGATGGTGAAGAGCGCGAAGAGCAGGATGATGAAGGGGATATAGTCGAGCAGCGCGGTATGCAGCAGCGCGCCAAGCGCCGGATCGGCGCCGCGCAGCAGGACGAGCGGCACGAGCGTGAGCGCGGCCCAGAAGGCCGCGAACTTGCCGTAGTGATGCTCCCAGAGATGCGGGAACAGCACGGGGCCGAGCGCGATCGAGAGCAGCATGCCGGCGAAAGGCAGGGCCCAGCCCGCGCCCATGCTGGCGCCGCCGATACCGCCCGCCGCCCAGGCGGAACCCGGCATCGCCACGAGAGCGAGCGATGCCACCGCGATCAGCCTGCCGGCTACCCCCGTCACGACGCGCCCTTACGGCTTGGGCGGCGTGCCGATGACCGGCGGCGCGTTGAGGTCGAACCCGCCCGGCAGGCCCGATCCGCCGAGGCCGGGGATCTGGATCGAGTCGAACTGCTTGTCGATCGCCTTCTGATCGAGCTGCACGGCCGAGGCCTTGTAGTGCATCACCATGCTCGGGAAGATCACGACGAGCGCGACCATGATGCACTGGATCACGACGAAGGGCACGGCGCCCCAGTAGATCTGGCCGGTGGTGACCGGCTCCATCATCCGGCCGGTGACGCGATCCTTGTAGGCGTTCTTCGGCGCGACCGAGCGCAGGAAGAACAGCGCGAAGCCGAAGGGCGGATGCATGAACGAGGTCTGCATGTTCACGCCGAGGATGACGCCGAACCAGATCAGGTCGATGCCGAGCTTCTCCGCGGCGGGTCCGAGCAGCGGCACGACGATGAAGGCCAGCTCGAAGAAGTCGAGGAAGAAGGCGAGCAGGAAGACCATCACGTTGACGACGATCAGGAAGCCCGTCGCGCCGCCCGGCAAGCCGACCAGCAGATGCTCGACCCAGAGATGGCCGTTGACGCCGTAGAAGGTCAGCGAGAACACGCGCGCACCGACCAGGATGAAGAGCACGAAGGCCGAGAGCTTGGCCGTCGATTCCGTCGCCTGCCGGAGCAGGTCGAAGGTCATGCGCTTCTTGCCGTAGGCGAGCAGGATCGCGCCGGCCGCGCCCATCGCGCCGCCTTCCGTCGGCGTCGCGACGCCGATGAAGATCGTGCCGAGCACGAGGAAGATCAGCGCCAGCGGCGGCACCATCACGAAGACGACCTGCTCGGCCATGCGCGAGAGCAGGCCGAGGCCGAGGAACTTGTTGATCAGCGCGATGACGAAGGAGATCGCCACCATCAGCGACATCGTCAGGATAACGAAATCGGCGCCCGCGGTCAGCTTGGTGAAGAGCTTCATGTAGCCATAGGCGAGCGCGAGCGAGAGCAGCGCGACGACCAGCAGCGACAGGCGCCGCGTCTTGCCGTCGGCGTCGCGCAGTGTCTGCGCTTCCGGCGGCAGGCCGGGCGCGCGATTGGGATAGACCAGGGTGACGAGGAAGACGTAGCCGGCATACATCGCCGAAAGCACGAGGCCCGGGATGAAGGCGCCCTCGTACATGTCGCCGACCGAGCGGCCGAGCTGGTCGGCGAGCACGATCAGGACGAGCGAGGGCGGAATGATCTGGGCGAGCGTGCCGGAGGCCGCGATGACGCCCGAGGCAAGGCGCCGGTCATAGCCGTAGCGCAGCATGATCGGCAGCGAGATCAGGCCCATCGAGATGACGGAGGCCGCGACGACGCCGGTGGTGGCGGCGAGCAGCGCGCCGACGAAGATGACCGCATAGGCGAGGCCGCCGCGGATCGGCCCGAAGAGCTGGCCGATGGTATCGAGCAGGTCCTCCGCCATGCCGGAGCGTTCGAGGATCAGCCCCATGAAGGTGAAGAACGGCACCGCCAGCAGCACGTCGTTGTTCATCGTGCCGTAGATGCGCTCGGGAAGGGCCTGGAGGAAGTTCTCCTGGAACATGCCGAGCTCGATGCCGATCAGCGCGAAGAGCAGGCCGTTGGCGGCGAGCGCGAAGGCGACGGGATAGCCGAGCAGCAGGAAGACCACGAGGGCGGCGAACATCACCGGCGCCATGTTGACGCGCAGGAAATCGCCGACGCCGCCGCCCGCCGCGAAGGCGTCGCCGGTATGCAGGCCGAAGAAGGCGAGGAGGGTCAGCGCGAGCAGCAGGCCGGCGACGCGCGGAAGGCGATGAGCGTGCATGGGACGGTTCCGGACTTCTTGCGGGCCGCTCACGAAGCGAGGCCCTGTTCCTTGGCTTGGTCGAGCAGGCGCTGGGCTTCCGCCTCGGCGGCCGCGGCATGGCCGAGCGCCGCCTCGTCATCCTCGAGATCGCCGCGCATGATCGCGACCTGCTTGATGATCTCGGAGATGCCCTGGAAGGTCAGCATCACGAAGCCGATGACGACGAGGCCCTTGGCCGGCCATTGCGGCAGGCCGCCGGCCGAGAGCGACTGCTCGTTGATGGCGTAGGAGCGCATGAAGAACGGCCAGGAATGGTAGACGATCAGCAGGCTGAACGGCATCAGGAAGAGCACGTGGCCGAGCAATTCGATCCACTGGCGGACGCGCTTCGGCAGCATCGAATTCACGATGTCGATGCGGATGTGCTCCTTCACCTGCATCGTCCAGGACGCGCACATCAGGAAGACCGCGCCGAACAGCATCCATTGCAGTTCGAGCCAGGAATTCGACGAGACGTTGAAGAGTTTGCGGACGATGGCGTTGACCGTGGCCACGATCACGGCCGCGAGAATGAGCCAGGCGACCTTCTTGCCGATCTGGCCGTTGACCGCGTCGATGACGCGGCTGATGCCGAGGAGACCCTTCACGCTTCCGCTCCCGTCCAGGCGCGCCATGAACCGGATATGCCGACCGGTCTCGTGTTTATGCGCCGCTTATGCGCTGGATCGGTATAGGAGGGATGCGCGGCACGCAAGACTGTGCGGGCCTTATCCATTGGACGAAAGGCGAAGTGCGCGACTGCCTGTTTTTGCGGCAGCAGATTGCGCGCCGGGATCGTCCTCGCCGACGAAGCGAAGAAACGTTATGTTCGTGTTCATCTTCGGAGAACATTATTCTCCGGCCCGCTTCCAACCGTCGATTCGAGGCGCCGATGTGCCGCTTCCTCGCCTATTCCGGCGTTCCCGTCTTCCTCGAGGACTTCGTCGCCTCGCCCTGCCATTCGCTGATCCACCAGTCGCTCCATGCAGAGGAGGCCAAGACCGGCACGAATGGCGACGGGTTCGGCGTCGGCTGGTATGGCGAGCGGCCCGAGCCCGGCCAGTATCGCGAGGTCCGGCCCGCCTGGTCCGACGAGAACCTGCTCTCGATCGCGCGGCAGGTGCGCTCGCATCTGTTCTTCGCCCATGTCCGTGCCGCGACCGGCACCGCGACGACGCGGGCGAACTGCCACCCCTTCGTCCATGGCCGCTACCTCTTCATGCATAACGGCCAGATCGGCGGCTACGGCACGATCCGCCGCCGGCTGGAAGCGCTGATCCCGGATTCGCTCTATGGTGCCCGCGCCGGCACGACCGACTCCGAAGCGCTGTTCCTGCTTGCGCTCTCCCACCTCTCCGAAGGCATGGCGCCGGGACAGGCGCTTGCCGCCGCCTTGTCGGACGCGCTCTCGCTGATGCAGCAGGCCGGCATTCGCGAGCCGCTGCGCTGCGCGGCCGCGCTCGCCGATGGCGACAGCATCCACGCGATCCGCTGGTCCTCCGACACCAAGCCGCCGAGCCTCTATGTCTGCGAACGGCCGGACAGCGTCGTCGTCGCCTCCGAGCCGGTCGATGCCGCCCGCGAATGCTGGCAGGCCCTGCCCTGCAACACGCTGGTCACGGTGCAGGGCGGCGCGGTGACGTTCTCGCCCTTCGAGATTGCGCTGAAACAGGCCGCCTGAACCGGCTTCGACCTATTCGCTTCAAGTCGCGGCCGGGCAGAACGGCCATGCGCCGTGCGCCCTGACACGCCCCCGGTTGCGTTCCTACGTCGAGAGCCTAGCCTTGCCCTTCAGCGAGGCTCTCTCCGCGAAAGGCACGGGCGATGAAGAAGGGTTCCGATCTTCTGGTCGAGGCGCTTGAGAACGAGGGCGTCGATCGCGTCTTCGGCGTTCCCGGCGAGGAAAATCTCGACGTCGTCGAATCCCTGCGCAAGTCGAAGATCGAGCTGGTGCTGACGCGGCACGAGCAGGCCGCCGCCTTCATGGCCGCGACGCATGGCCGCCTCACCGGGCGCCCCGGCGTCTGCATCGCGACACTCGGCCCCGGCGCGCTGAACTTCTCGACCGGCGCGGCCTATGCCCATCTCGGCGCCATGCCGATGACCCTGCTCACCGGGCAGAAGGCGATCATGACCGCCAAGCAGGCGCGCTTCCAGATCGTCGATGTCGTCGCCTCGATGCGACCGCTGACCAAGATGACGCGCCAGATCGTCAGTCCCGCCAGCATCCCCTCGGTCGTCCGTGACGCCTTCCGTGTCGCGATGGAGGAGCGGCCGGGCCCGGTCCATCTCGAACTGCCCGAGGATATCGCGGCCGAGGAGATCGAGGATATCCCGCTGATCCCGATCCATCCGATCGACCGGCCGGTCGCGCCGGCAGCCCCGCTCGACCGCGCCGCCGCGATGATCCTCGCCGCCAAGCGCCCGTTGGTGATGATCGGCGCCGCCGGCAACCGGCCGCGCCTAGTCGAGCCGCTCTCGGCCGCCGTGCGCCGCATCGGCCTGCCCTTCTTCAACACGCAAATGGGCAAGGGCGCCGTCACCGGCGGCTCCAACCTCTATCTCGGCACCGCCGCGCTCTCGGAAGGTGACTATGTCCATGAGGCCGTCGCTGCCGCCGACCTGATCATCGCGGTCGGCCACGATACGATCGAGAAGCCGCCTTTCCTGATGCGCAATGCCGGCGGACCGAAGGTGATCCATCTCGGCTTCCAGTCGGCCAATGTCGAGCAGGTCTATCACCCCGATGCCGAAGTGATCGGTGATATCGGCGTCACCATGACCGGGCTCGCCGACCGGCTCGAAGGCAAGCTGCCCGAGCAGAAGCAGACGCTGGAGCTGCGCCAGAAGATCCTGGCGAAGATCAATGCCCGAGCCGAGGAGGATCGCTTCCCGGTGACGCCGCAGCGGCTCGTCCATGACGTGCGGGCGGTGATGCCGGAGGACGGCATGGTCTGCCTCGACAACGGCATGTACAAGATCTGGTTCGCGCGGAACTACCGCACCCATGTCGCCAACACGCTGCTTCTCGACAACGCGCTGGCGACGATGGGCGCAGGCCTGCCCTCTGCGATGATGGCGGCGATGCTCCATCCCGAGCGGCGCGTCATGGCCGTCTGCGGCGATGGCGGCTTCATGATGAACTCGCAGGAGATGGAGACAGCGGTCCGGCTCGGCCTCAACCTCGTCGTGCTCGTCCTCAATGACGGCGCCTATGGCATGATCCGCTGGAAGCAGGCCGTCGACCAGTTCCCCGATTACGGCATGACCTTCGGCAATCCCGATTTTGTCGCCTATGCCAAGGCCTATGGCGCCAAGGGCTCGCGCGTGACCTCGGCCGAGGCGCTGGTGCCGACGCTGGAAGCGGCCTTCAAGGGCGGCGGCGTCCATCTCGTCGATTGCCCGATCGACTATTCCGAGAACACCCGCGTCCTCGTCGAGGAACTCAGAAACAAAGTGCCGGACGTCGATCTGGCTTAAGCCGCGCTTCATCGCTCACCGCGGGTCATCCCGGGCGACCGAAGGGAGACCCGGGATCCATGCCGGAGCGCTTCCAAAAAAGGTTCAGGAATGGATCCCGGATCTTCGCTTCGCTCCGTCCGGGATGACCCGCGACACTCTTTGGAGAGAATCATGCTCAGGGTTGTTCAGGCCTATGACCGCGCCCCGATCACCGAGATCGAGACCGATGACGAGGCCGCGCTCGAACGCAAGCTGCAGGCGGCGCAGGCCGTCTTCAGAGATCGCGACAACTGGCTGAAGCCGCATCAGCGCATCGCGATCTTGCGCAAGCTCGCCGGCCTCCTCGAAGCGCGGCGCGACCATTTCGCCATGCAGATCGCGCGCGAAGGCGGCAAGCCGCTGCCGGACGCGATCGTCGAGGCGAACCGCGCCGTCGACGGCGTCTACAACGCGGCCGAGGAACTCCGGAACTTCGCCGGGCGCGAGATCCCCATGGGGCTTTCGGCGGCGGCAGCCGATCGCTGGGCCTTCACCACCAAGGAGCCGATCGGCATCGTCGCGGCGATCTCGGCCTTCAACCACCCGCTCAACCTGATCGTGCATCAGGTCGCGCCGGCGATCGCAGTCGGCTGCCCGGTCATCGTCAAGCCGGCCGGCACGACGCCGCTCTCCTGCATCGATTTCGTCAAGCTGGTGCACGAAGCCGGCCTGCCGGAAGCCTGGTGCCAGACATTCGTGCCCCTGGAGACCGCGCTGGCGGAGAAATTCGCCACCGATCCGCGCATCGCCTTCCTGAGCTTCATCGGCTCGGCCAAGGTCGGCTGGCACCTGCATTCCAAGCTCACCCATGGCGCGCGCTCGGCACTGGAGCATGGCGGCGTGGCGCCGGCGATCGTCGATAGGAGCGCCGATCTCGACGCGATCATCGAGCCGATCGTGAAGGGCGGCTATTACCACGCGGGGCAGGTCTGCGTGTCGACGCAGCGCATCTATGTCCATGACGCTGTTATCAACGACTTCACCGAGCGGCTCGTCGCCCGCGTGAAGAAGCTGCGCACCGGCGACCCGACGCTGGCCGACACCGAAGTCGGGCCGCTGATCATCCCGAAGGAGGCCGACCGCGTCGCGTCCTGGATCGACGAAGCCGTGAAGGGCGGCGCGCGGCTCGCCACCGGCGGCAAGCGCCTGTCGGAGACGACCCTGGAGCCGACCGTGCTGATCGATCCCGATCCGGAAGCGCGCATCTCCAGCGAGGAGGTCTTCGGCCCGGTCGTCGCGATCTATCGCTACAGCAAGCTCGACGACGCGATCGCGCGCGCCAACTCGCTCCCCGTCGCCTTCCAGGCCAGCATCTTCGCACAGGACATCGACGTGGCCCTGCGGGCGGCGAACCGGCTCGACGCCTCCGCCGTGATGGTCAACGACCCCACGACCTTCCGCACCGACTGGATGCCCTTCGCCGGCCGGCGCGTCTCCGGCTACGGCACCGGCGGCATCCCCTACACGATGCGCGACATGACGCAGGAGAAGATGATCCTGCTCAAGCGCCGCTGACCACAACACTCGACAGGGGCATGCCGATGGGCCATGGACGGCGCGTCGGCGCATGACGCCTACCGAAATCGCATAGACGGACCACTGGAATGACCGCCTCTTCAGCCAACGCTCCCGCTTCCCAGGGCCGCATCGCCCTGCTCGGTGCGCCCATCGAGGTCGGCGCCTCGCGCCGCGGCGCGCTGATGGGTCCGGCCGGCCTGCGCACCGCCGGCCTCGTCAGCGTGCTGGAAAGCCTCGGCTACACGGTCAGCGACCATGGCGACATCCTGCCGCGCGACCTCACCCCTGTCGACGGCCCCGCCCCGGCCAATGCCCGCTTCTACAACGAGATCGCCGCCTGGATGCGCGCACTCAGCGCCCGCGCCTACGAGATCGCCCGCTCCGGCGACACGCCGATCTTCCTCGGCGGCGACCACAGCCTGTCGATGGGCTCGGTCAACGGCGTCGCCCGCCACTGGCAGGAGCAGGGCCGCAAGCTCTTCGTGCTCTGGCTTGATGCCCATGCCGATTTCAACATGCCGGCGATCTCGCCTTCCGGGAACATGCACGGCATGTCCTCGGCCTTCCTCTGCGGCGAGGCCGGGCTCGACGACCTGCTCGGCTCGGAGCCGCGTGCGTCGATCCCGTACGAGCAGCTCAGCCTGTTCGGCATCCGCTCGATCGACCCGCTCGAGAAGGCGGCGGTGAAGGCGCGCGGCGTCGATATCGCCGACATGCGCGCCATCGACGAGCACGGCGTCGGCGTCCTGATCCGCCAGGTCATCGAGAAGGTGCGCGCGGCGAACGGCGTGCTGCATGTCTCCTTCGACGTCGATTTCCTTGACCCGCCGCTGGCGCCGGGCGTCGGCACCACCGTGCCGGGTGGCGCGACCTATCGCGAGGCGCATCTCGTGATGGAGCTCCTGCACGATTCCGGGCTGGTGCGTTCGATGGATATCGTCGAGCTCAACCCGTTCCTCGACGATCGCGGCCAGACCGCCCGCCTCGCGGTCGAGCTCGCCGGCAGCCTGTTCGGCCAGCAGATCACCGACCGGCAGACGCCGTCCAACGCGATCGGCGCGGCGTAAGTCGCGCTTTCGCGAAAGCCGATCTTCATTCTTCGATGCGATAGACCGTCGTCAGATAAACCGGGTCATCCCGGACGGAGCGCAGCGGAGATCCGGGACCCATGCCTGAGCCTTCCCGAACCAGGTTCCGGCATGGATCCCGGGTCTCCCTTCGGTCTCCCGGGATGACCCGCCTCCTATTGTCGATGCCTGAGATCAGGTTCCAGGGGGCGATCCGGCCATGAAGATCGCGCTCGTCGGCACGGGGTTCGTCGCCGACTACTACATGACGACGCTGGCGAACCATCCGGCGCTCGCTCTCGCGGGCGTCTGGGATCGCGACGCGGCGCGGCTCGACGCCTTCCGCGCCTTCCACACTGTCCCCGCCTATCCCGATCTCGACGCCCTGCTGGCCGATCCGGCCGTGCAGATCGTCGTCAACCTGACGACGCCCGAGAGCCATTACGAGATCACCAGCCGCGCGCTCGCCGCCGGCAAGCACGTCTATTGCGAGAAGCCGCTGGCGATGGAGCTGGCGCAGGCCGAGGCTCTCATCGCGCAGGCCGAGGCCGCCGGTTTGACGCTGGCGACCGCCCCCGCCAACGGGCTCAGCGACACGCATCGCCTCGTCGAGGAGGCCTTGCGCTCCGGGCGGATCGGTGCGCCGCGGCTGGTCTATGCCACGATGGAGGACGGCCCTGTCTTCCGCGACAAATGGGCCAGCTGGCGCTCACGCTCGGGCGCGCCCTGGCCTGGACTGCACGAGTTCGAGATCGGCTGCACGCTGGAACATGCCGGCTACGCGCTGTCCTGGCTGGTCACGCTGTTCGGCCCGGTCGAGAGCCTGACCGCCTTCTCGGCCGTGACCTTCCCCGACAAGGGGCCGGGTACCGGGCACATCACGATGGCGCCGGATTTCTCGGTGGGCTGCCTGACCTTCCACTCCGGCGTCGTCGCAAGGCTGACCAGCGGGCTCGCCGCGCCGCGCGACCGTTCGTTGCAGGTCTTCGCCGAGAAGGGCTCGCTGACGGTGCGCGATCTCTGGGACAATCGCTCGGTCGTCCATGTCGAGGAGGCCGATGCGCCGCGCCCTCTGCTCGGGCGGCTCCTGACGCGGGCGGAAGCCAAGCTCGGGCGCGCCCTGCCGTGGAAGCCGACGCCGGGGCGCAAGCTGGCCTATCCAGCCCAGCCGATGAGCAAGGCCCTGCCCGGCTTTCCCTCGCAGATCGATTTCATGCGCGGCGCCGTGGATCAGGCCGAGGCGATCCGGCGCGGCGAGGCGCCGCGCTTCTCGGGGGCGCTCGCGCTGCACATCACCGAGCTGGCCCTCGCCCTCAACAATGCCCGCGACCTGGCCCAGCCCTACCGGCCGCGCTCGCGCTTCTGACCGCAGCCGGAACTGAGGCTCTCAGTTCACCGTGAGAAACTGCTCGCGCTGCGAGAACAGCGATGCCGTCCCGCCGGTATGAAGGATGCAGGCCGGCTCGCCCGGCGGAATCGCCCCATTCGCAACCAGATCGAGAAAGCCGGCGCAGGTCTTCGCCGTATAGACATGCTCGACCAGGATGCCCTCGGTGCGGGCGAAGGCGACGATGGCCGCCTCCGATTCCGGTGTCGGGACACCCCAGCCGCCGCCAAGATGGGCCATGTGATAGTGCAGCGGCGCCTGATCGAGCCGGTCGACCCGGATCCCCGTCCGCTCGCTGATACCCTCGTAGATCCGGCGGATGCGGGCCTCCAGCTCGGCCTGCCCGTATTCGACGCTGACCTGATGGACCTGGAAGGGCTGGCCGAGCATGGCATTGCCGAAGATGAAGCCGGCCTCGGTCGGCCCCATCGATCCCGCGAGGAAGACATGGCGCAGCGGTGCCTGCTCGCTCTGCGACTGCTCATGCAATTCGAAAGCGGCGAGGACATAGCCGAGCGCGCCGAGCACGGCATCGCCGACGATATAGGGGGCCCGCCCCTGTCGCTTCAGCTCCGCGGCAGCAGCCTTCACCGCCGCTCCGCGCTCGTCTTCGCCGACCACGCCGATGAAACGCGTTTCCGCGCCGAACAGCCGGTTCAGGAAGGAACGCTCGCGATTCGCCGGGCTGTCCTCGGCATTGTGGATGATCACGCAATCCAGGCCCGCTATCGCTGCGGCAGCGGCGGTGAGGCGGCAGAGATTGGACGTCGCTCCGCCGGCGACGAGGACGATGTCGGCCCGCTCCCGGAGCGCGGCACCGAGCCAGAATTCGAGGCTGCGCAGCTTGTTGCCGCCGAGCCCGATCTCCATCAGGTCGTCGCGCTTCATGAAGAGGCCGGGACGGCCGAGCTTGCGCTCGAAGCCGGAGAGGCGCTGCAGCGGCGTCGGCGCCTTGACGAGGTCGTAGCGCGGCTCGCGCAGGATATTCTGCAGGTCCGACATCAGGCCAACCGCTCTCCAAATCGCGCCTGCAAGCGGCGCGGCATCGCCGCGTGCTCGCTCATCGCCTCAGGAAAGACAAGCCCCGTCGATGCCGGCCTTATGCCGAGCGCTTCTTGCGGTCGTCCTTGCGCTGGTCCGGCTCGGCGGCCGACTTGGACGAGCGCACGAGCGTCGCAATCGCCAGGGGCGGCTTGCCCGACCGCTCCGAGATGACCTGATCCTGTTCCATGATCGCCGTCCGGGCGGGCTCATCGCCATCCAGGCCGCCGAGCAACGACGTCGGAACGCGCCGGTTCGAGGTCCTCGACCCGTCCTCATAGACGACGTCGAACATGGTGAACTCGCTATCCAGCGCCTTGGATTTCGTACGCTTGGCCATTCCTGCTTCCTTCTACGGAGCGTGCAACGGGGCGGCTTTCACGCCGCGATTCGCGAGTGCCTGCGCGGCAAGCTGCCGGGTGATTCGCGGCTTCCCGCGGAGCCAGACGGAAGCGCCAGAGGGAATGACGCCAGAGCGAAGAGCGCCCGCCGGGTTCCGCCTTGGGAAAGACCGCCCGAAACCTCGCGGGGTTCGGCGAAGAGCGATCCCGTCAGGTTTCAGATCGACCGGAAGCGTTCGGAATATCAGGACAGCGCCGAAGCGTGATCCGAGACACCAGCCTGTTCAGTGCTCTCGGAGAAATTTGGTGGAGCCAGGCGGAATCGAACCGCCGACCTCTTGAATGCCATTCAAGCGCTCTCCCAACTGAGCTATGGCCCCACGCGAGACGACCGACTTGGGGATCGATCATCAACCGGAATTTGGTACCGCCTCGGCGGTTCCGTCCGGGCCGCCCTGCCGGCGACGAAGCGCTCTATAGGCGGCTCGGACGGAAGACACAAGCGCTTAATGTCGCCGTGTCGTCATCTTTTTTCGAGGCTGTGGATCAGTTGTCCTCGTCGCCTTCGATGTCGCCATCGATCAGGTCGGAGACGTCGTCGTCGCCTTCCTCATCCTCTTCGAGGAAGGTGTCGTCTTCGTCATCGCCGCCGACATCCTCGACCTCGATATCGTCCTCGCTGGTGACGACGGCTTCCTTCTCCGAAGCCTCGGCATCGGCCTCGTCGAGCGAGACGAGCTCGACGGCGCCATCGGCGGCCTCGGTCTCGTCTTCCTCGTCAGCTTCCGGCTTGGCAGCCGCCGCGGCCTTGGCCTGCGGCTCGAACATCGCCCGCGGATAAGCCTGGCCCGTATAGGGCGAGACGATCGGGTCCTTGTTCAGGTCATAGAATTTGCGGCCCGTGACCGGGCAAACGCGCTTCGTTCCGAGTTCCGGTTTCGCCACTGCGTCGGACCTTCAACTATCATGTTTTGAAAAGCAGGCGCGTCCGTTAGTCGGGGTAAGCCGCGCTGTCAAATGTTGATTTGCGCAAAGCCGCCCTGAGGAGGCCGGGAGCGTCGATTCGGCGCGCCACCACGCGCTCGCCTTGGCGCATCGCGCGCGGGCATGCTACGGCCCTTCCTGCATTCCTTTCGGCCAGCCCGCAGAGACCACGCCTCGTGTCCCACGACCATGAACCCGTTCCCGTCACCGCCCGTCGCGGGGGCCCGCTCAAGGGCCGCGTCCGCGTTCCCGGCGACAAGTCGATCTCGCACCGGGCGATGATCTTCGGCCTCCTGGCGATCGGCGAGACCAAGGTCACCGGCCTGCTCGAAGGCGAGGACGTGATGCGCACCGCCGCGGCGGCGCGGGCTCTCGGCGCCATCGTCCATCATGACGGGCCCGGCGCCTGGCGCGTGCAGGGCGTCGGCGTCGGGGGCTTGCGCGAACCGGCCGGCGTGCTGGATTTCGGCAATGCCGGCACCGGCTCGCGCCTGATGATGGGCGTCTGCGGCTCGCACCCGATCACCACGACCTTCGACGGCGACGCCTCGCTGCGCAAGCGGCCGATGCGGCGCATCCTCGACCCGCTCGAGCAGATGGGCACGGTCGTCGTCTCGCAGCAGGAGGGCGGCCGCGTGCCATTGACCCTGCGCGGCCCGAAGGAGGCGATCCCGATCACCTACAGCCCGCCGGTCGCCTCGGCGCAGATCAAGTCGGCCGTTCTGCTGGCCGCGCTCGCTGCGCCGGGCGAGACCACCGTGATCGAGGCGGAAGCGACCCGCGACCATACCGAGAAGATGCTCGCGCATTTCGGCGCCGAGATCACCGTGACGCAAGAGGGCGCCCATGGCCGGCGCATCGTGCTGAAGGGCCAGCCGGAATTGAAGGCAGCGCCGATCGTCGTGCCGGCGGACCCGTCCTCGGCCGCCTTCCCGCTGGTGGCGGGGCTGATCGTGCCGGGCTCGGACATCCTGATCGAGAGCGTGATGACCAATCCGCTGCGCTCGGGGCTGCTGACCACGCTGCGCGAGATGGGCGCCGACATCACCGTCGAGCGCGAGGCCAACGAGGGCGGCGAGACGGTCTGCGACCTGCGCGTACGCGCCTCCAGCCTGAAGGGCGTGACGGTGCCGCCGGAGTGGGCGCCGGCGATGATCGACGAATACCCGGTGCTGGCGGTGGCGGCTTCCTTCGCGACGGGCACGACGCGGATGCGCGGCCTGCAAGAGCTCCGCGTCAAGGAATCCGACCGTCTCGCGGCGGTCGAGGCCGGACTGAAGGCCGCCGGCGTGACCTGCCGGATCGAGGGCGACGACCTGATCGTCGAGGGTTCGGGTGGCGCAGCCGTTCGCGGCGGCGGGCCGATCGCGACCCATCTCGACCACCGCATCGCGATGAGCTTCCTCGTCATGGGGCTGGCCACCCAGAATCCCGTCGTGGTCGATGACGGGTTGATGATCGCGACGAGCTTCCCGAGCTTCGTCTCGCTGATGAACGGCCTCGGAGGCCAGATCGGATGAGCGCGGCTCGGGCCGGCCGCCTCGTCATCGCCGTCGACGGCCCCGCCGCTTCCGGCAAGGGCACGCTGGCGCGCCGGCTCGCCGCGCATTACGGCCTGCCCTATCTCGATACCGGCCTGCTCTACCGGATGGTGGCGCGCGCGATGCTCGATGCCGGCCACGACATCCATGACGCCGTGGCGGCCGAAGCGATCGTCGGCAGCTTCGACGAGACAGCCTTCCCCGAGGAGCGGCTGCGCGGCCGCGAGATCGGCGAGGCCGCTTCCGTGGTCGCGGCCATGCCGGCCGTGCGCGCCGGCCTGCTGACCCGGCAAAGGCGCTTCGCGGCGCAAGCCGGTGGGGCCGTGCTCGACGGGCGCGATATCGGCACGGTGATCTGCCCGGAGGCACCGGCCAAGCTCTTCGTCACCGCGACGCCGGAAGTGCGGGCCGCACGGCGCCACAAGGAGCTTGTCGGACGCGGCGAGACCGTCACCTTCGAGGGCATCCTCGCCGATATCCGCCGGCGCGATGCCCGCGATTCCGGCCGCAGCGACGCACCGCTCAAGGCGGCGGAGGATGCGGTCGTGCTCGACACTTCGGCGCTCACCGTCGAGGAGGCGGCTGCCGCCGCGATCGGCATCGTCGAGGGCCGCCGCGCGGCCTAAGGTTCCCGCTCGCGAATTTGCTATCGAAACAGGCGCCCTTAGCCGGATTTTCCGGCTTGGCGCGCGTCCCGGCCGGGCGCACACTTCTTCTCGCAAATCGGCGACGGAGGTGGCGATGCGGCGTTGGCTGTACGGTCTCTCATGTCTGGCAGCGGCGGCGCTCTGGCAGCCCGCCCTGCCCAGAGCCCAGACGGCGGCTCCGCCCGAGGAGGTCGATGTCGCGCTCGTGCTCGCGGTCGACGTCTCCTATTCGATGGATCTCGACGAGCTCGCCCTGCAGCGCAACGGCTATATCGAGGCCTTCCGCTCGAAACAGCTGCACGACGCCATCAACAAGGGCGCGATCGGCAAGATCGCCGTGACCTATTTCGAATGGGCCGGCGGCAATTTCCAGTACATCGTCCGGCCCTGGAAGGTGATCGACGGCCCGGCTGCGGCCATGGCCTTCGCCGAGGAATTGGGCGAGGCGCCGACGCGACGCGGCCGGCGCACCTCGATCTCGGGCGCGATCGATCTCGGGGTGCAGTTGCTGGAGCAGTCGAATGTGAGCGCGATGCGTCGCGTGATCGACATCTCCGGCGACGGCGCCAACAATGACGGGCGCCCGGTCACCGCCGCCCGCGACGAGGCCGGCGCCAAGGGCATCGCCATCAACGGCCTGCCGGTGATGCTGAAACAGGCCGGCTACTTCGACATCGACAATCTCGACACCTACTACACCGATTGCGTCATCACCGGCATCGGCGCCTTCGTCATCCCGATCCGCGAGAAGCACCAGTTCGTCGAGGCGACCAAGACGAAGCTGCTGCGCGAGATCGCCGAGGCGCCCGCCGACGCGACCTTCCACAAGGCGCAGTCCGGCAATATCGCGACCTGCCTCGCCGGCGAGCGGCAATGGCGCGACCGGATGGGGAATTGAGGGCTTTTCTGCGACCTCGTCGTCATCCCGGGCAAGCGAAGCGCAGACCCGGGATCCATGCCTGAACTGTTCCGGAATGGATCCCGGATCGGCGCCGCTGACGCGGCTTGTCCGGGATGACGGAGAGGGAGTCGTAAAGCCTTACGTCCCCCTCGGCTTCGCCCGCGTCGTCGGCAGGGCGGCAGCGGGATCGTCCGGCCAGAGATGGCGGGGATAGCGGCCCTTCATCTCGGATTTCACCGCCGCCCATGATCCCCGCCAGAAGCCCGGCAGGTCGCGCGTCACCTGGATCGGCCGATGCGCCGGGGAGAGCAGTTCCAGCACGAGCGGCACACGTCCCCCTGCCAGCGCCGGATGCGTCGCGAGGCCATAGAGTTCCTGCACCCGCACGGAGATGGTCGGGCCGGCCTCGGCGGCGTAGTCGACCGCGAGCGAGGAGCCGGTCGGAGCGGTGAAATGGGTCGGCGCCTCCTGGTCGAGCCGCCGCTTCAACTCCCAGGGCAGCAGCCCTGCCAGCGCCGAATCGAGATCGGACGCTTGAATCGCGGCGAGCGAGGCGCGGCCGAGAAGATGCGGCGCCAGCCAGAGTTCCGGCTCCTGCGCCAGCCCTTCGTCCGATAGATCGGGCCAGCCGGCCTCGGGCTCGGCCTTGCGCAGGAAGGCGGCGCGCTCGCGCAACTGGTTCTGCCCCTTGGTCCAGGGCAGGAGATTGATGCCGAGCGCCGCGATGCCCTTGGCCAGCGCCTCGGCATTCTCCGGGCTATCGGCAACGGATAATGGCCGTTCCGACAACGACAGCGCGCCATAGCGGCGCACGGCCCGGACACGCAGGGCGCGCGCCGTGCGGTCGAAACTCGCTTCCTCGCGCTCCGTGATGGCGAAGGGCGCAAGGCCATGGGAGACGAGCGTCGCGATCTCCGCTTCGTTGATCGCGGCGGCGGCCATGATGCGGGCCTGCTGGGCGGCACCGGTCATCTCGGCCACGACGATATAGGGCTCGCGCGCCAGACGCTGCGACGGCTCCAGCGCGCCGCCGCGCCCGTTGGCAAGGAGATACTGGCCGGAGCCCGGCGCACGCGCCCTGGCGACGCGGTCCGGATAGGCGAAGGCGAGCAGGAGGCCTGCCGAAAGGGCCTCGCTGGCTGAAACCTGCCCCTTGCCGAGGCTACGCTCGGCGGTGCGCGCCCAACCTTCGGCGAGGCGGCGCATGTCACCGGCCCGGCCGCCGCGCTCACGGTTGAAGCGCTCCAGCCGCTCAGCCAGATCGATGGCATCGCCGCCGAGGCCGCGCTCGACCAGCACGGCAGTGAGATCGGCGGCTGCTTCCGCCTGCCCGAAGCGCGCGGCCGCCACGATCATGCGGGCAAGGCGCGGCGGCAGAGGCAGCGCCTGCAGGGCGCGACCATCGGGCGTGATCCGGCCATCGCCATCGAGCGCACCGACATTGCTCAGGAGCGCGCGGGCTTCCTTGAGCGCAGGCGCGGGCGGCGGGTCGAGGAAGGACAGCGTCGTCGGATCGCCCACGCCCCAGGCGGCACAATCGAGCAGGAGCGGACTGAGATCGGCCGAGAGGATTTCCGGCCTTGCGAAGGCTTCGAGCGCGCCGGTCGCGGCCTCCTCCCAGAGCCGGTAGCAGACACCCGGCTCGGTGCGGCCGGCGCGGCCCCGGCGCTGGTCGGCGGCCGCACGGCTGACACGGCGGGTCTCCAGCCGGGTCACGCCGATATCAGGCTCGTAGACCGGCACGCGAGCGAGGCCGGAATCGATGACGACGCGCACGCCTTCGATGGTCAGCGAGGTCTCGGCGATGGCGGTGGCCAGCACGACCTTGCGCCTGCCCGCCGGCGCCGGCAGCACGGCGCGATCCTGCTCGCGCTGGTCGAGCGCGCCATAGAGCGGCGCGATCTCGACGGCGGGATCGCGCAATCTCTCGCGCAAACGCTCCTCGACGCGGCGGATTTCGCCCTGGCCGGGCAGGAAGACGAGCTGCGAGCCCGGCTGCTCGTTGAGCGCGAGCAGAACCGTCTCGGTGACCTGATCCTCGATGCGCTTCAGCGGGTCGCGGCTGCGATAGCGCGTCTCGATCGGATAGGCGCGGCCCTCGCTCTCGATCACCGGGGCATCGCCGAGCAGCTTTGCGACGCGGGCGCCATCCAGCGTCGCGGACATCACGAGGATGCGCAGGTCCTCGCGCAGTCCGCCCTGCGCATCGAGCGCCAGTGCCAACCCGAAATCGGCATCGAGCGAACGCTCGTGGAATTCGTCGAACAGCACGGCGGCGATGCCGTCCAGCGCGGGATCGTCGAGGATCATCCGGGCGAAGACGCCTTCGGTCACGACCTCGATGCGCGTCTTCGGGCCGATCTTCGAACCGAGACGCACACGCAGGCCAACGGTCTCGCCGACGCGCTCGCCCAAGGTCTGCGCCATCCGGTTCGCCGCGCCGCGCGCCGCCAGGCGGCGCGGCTCCAGCACGATCAGCTTGCCCCCCTTCGTCCAGGGCTCGTCGAGCAGGGCGAGCGGCACGCGCGTGGTCTTGCCGGCGCCGGGCGGGGCGACCAGAACGGCGTTCGGCCGCGCCTGCAGGGCGGCGGCGAGATCGTTGAGAACAACGTCGATCGGAAGGGGCGTGTCGAAGGCGCGCATGCCCGGCCGATGTGGCGCAGGCGCGTGCCGCACGCAAGCCACTCGCCAGCCGGCGCGCGTCATGCTAACCGCTGCGGCATGACTGAGACCGGCCAGACCCGCATCCAGAACCGTTTCCAGGCCTGCGCCCGCGAGGGCCGGGCAGCGCTCGTGACCTTCGTCACCGCCGGCGACCCGGATTTCGAGACCTCCAGCGCGATCCTCGCGGCCCTGCCGGGAGCCGGCGCGGACGTGATCGAGCTCGGCGTGCCCTTCACCGACCCGATGGCGGACGGCGTGCCGGTCCAGCTTGCCGGACAGCGCGCACTCAAGGCCGGCCAGACGCTGCGCAAGACGCTCGCCATGGTCGAGAGCTTCCGCAAGGCCGGCCATGACACGCCGATCGTGCTGATGGGCTATTACAACCCGATCTGGGCCTATGGCGTCGAAGCCTTCCTGACCGATGCCCGCCGCGTCGGCATCGACGGGCTGATCGTCGTCGACCTGCCGCCGGAAGAGGACGAGGAACTCTGCCTGCCGGCGCTGAAGGCCGGTGTCTCCTTCATCCGCCTGGCGACGCCGACGACGGACGACAAACGCCTGCCCAAGGTGCTGCAGAACACCTCCGGCTTCGTCTATTACGTCTCGGTCACCGGCGTGACCGGCGGCGCCATCGCCGATTACGGCGCGGTCGGCGATGCCGTCGCGCGGATCAAGCGCCATACCGACCTGCCGGTCGCGGTCGGCTTCGGCGTCAAGACCGCCGAGGATGCCGCCACCATCGCCAAGCGGGCGGACGGCGTCGTCGTCGGCTCGGCGCTGGTCGAGCGCGTCCGCCTTTCGCTCGACGATCAGGGCAAAGCCACGGAAAAGACGGTTTCGGCTGTCACCTCGCTGGTCAGCGAGCTCGCCAAGGGCATCCGCTCCGTCGCCAAGGCGGCCTGAGCCCAAGGTTTCGTTCATGGTCGCGTCGCTTGCCCGCCGGCAGGCGCGACCCCATTTTCGGCGTGACGGCGCGCAAGCGCTGACAAGCCCATCAGGGATTCATCCGATGAACTGGATTTCCGAAGTCGTCCGGCCGCGCATCAAGACGCTGTTCAAGCGCGAGAGCCCCGAGAACCTCTGGATCAAGTGCCCCGATTCCGGGCAGATGGTGTTCCACAAGGATGTCGAGGCCAACGGCTACGTCATCCCCGGCTCCGAGCACCATATGCGCGTCACCGCGCCGGAGCGCCTGCGTCTGACCTTCGACGACGGCAAGTGGCTCGACGTCGCGCTGCCTGAAGTCTCGGTCGATCCGCTGAAATTCCGCGACGAGAAGCGCTATGTCGACCGGCTGAAGGATGCCCGCGCCAAGACCGGCATGCAGGACGCCTTCAAGATCGGCTATGGCCGGGTCAAGGGCCTGCCGATGACGCTGGCCGTGCAGGATTTCCACTTCATGGGCGGCTCGCTCGGCATGGCGGCCGGCGAAGCCTTCGTGAAGGGCGCCGAAACCGCGCTCGACAAGAAGACGCCCTATGTCGTCTTCGCCGCGTCCGGCGGCGCGCGCATGCAGGAAGGCATCCTCTCGCTGATGCAGCTGCCGCGCACGACCGTCGCGGTGCGCCGCCTGCGCGCTGCCGGCCTGCCCTATTTCGTGGTGCTGACCAATCCGACCACCGGCGGCGTCACGGCCTCCTATGCCATGCTGGGCGACATCCATATCGCCGAGCCCGGCGCGCTGATCGGCTTCGCCGGCCCGCGCGTGATCGAGCAGACGATCCGCGAGAAGCTGCCGGACGGCTTCCAGCGCTCCGAATACCTGAAGGATCACGGCATGGTCGACATGGTCGTGCATCGCCGCGACCTGCCGGAGACGCTCGCCCGGCTCGGCCGCCTGCTGACGAAGCAGCCGACCGTGAAGGACGAGGCGGCAGAGCCCGCGCGCCCGGTGGCCGAGGCGGTCTGAGCGGTCCGAGATAGTTTACGGCTGGGGGCCGTCACGCCATGGGGTCTTCCGACGCCTTGCTCGCGCGCTTCATGGCGCTGCATCCCAAGCTGATCGACCTCTCGCTCGGCCGCATCCTGACCCTGCTCGAGCGGCTCGGCGATCCCCAGACGAAGCTGCCGCCGGTGATCCATGTCGCCGGCACCAACGGCAAGGGCTCGACCATCGCCTTCATGCGGGCGATCCTCGAAGCGGCCGGCCTCTCGGTCCATGTCTATATCTCGCCGCATCTGGTGCGCTTCCATGAGCGTATCCGGCTGGGCGCGCCCGGCGGCGGGCGCTTCGTCAGCGAGGACAAGCTGGTCGAGGCGCTGGAGCGCTGCGAGGCGATCAATGCCGGCGATCCCATCACCTTCTTCGAGATGACGACGGCGGCGGGCCTGCTGCTCTTCTCCGAGCATCCGGCCGATGTGCTGCTGCTGGAAGTCGGGCTCGGCGGGCGCTTCGACGCGACCAATGTCATCGCCCATCCGGCCTGCACGGTGGTGACGCCGGTCTCGCTCGACCATTCCGAATATCTCGGCGACACCGTCACCAAGATCGCCGGCGAGAAGGCCGGCATCTTCAAGCGCGGCGCCCCGGCCGTGATCGCCCCGCAGGAACCGGAGCCGACCGCGGTGCTGGAAGCCGCGGCCGAGCGCGCCGGCGCCTCCAAGATTCTGATCGGCGCGCAGGATTTCAACGTCCACGAGGCCGGCGGACGCCTGGTCTACGAGGATCAGGACGGCTTGCTCGACCTGCCGCTGCCGCGCCTGTCGGGCCGGCACCAGCATATCAATGCCGGCACCGCCATCGCAGCCTTGCGAGCCGCCGGCTATGGCGCCCTGCCGACCCGCGCCTTCGAGGACGGCATGCGCCAGGCCGACTGGCCGGCGCGGTTGCAGCGCCTGTCGCGCGGCGCGCTGGCCGAGCTCGTGCCGGAACGCGCCGAGCTCTGGCTCGACGGCGGGCACAATCCCGATGGCGGGCGCGTCCTCGCCCAGGCGATGGCCGATCTCGACGACCGCAACCCGGCGCCGCTGGTGATGATCGCCGGCCTGCTCTCGACCAAGGATGCGGCGGCGACGCTGCGCCATTTCAAGGGGCTGGCGCAGGTGCTCTACGCCGTGCCGATCCATAATTCGCTGGCCGCGCGCCCGGCCGAGGAGGTCGCGGAGGCCGCCCGCAGCGCCGGGCTCGTCGCCGAGGTCGCCAGCTCGGTCGAGCAGGCGCTCAGGACGATCGCCGCGCGCGACTGGCCCGTGCCGCCGCGCATCCTGATCTGCGGCTCGCTCTATCTCGCGGGCGAGGTGCTCTCGGATAACGGCACGCCGCCGACCTGATCAACGATCATCTGCCGTACCGCATCTAGCAAACGCGGGTCATCCCGGCCGGAGCGTAGCGAAGAGCCGGGATCCATGCCTGAACCTGTCTCGGAAACGCTCCGGAATGGATCCCGGGTCTCCCTCTGGTCGCCCGGGATGACGACGTGCTTCTACAGGGACACGACAGGTTCCGAATTTCCCGCCGAAACGTAGAGAGACAAACCATGCCCGTTCCCGGACTGACCGTCATCGGCGCGACCTTGCTCTGCGGACTGCTCGGCGGCTGCGTGACGACCGAGGGAGCCGGGCCCGGACAGGCCGAGAATACGGAGCGGGTCGCATCCGGCAAGCGGACCTTCCTGCAGAAGACCTTCATGACGATGGATGAGCGCTGCCGGCCGATCCCGCGCCCGTCAGGCGTGCTGACCGAGCCACCACGCCACGGCAAGGTCCGGCTGGCGACGCGCAAGGCCGCGGCCGAATACGGGCCGGGCCCGTTCCAGCATTGCAACGGCAAGGTCGGGCCGTCTCTCGCCTTCGAGTACACGTCGAAACGCGGCTATCGCGGGGCTGACAGCTTCCTCGTGCGTATCCGCTACAATGATGGCGAGATCCGCTACGAGCGTTTCGAGATCGCGGTCGACTGAGGAGAGCCTGATGCAGCGCAGCTTCGGAGCTTCCGGCCCGCTCGTCCCCTCGATCGGCCAGGGCAGCTGGTACAGCGAGCAGGGCGACCGGCGCGAGGCGGTCGCCGCCTTCCGGCGCGGGCTCGATCTCGGATTGACGCATATCGACACCGCCGAGATGTATGGCGACGGCCGCGCCGAGGCGCTGATCGGCGAAGCCGTCGAAGGCCGGCGCGACGAGGTCTTCCTCGTCTCGAAGGTGCTGCCGCATAACGCCTCGCGGCGCGGCGTTCAGGCCGCCTGCGAGCGCTCGCTCAAGCAGCTCAGGACCGACCGGCTCGATTGCTATCTGCTGCACTGGCGCGGCCCGCATCCCCTTGCCGAGACCTTCGCCGCTTTCGAAGCGCTGAAGCAGGAGGGCAAGATCCTGTCCTGGGGCGTCAGCAATTTCGACGAGGACGATCTCGACGAGGCGCTCGCCGCCGCCGGCAAGGGCAAGATCGCCTGCAATCAGGTGCTCTACCATCTGCGCGAGCGCGCGATCGAGCATGCGGTGATCCCGTGGTGCGAGCGGAACGGCGTTGCCGTCGTCGCCTACAGCCCCTTCGGCCATGACGATTTCCCGGCCGCTGGCAGCGCGCAAGGCCAAGTCCTGGCCGAGATCGCGGCGAGCCATGGCGCGACGCCCCGGCAGGTCGCGCTTGCCTTCCTGACGCGGCACGACAGCGTCTTCGCGATCCCGAAGGCCGGCCGTGTCGCGCATGTCGAGGACAATGCGGGCGCGTTGAACCTCGCGCTTTCCGAAGCTGAGATCACCCGGATCGACTCGGCCTTCCCGCGTGGCCGCAAGCCGTCTTCCCTGCCGATGATCTGAAGCGTCGGAAACCACGTTCCGCCTTCCGGCTTTACAAGCCGGTGGCGTCGGCGCTTTCCTAGAGTCAAGGGCGGCAGCCGTCAGAGCTCGATAACGCCTCATCCAGCAGTAGCGTCTTTCGGAGTGAGTGTGATGCGTCGCGTTCTCGGCATTCTGGCCGCCCTCATCCTGTCGGCTTTCACCGGTGCCGCCCATGCCGGCGTCGATGTCAGGGTCGATATCGTCGCCCAGCGCATGTCGGTGACCACCACCGACGGCGAGGTCTACGACTGGAAGATTTCGTCAGGCCGCAAGGGCTTCCGTTCGCCCAACGGCGTCTACCGCCCGACCCGACTCGAGAAGAACTGGTATTCGCGCAAATATGGCGGCGCGATGCCCCATGCCGTGTTCTTCCGCGGCGGCTATGCGATCCATGGCACCACGGCGGTCGGCGCGCTCGGCCGCCCGGCCTCGCATGGCTGCATCCGCCTGCACCCGGCCAATGCCGCCAAGCTCTTCGCGCTGGTGAAGAAGCACGGCTCCGGCCAGACCAAGATCGCGCTGCACGGCGCCGCGCCCGACAATCTCTCGCGCTTCGCCAAGGCCTCGTCGCCGTCGAAGGCCAAGCTCGCGAAGGCGGGCGCGTCCAAGCAGACCCTCGCCAAGGCCAAGCAGCGCCATCAGGCGACGAGCGTCGCCCAGCAGCGTCGCGGCGGCGGCTGGGAAGCGGCGCGCGGCCAGATCCTGCTCCGTCCCGCCCTGCCGGCCGGAGCGTATGGCTACCAGCCCTACTATCCGAGCGGCTACGGCTGGCGCTGAGAGCTCGTTTTGAAACTCAGCCCTCATCCTGAGGAGCCGCGTCAGCGGCGTCTCGAAGGATGGTCCAGAGGGTTAGGGAGCCTCCTGAAACATCCTTCGAGACGCCATTCCCGAGGGAATGGCTCCTCAGGATGAGGGCTCAGGGAGTAACCAACCAGACTCGAAGCGCTAGATCGCCTCAGGCACGATCCTGAGCCAGCCTTCCAGCATCTCGCCCGGCGCCAGACGCCGGAGCGGTGCCGCCGCCCGCGCCGGCGGTTCGCTCGGTGCGCCGATGGCATGGCTCTGCGGCTCGACGCAGAGAAAATCCGCGCCGGCCGGCGCCCAGACCACCGGGCAGTCGAGATTGTCGCTCGCGGTCAGGGTGATGGCGATGCCGGCCGAGGGCGTCTCGATCCGGGCCGTGCCGTCCCAGCCAAGGAAGCTCCAGGCCGTCACGGTCTCCGCGCGGAAAGGATGCACTTGGGCATAGGGGCCGCCATCGGCGAAGGCCTGCTGGCCCGTCGCGCGGAAGGCGTCGCCGAAGACCAGCGCGCCGGTGCTGCGCATGACGAGGCGCGTGTCGGCGGCACAGGGAAACCAGGGATGATGACCCATGCCGAACGGTAGTGCCGTTTCCGCCTCGTTGATGATCGCCATCCGGATGGTCATACCGGCTTCGTCGAGGATGACTTCCTGCCGCGCCCGGTAGCGATAGGGATCCGGGCCGTCGGTTCGGCGGTGTTCGAGGACGGTATGACCGCGGTCATACTCCAGCACCTCCCAGGCCGCCTGCCAGCCGAAGCCGTGAATGGCGCCGCCGGGATCGTTCCGCGGCACGAGGAAACGCCGTTCGCCATCGTCGACGACGCAACCGAAGGCGCGGTTGGCGAAGGGCAGCAGCGCCCAGGTCCCGAAGAAATTCGGCGAGGCCGTGCCCGACTGCCGCCCGGCAGGCGGGTAAAGCACGTCATGGCGCCGCCCATCCGGCCCGCACCAGTTCAGGCAGGAGACGATGCCGCCCATCTCGGGATGGATGACGGCGTCGAGGCCGCCCGCTTGCAGTTCGAGCATCCGGCTTGTCCGATTCGTCCGCGTGATCCCGAACCGCAGGGTTGCCGGGAAGTCGAGCCTTGCACAAGGCTTCCAACCGCCGGCCCTTGACCGGGCGAAGCACGACGGAGACAGTCGCGCCTTAGATCGCCCCTCGTCCTGTCGGATGCGTGGCGGTCCACCCATGTGATACCGCCTCGGATTCTGCCATGCCCAAACCTCTGATCGCGCTCGACTGGGGCACGACCCGCGCGCGCGCCTTCCTGATCTCGGAGACGGGCGAGGTCCTGGAGCGGCGCATCGCCGATCGCGGCATCCAGTCGGTTCCGGCCGGCGGCTATCCCGAAGCCTTCGCCGAGCTTGCCGGCGATTTCCGGCAAGCCGCGCCGGACGCCGCAATCGTGCTCGCCGGCATGGTCGGCAGCCGCAACGGCTGGATCGAGGCGCGCTATGTTCCCTGCCCGGCCTCGCCCGCCGAGATCGCCGCCGCCGCGATCAAGGCCGAGCTCGATGGGCAGACGACGGCGACCATCCTGCCCGGCCTGAGCTGCGACGACGGCGCTTTCGACGTGATGCGCGGCGAGGAGACGCTGATCGTCGGGCTCGGCCTGGGCGACGGCATCGCCTGCCTGCCCGGCACCCATTCGAAATGGGCCGAGATCAGGCAGGGCCGCATCACCCGCTTCGCCAGCTTCATGACCGGCGAGGTCTACGGGCTCCTGCGCAACGATTCGATCCTCGCCCGGCTGGCGGAAGCTCCCTCCGAAGCGGATGCGGCCGACGGTGCCGCGCGCGGCCGCGCCGCCGCGGGCCGGGCGGGCGGATTGCTCAACACCGCCTTCGCCGCCCGCACCGAGATTCTCGCCGGCCGGATGGCAGGCGGCGCGGTCGGCCCCTATCTCTCGGCGCTGCTGGTCGGGCAGGAGATCGCCGGCGCCGAAGCCCTGTTCGGCAAGGGGCAAGACATCCATCTCGTCGCGGACGGAGCCCTGGCCGAGAGCTATGGCGCCGGATTGCAGGCGCGCGGCCATGCCATCAAGATCGTCTCGCCCGAGGCCGCCTTCGTCGCCGGCGTCCGGCGGCTCGCGGCGGATCTGCCGGCATGATCATCGTCTTCGGCTCGATCAATATCGACCTCGTGACGCCGGTGGAGCGCCTGCCGGGCCCGGGCGAGACCGTGCTCGGACCGGGCTATGCCCTGCATCCCGGCGGCAAAGGCGCGAACCAGGCCCTCGCAGCGCGACGTGCCGGCGCGGATGTCGTGCTCGTCGGCGCGACCGGGCGGGACAGATTCAGCGATACCGCGCTGGCGCTGCTCAGCGCCGACGGCGTCGATCTCGATCATGTCGCACAGGTCGACGCGCCGACCGGCGCCGCCTTCATCGCGACGGATCGCGAGGGCGCCAACCAGATCATCGTCGCGGCCGGCGCCAATGCCGTCGTGCGGCCGGATGCCTTGCGGCAGCTCGAGCTCGCGGGGGAGGATATCCTGCTCCTGCAACGCGAGGTTCCCGAGGAAGCCTGTCTCGCGGCGGCGCTCGCCGTGAAACAGGCAGGCGGGCGCGTCATCCTCAACCTTGCCCCGGCCGAAGCGCCCTCGCCCGCGCTGCTCGACCTGCTCGACCTTCTGGTCGTCAACGAGCACGAGGCCCTGGTGCTTGCGCAGGCGCTCGGCTGGCCGGAGCAGGACCCCGATGCGATCGCGCGCCGGCTCGATGGCGAGCGCGGCATCGCCACGGTCGCGACGCTGGGAGCGGCCGGGGTCGTCGCCTGGACCGGCGGAATTCGCCATCGCCTCGCCGCCCCGCAGGTCGCGGTCGTCGACACGGTCGCGGCCGGCGACAGTTTTACCGGCGCCTTCGCCGCGGCGCTGGCCGCCGGCAAGGACATGCGTGCTGCGCTGCACGACGGGCTCGCCGCCGGATCGCTCGCCTGCACGCGACGGGGTGCCCAGCCGAGCATTCCCTTCGCCGCCGACATCGCGGCGCTGGCCGCCACGCTCGCAGACCAGCCGGAGCGGTAAGACCGGATTAAGCCTGTCGGCATTCGCCTCGCCCTTCGCGCCCCGGTTGCGCGCAAATGCGTGCAACCTCTTCACCCTTCGTCAGGGCTCTCTCCCTCATCGTGGCCGAACCGGCAGAGGGACCGGAGGGGCCGTGACGACATCTCCATTGACCTGGGCGTTGAGCGTGGCCGGAGCCGCGACTGTCGGGGCATTGTCCTATACGCAGCTGATCGCCCCGCGCCTGACGAACCCGGCGCCAGCCGTCGCGGTCGCGACTTCGGAGCAGAAGGCTCCGGGGCCGCGCACCCTCTCGACGCTCGCCGTCGCTGCCGATTATCGCGGACACTATATCGTGCACCCGACGGTCGAGAACTACCGGGTCAAGATGATGGTCGATACCGGCGCGAGCATCGTGGCTCTGACCGCGGCCGATGCCCGCGCGCTCGGGATCAGGAGAGATGCCTCCACGCGCAAGATGATGCTCGGCACCGCCAACGGAACAGTCGTGGGCTTCCGGACGACGCTGCGCGAGATCCGGCTCGGCGATATCGTCGTGCGCAACGTGGAGGCGGTGGTCCTGCCCGAGGGCGCACTCTCGATGAGCCTGCTGGGCAACTCCTTCCTCGGCAAGCTGCAGGGCTACGAAGTCCAGACCGGGCGGATGGTGCTACGCGGCTGAAGCCGTAGGCCGACCGCGCAGGTTTCCGGACGAAGACGCTGGTAAGCCCCCGTCAGGATCGCCCTGTCACGCAGCGCTCAGAATGTCGGGCAGGCATCGGCATTGGTTCGCTTGACCTGCTCGATGCTCAATGTACCGCCGGCCAGGCCGTTGCGCGGGCGCGCGTAGATCGGATCGTCGCCGAGCGCGATCGCCCCGGTGAGGACATAGCCGATGGCGGGGGTATAATCGTAGCTCGCGCGCGCCATGATCACGGAGGTGTTGGCGACCTTGACACTGTCAGGCAGCGTGACCGTCGCTCCCCGGGCCAGCGCGGTTCCGTTACGCTGATTGCTCCAGCAGACCCGCCCCACGCCGGACCCGTCGACCACGACGCTGGCGAGGACCATGCGGGCATTACCGGGATCATAGGGCATCAGGATCGTCTGCGCGGCATCGAAGATGTTTTCGACATCGGCAGGCGCGACGGATTGAACGCGCGCCGTAAGGTCGGCCAGGGCCGAGGTCAATTGCGTGACCTTGCGGTTGATCATGACGAGCTGTGCAACCTCGACCGTCCCGAGATAAGCGACGAGCATCACCGGCAGCGCCATGGCGAACTCGACGAGCGCCACGCCTTCGCGATCGCGGCAGAAGCGGCGCCAGAGCGGCAGGGTCGTCTTTCTCTGCATGTCCGTCATCCCTGCCACCGACGTCAAACGAACGGCTCAGCCCGGAAGGCCGTGCTCGCGACGATGCCGCGCCGTCCGCTCCCGATATTCGCCAGGGAGGTCGAGGCCCAGCTGGTCAGGAAGAGCGAATAGTCCAGCACCGCACGCACCACGACGATGTCGTTCTTCTGCGGCTGGGTGTAGGAGAAGCTGCTCGTATTGAGGTTGCCGCCCGCCAGGGGGTTGCTGGCGGCCGCTCCCGAGCTGGCGGCCGCGAAATTGGCGAAGACCCGGACGTCGATGGATAGTTTCGAGCAGTCGATCAGCCCCATTGGCGCCTGGGCGCAGACGTCGTCGCGGAACTTCGCTGCGTTCGCTGCACCGGTCGAGGCCGTGTAGATGGAGCGGGACTGCCCCGTGATCAGGGAGCGGGAGACCTGCGAGAGCGATTCTTCCAGGACCTGATTGGTCCAAAACATCAGAGCCTGCTCGAAAATCGCGAAGAGAAGCGCGAAAAACGGGACCGCGACGAAGGCAAATTCGACCGCCGCCGCCCCGTTCTGGGAGCGACGAAAGCGCCGGAACAGCAACCTGTCGGCGCGGCAGCGCCGTGTTCCGGCGTCAGGCGAGGAAATCTGTTGCGGTCGGTCGAACATCCGGTTGCCCCGTCGAGCTTCGGTTCTGAACCAAATCCCTACGGCAAAAGAATTTCAGATCGGTTAGGGGCGCCGCCAGCCAGCCCGAAGCACCATGAAGCTTTCGCTAACCATGGCCGATCCCATCCGCCTCGTGCATACGCGCCCTCGCGCGCGTACCTGATAGACGACCGAAGCCGGCCGTCAGTTCCGCGCAGCGGTGTTCGCCAACGCATTGCGCGCGGCCGATTGACCCGTGGCGCTCGAGAAGAACCTGGTCTCGTCGCCCATCTGGATGGAAGGCTGGCAATCGGGGTTGCAGGCGTAGCTCTCGCGATCCATCCCGCGCTGAACGGTCAGGACCGCATCGGAAGCCTTGCCGACCCGTACCAGCGATTCAGCCAGAAGCGTCCCGTTGGCATCCAGCGCGATCAGATTGGTCTCCCCGAAGCTCTTGCCGGTGACGATCATGACGCCGTTGCGCTGCACGGAGACATCCGCGATGGCGGGATTGCCGACCACCACCGTCTGCGCCTTCTCCGGCAGGCGCACGACCTTGGCGTGATCGACGGTGACGATGACGGCATCGGACTGTGCGCGCTGCGGTGCGGCCCCGGCGCCTGCACTGGCGGCGATCGCGAGGGCCGTCGCAGCCGCCCGGAGGCTGAGCCAGCGGCGCCCTTCGAGAGCACGGATGATCAACATGGCAGCGCCTCAAGCTTTTGGACCCTGCCAGTGAAGCCCAAAATGATGAATCAAACCCTAAGCGCGCCTATGGCAGCGATTTCGCGCTGCCGGCCGCAACTTGTCGCAGCGGAACATCCGCGCCAACTATCGTTAACTTCCGACACCTCGGAAACTAAATCGATGTTATCAAATTCGTTAAACGGCCTGTTTACCGTCAATTTCGCTTGAGCCGAACTTTATTCATAAGCTGCCGTTGAATTTATGCCTGTTAAATCGAGCGTTAACTACAGAAATAACGCCTGAAGAAAGCGGCCAATTCTTCTATCCGTTTAACCGATCAGCAAGACGAGGGCGCTAGTGTCACTCCTGTCGCTGACCGAAGCCACTTCAGAGCACAGGCAGCCGTCAAACCGTGGTGTAAAGGAGTTCCAGCATGACCAACGTTTTCAAGCGCTTCGTCAAGGATGAGTCGGGCGCCACCGCCATCGAGTACGGCCTGATCGCCGCCCTGATCGCCGTCGCCGCGATCACCGCGATGACCACGATCGGCACGAAGCTCATTTCGACCTTCACCGAGGTCTCCAACAAGCTGAAGTGAGATCACTTCGCTATGCCTTGGAAAGCCCCGGCCTGCCGGGGCTTTCTGCTTTCAGCGCCCCCTCGCCACGGCCGTAAGGCTTTGGTGATGGATCGGTGCCAGTATCAGCCGGGTTCCTGATCGGATCATGCCATGTCGCTGTCGTTGATCGTCCTGCTGGTGATTTTCCCGTTCGCCATGGCCTATGCGGCCGCGAGCGACCTGGTTTCCATGACGATCTCGAACCGGCTCTGCCTCCTCCTCGTCGGATCGTTCGGGCTTTGCGCCCTCCTGCTCGGCCTGACCCTGTCCGAGATCGGCTGGCATCTAGCCGCCGGCGGCCTCGTCCTCGCGATCGCGTTCGGCCTGTTCGCAGCGGGCTGGATCGGCGGCGGCGATGCCAAGCTCGCCGCAGCCACCGCGCTCTGGTTCGGCTTCGACCAGCTCATGCCCTATCTGATGATCTCCGGCCTGTTCGGCGGCCTCCTGACGATGATCATCCTCATGTTGCGCTCGCGTCCCCTGCCGGCTCGTATGGAGAAATGGCCGTGGCTGCGCCGCCTGCACGCTGCCAACGAGGGCGTCCCCTACGGCATCGCGCTCGCTTTCGCGGCGCTCCTCATCCTGCCGGAAACCACGATCTGGCATGCCGGGATCGGCCTCTGAGGGATGACCGGCCGCAACGTCAGCGGCCTAAAAAAATATACGACCGATTAACCATAAGTTGACGTTTCCGACCGACGATCCGGATCGAGAGCCAATCACGCTTGGCTGAGGATCGTTCGTCCATGAGTCCCGCACGCATCATCATTCTCGCGGTCGCGCTGGTGGCAGGGCTCGGCGCGGCGCTGCTCGTCCAGAGACCGTCCCAGGCTCCCGAGCCGGCGAAGATCGAGGCGGCCCCGACCGTGCCGGTGCTGGTGGCGGCCTCCGACATCCCGATCGGCAACACGGTGTCGGCCGCCGACCTGCGCTGGCTCGACTGGCCGCTGGCGAGCGTGCCGACCGGTATCATCCGCAAGGACGAAGCCCCCGAGGCCGAGCAGGAGATCACCGGGCAGGTGGCGCGCTATGCCATTCTCGGCGCTGAGCCGATCCGCCGCGAGAAGCTGATCAAGACCGACGGAACCGGCTTCCTTTCGGCCGTCCTGCCCTCGGGCAAGCGGGCCGTCGCGATCAGCACGGACAACCGTGGCGCCAACACGGCGGGCGGCTTCATCCTGCCCAACGACCGCGCCGACGTGGTCTCCACCTGGCGCGACGAAACAAGCGGCAAGTCGGAAGCCTATGTCAGCGAAACCATTCTGTACAATATCCGCGTCCTGGCCGTCGGCCAGAACGTGCAGGAGCGCAACGGCGAGAAGGTCGTGGTCGGCGAGACCGCGACCCTCGAAGTCGATCCAGCACAGGTCGCGATCCTGGCCCAGAGCCAGAAAGCCGGCACGCTCTCGCTGGCGCTGCGCAGCCTCAAGGACGCCGGAGAGACGGCGCCTCCCGCCCAGGCCGACAACTCGATGACCCTCGTGCGCTACGGTGTCACCTCGAAGAGCGTGAAGCCATGATCAGATCCTCCCTCCGCATCGCCACGGCCCTCACGCTAGCCTTGGCCGCCGGCACCGCCGGCGCCCAGTCCACCGGCAGCGGCCCGGCGCCTGTCCTGAATGTCGGATCGAGCGAATACGCGATCTCGCGCCGGCTCGATCTCTCGATCGGCCGCTCGCTCATCGTCGAGCTGCCGCGCGACGCCAAGGAGGTCTTCGTCGCCAATCCCAAGGTCGCCAACGCGGTGGTCCGGACGGCGCGCAAGCTCTTCATCATCGGTATCGCCGACGGCTCGACCTCGATGTTCGTGATGGATGGCGACGGGCAGCAGATCACCGCGCTCGACATCAATGTCGGGCGTGACCTCAACGTGCTCAGGCAGACGCTGCGCACTGCGCTGCCGAACTCGCAGATCGACATCAAGCCGGCCGGCGATTCGATCCTGCTCGTCGGAGTAGTGCCGAACGCCTCGGAAGCGACGCAGGCCGTCGACATCGCCAAGGCCTTCGTCGGCGGTGCCTCCTCCTGGCGCAGCGGGACGGTGATCAACTCGCTGACCTTGCGTGATCGCGATCAGGTCATGGTGAAAGTCACGGTATCGGAGATTTCGCGCAAGGCGATCAAGCAGCTTGGCATCAACTCGACCGGCGAGTGGAAGCTCGGCAAGTTCTCGGTGACGCCGTCGATCGAGAACCCGTTCCCCCTCCAGCCGCAGCAGCTTTCGGCGACCGCGATCGGCGCAGGCCTCGGCAACACCCAGAACTTCACGCTGCGCGCGCTCGAGCGTGCCGGCATGGCACGCGTTCTCGCCGAGCCGACGGTCACCGCCATCTCGGGCGAGAGCGCGAAATTCACCGCCGGCGGCGAAGTTCCGGTGCCGAAGGGCCAGAACTGCTCGTACGATGTCTTCAACCGGCGCAGCTGCCAGATCCAGATCGAGTACAAGCCGATCGGTGTCGCGCTCAACTTCACGCCGATCGTGCTGTCCGACAACAAGATAAGCATGCGCATCGCGACGGAAGTCACCGAGCTCGATTTCGAGAACCAACTCCGCTTCAACGGCGCCAATGAAGAAGCCCTGAACGTCCCCGCCTTCCGCGTCCGCAAGTCCGACACCACGGTCGAGCTGCCCTCGGGCGGCACGCTGGCAACGGCCGGCCTGATCCAGCGCGTCTCGAAGCAGTCGATCAACGGCCTGCCCGGGCTGATGAACCTGCCGATCATCGGCACGCTGTTCCGCTCGCGCGACTATCAGCGCGAGGAGACCGAGCTGATGATCATGGTCACGCCCTATATCGCCAAGCCGATGCAGCCCAACCAAATCCAGCGGCCGGATGACGGCTTCGTCGAGGCGCACGATTCCCAGGCGATCCTGCTCGGGCGGCTCAACAAGATCTACGGCAGCGGCGGCGGGCCGGTTCCCCAGGCCTACAAGGGTCGCGTCGGCTTCATCGCCGACTGAGCCCCGGTGACAACGATGATGGATGGCCCGACCATGACGGTTTCCTCCCGGATCGCCTCGACAGGACCGCACCTGGTCGTCGCCATGCTGGCGCTCGGCGCCCTCCTCGGCGGCTGCGCCAAGCGCACGGCCGAGGCCGATACCCTCGCCTTCGGGCCGGACGACGTCCGCGAGCGGCACCCGATCGTGCTGCGCGACGCGCCGCGCTCGCTCGACGTCTTCGTCGGGCGCAACGGCGGCACGCTCGACGCCAGGCAGGCCGAGGATGTCGCCGGCTTCGCCCGCGAATTCCGCCGCTCCGGCAAGGGAGGTCTCGTGGCGGAGGTCCCGACCGGGGCTCGCCGCGATTACGCCACCCATGACACGCTCAGCGGCATCCGGGCAGCTCTGGCGCGCGGCGGCGTCTCGCCCAACGCCCTCAGCGTGCGCAGCTATCCCGTCCAGGACCCCGGCCTAGCCTCCCCGATCCGCCTGACCTTCGCCTCGCTCCAGGCGGGCCTGCCGCATAATTGCGGGCAATGGCCGACCGACCTTGGCAGCTCCGAGTTCCGGTTCTCGTCCTCGAACGCGCCCTACTGGAATCTCGGCTGCGCCTCGCAGGCGACACTGGCGGCGCAGGTCGCCGACCCGATCGATCTCGTCCGGTCGCGTGAAGAGGGCCGCCCGGACATGGTCAAGCGCATGGGCGCCATCGCCAAGATCCGCGAGGGTCGCGATCCTTCGACCCAGTACCGGCAGGCGACGCCGCAGATCAACTCCACGGTCGGGGGCAGCAACTGATGCAGGCCGATCCCCACGAGAGCCCGATCGCCGAACTGCCGAGCGACGAGATCATCGCGCCCCTGCCGCGCATCACGCTGCAGGCCTTTTGCGAAACGCCGGCCGTCGCTGCGACCATGCAGGCCGCCGTCGCCGACCGGCGCATGGACAAGGCACATGCCCGCATCCAGATGGGCGGCCCGGCGGCCGCCGTCGAGGCCTTCCGCGCGGCGCCCACGCCCAACATCATCGTCATCGAGACGGTCGCCGACCCGGCGACGCTCGTGGCGCATCTCGAAATCCTGTCCGAAAGCTGCGACGCCGGCACCAAGGTCGTCGTCATCGGCCATGTCAACGACGTCCAGCTCTATCGCGACCTGATCCGACGTGGCGTCAGCGAGTACCTCATTGCGCCGCTGGAGCCTCTCGACGTCCTGCGCACGCTGTCGGAGCTCTATATCGCCCCGGAAGCCCGCAATCTCGGCCGCGTCATCGCGGTCATGGGGGCCAAGGGCGGCGTCGGCGCCTCGACCATCGCGCACAACCTTTCCTGGGCGATCGCGCGCAATCTCGACGCCTCGACCGTGATCGTCGATCTCGACATCGCCTTCGGCACGGCCGGACTCAACTTCAACCAGGACCCGCCGCAGGGTATCGCGGAAGCGGTGTTCGCGCCGGAGCGCCTCGACTCCAACCTGCTGGACCGGCTCTTGTCGCGCTGCAGCGACAATCTCGCGCTGCTCGCGGCCCCGGCGGTGCTGGACCGGACGGTCGATCTCGACGAGGATGCGTTCGAACAGCTACTCGAATTGCTGCGTGCCAGCGTGCCCTGCATCATCCTGGACGTGCCGCACCAGTGGAATGCCTGGGTGAAGCGCACGGTGCTCGGCGCCGACGAGATCGTCATCGTGGCCGAGCCCGAGCTTGCCTCCCTGCGCAATGCCAAGAACCTGGTCGACCTGTCGCGCGCCTCCCGGCCGAACGACGCCATCGCCCGGCTCGTCCTCAACCGCGTCGGCGTGCCTAAGCGGCCGGAGATCAGCACCGCAGAGTTCTCCAAGGCGCTCGGCATCGACGTGCTCAGCACGGTTCCCTTCGACGCCCAGCTGTTCGGCACGGCCGCCAATAACGGCCAGATGATCGCCGAGGTCCAGGCCAGCAGCAAGGCGACCGAGGCCTTCACCCAGATCGCCAGCGCCCTGACCGGACGCGGAGAAGCCAAGCGGAGCCGGCGCAGCCTGCTCGAACCGTTCGTCGCGAAGCTGAAGCGCCGCAAGGCCTCGTGACGGACCGGGACCGACGATGACGGGGAGACGCCCGGACGCCAGGCGGGATACCGGCCCGGAACGGGCGGGAGAGTGTTGAGATGTTCGGCAAGCGATCCGCAGGCGCAGGCACCGCGCCCAATCTGAACGCAAGAATTCCCGCGGCCGCGCCGGCCGCGCCGCGCAAGCTCGAGACCGCGCCCGTCGCGATCGAGGAGCGCAAGGTCGCGCAGGTCGCCGAGACGGCCCCGCGCTCCGAAGACTACTACCAGATGAAGAGCATGATCTTCGGGGCGCTGATCGAGGCCATCGATCTGTCGCAGCTCGCGAAGCTCGACTCCGAATCGGCGCGCGAGGAAATCCGCGACATCATCAACGAGATCATCTCGCTGAAGAACGTCGTGCTCTCGATCGCGGAGCAGGAGGAACTGCTCGACGACATCTGCAACGACGTGCTGGGCTACGGGCCGCTCGAGCCCCTGCTGGCGCGCGACGACATCGCCGACATCATGGTCAACGGCGCGGGCCGGACCTTCATCGAAACCGCCGGCAAGATTCAGCTCACCAATATCCGCTTCCGCGACAACGCGCAGTTGATGAACATCTGCCAGCGCATCGTCAGCCAGGTCGGCCGGCGCGTCGACGAAAGCTCGCCGATCTGCGACGCGCGCCTCGCCGACGGCTCGCGCGTCAACGTCATCGCCCCGCCGCTGGCGATCGACGGACCGGCCCTGACCATCCGCAAGTTCAAGAAGGACAAGCTGACGCTCGACCAGCTCGTCAAGTTCGGCGCGATCTCGCCGCCCGGCGCCGAGCTCCTGAAGATCATCGGCCGCGTCCGCTGCAACATCGTCATCTCGGGCGGCACGGGCTCGGGCAAGACGACGCTGCTCAACTGCCTGACCAACTATATCGACGATGACGAGCGCGTCATCACCTGCGAGGACGCCGCCGAGCTCCAGCTCCAGCAGCCGCATGTGGTGCGCCTCGAAACCCGCCCGCCCAATCTCGAAGGCACGGGCGCGGTGACGATGCGCGATCTCGTCAAGAACTGCCTGCGCATGCGCCCTGAACGCATCATCGTCGGCGAGGTACGCGGGCCGGAAGCCTTCGACCTCCTGCAGGCGATGAACACGGGCCATGACGGTTCGATGGGCACGCTCCACGCCAACTCGCCGCGCGAGTGCCTGAGCCGTATCGAATCGATGATCACCATGGGCGGCTTCTCGCTGCCCTCGAAGACGCTGCGCGAGATGCTGTGCTCCTCGGTCGACGTCATCATCCAGGCCCAGCGCCTGCGCGACGGCTCGCGCCGGATCACCCACATCACGGAAGTGATGGGCATGGAAGGCGAGGTCATCACGACCCAGGATCTGATGCTCTACGACATCGTCGGCGAGGACGCGGCTGGCAAGCTGATCGGCCGCCATCGCTCGACCGGCGTCGGGCGCCCGCGCCTCTGGGAGCGCGCCCGCTATTTCGGCGAGGAGCAGCGCCTCGCGGCCGCCCTCGACCAGCTCGAGGAGGCAGGCGTCAGCAATGCCATCTGAGCGCAGGGTCTCATCGGGGTTCCAGCCATGAACACGAGCACGCTCGCGGTCGCGCTCCTGGCCATGTTTGCCGTCGGCGGCGTGGTCTACGCCCTGCTCTACCCGACGCTCAGCGGCGAAAAGCGTGCCGAGAAGCGCCGTAAGGAATTCGCCGGCCCGAGCGCGGTCCGCGGCATCGACCGGGAAGCCCAGGCGCGCAACAAGCGCGGCCAGATCGCGCAGAGCCTCAAGGAGATCGAGAACCGCGAGAATGCGCGCAACAAGGTCTCGCTCGAGCAGCGCATCGCCCAGGCGGGGCTCTCCTGGACGCCCAAGAAGTACTACGTGATCAGCGCGACGATCGCGATCATCGTGGGGCTCGTGCTCTGGATCCTCAGCGCCAGCTGGATCCTGGGTTTCGCCGGCCTCTTCATCGGCGGCTTCGGCATGCCCGCCTGGTTCCTGAAGCGCTGCAAGGACCGGCGCCTGAAGGCGTTCGGCGTCGAGTTCCCGAATGCGCTCGACGTGGTCGTGCGCGGCATCAAGGCGGGCCTGCCCGTCAATGACTGCCTGCGGATCATCGCCAGCGAGGCGCAGGAGCCGGTCAAAACCGAGTTCCGGCTGATGATCGAGTCGCAGGCGCTGGGCCTGCCGCTGGCAGAAGCCGCCATCAAGCTCTACGAGCGCATGCCCTGCGCCGAGGCCAATTTCTTCGGCATCGTCATCGCCATCCAGCAGAAGACCGGCGGCAATCTCTCCGAGACGCTCGGGAACCTCTCGCGCGTGCTGCGCGAGCGGCGCAAGATGCGCGACAAGATCAGGGCCGTCTCGACCGAGGCCAAGACCTCCGCGGCGATCATCGGCGCCCTGCCGCCCACGGTCGGCGTGCTCGTCTGGATCACCACGCCGAAATATATCGAACTTCTCTGGCTGACCCAGGCCGGCAAGTTCGCGCTGGTCGCGAGCGGGATCTGGATGCTGATCGGCGTTCTGGTCATGCGCAAGATGATCAATTTCGACATCTGAGGCCGCGATGATTTCCCAGATCGTCTCCAGCGTCACCAATCCGCAGTTCATGCTGGCGCTGCTGGCCGCCGTGGCGGCGGCAGCGACCGTGCTGACGATCGCGATCCCGCTGACCGAGGGCAACAACCTCCAGAAGCGGATGAAGAACGTCGCGACCGAGCGCGAGAAGATCCGCGCCCGAGAGCGCGAACGGCTCAACCGGCAGAACGAGAAGGTCTCGCTGCGCCAGGAGCCGAAAGCCTACATGCGGCGCGTCGTGGAGCGCTTCAAGCTCGGCGACTGGCTGGGCACCGAGAACGCCAAGAAGCAGCTCGCCATGGCCGGCTATCGCGGCCCGCAGGCCGAGATCGCCTTCCTGTTCTTCCGCCTTGCCGCGCCCGTCGCGCTGTTCCTGTTCACGCTGTTCTACCTCTTCGTGATCAACGGTTTCGGCCTGAGCTTCACGATCAAGATCGCTATCGGAATCGCCGGCGCCTATCTCGGCATTAAGGCGCCCGAAATCTTTCTGTCGAACCAGACCACCAAGCGACAGGCCTCGATGCGGCTGGCCTTTCCGGACGCGCTCGACCTGCTGCTGATCTGTGTCGAATCCGGCATGTCGATCGAAAATGCCTTCCGCAAGGTCGCGGGCGAGATCGGCAATCAGTCGGTGCCGCTGGCGGAGGAATTCGCGCTCTGCACGGCCGAGCTCTCCTATCTGACCGATCGCCGCATCGCCTATGAGAACCTGTCGCTCCGCACCGGCCTCGAAAGCGTGAAATCGGTCTCGACGGCGCTGATCCAGGCCGAGCGCTACGGCACACCGTTGGGCACGGCGCTGCGCACGCTCGCCCAGGAAAGCCGCGACCAGCGCATGTCCGCCGCCGAGATGAAGGCCGCAGCCCTGCCGCCGAAGCTCACCGTGCCAATGATCCTGTTCTTCCTGCCGGTGCTGTTCGTGATCATCCTGACGCCGGCGCTGGTGCAAGTCTTCAAGTGGCAATGAGCGCCCGCTGCACACGGCGCTCGGCCTGAAAAGCCTGCGAGCGCCATCATCGAACAAAACAGAAAGGCCGGAGCCCCAAGCTCCGGCCTTTCTTCATTTGTCCAGGGTTCCGGCACGACAGTGCGGACCGGCGGAAGGCTCTGGCCTCAGGCCGGCGGCGCGGCGGCAGGTGCGCTACCCGCCCCACCGGCGAGCGGCTGCCGGGACTGCGACGGCCCCCGGCCCTTGCCGCCCTTCAGCAATTCCCAGCTGTTCTGCTGGCTGACGCTGCGCTTGAGATAGGCGATCGTGGCTGCCGCCTCGGCAGGGCTCTGATCGCGGCGCGCCAGGGTCTCGGCTTCACCGAACCGGCCTTGCAAACCGAGGACGAAGACGAGGTTCTGCCGGACCCGCGCATCGGCCCGATCCGAAGCCGCCGCCTCGGCCAGGACGCGCTCGGCCTCAGGCAGATTGCGCGACAGGGCCAGCGACAGCCCGTAATTCGACATGATCGTCGGCTCGTTCGGAGCGAGCCTCAACGCCGTCTGGTAGATCTGCTGGGCGCGCGCATGCTCGCCCATCTGGTCGGCGACCGTGCCCTGCGCAGACAGGATCCGCCAGTCGGGCCGCTCGGGCGAATGCGCCCGCGACAACACCTCGTCCGCCTCGCGCAGGCGCCCGTTATCGGCGAGCGAGCGGCCATAGGCGCCGAGAAGCTCGCGATCGTCCTGATGGACGAGAACGGCATTCTGGAGCACCGCCATGGCCTGTGCGTTCTGGTCGAGGCTGCGCAGGGCTCGTGCATAATAGAAGGCTGCGTCGCGGTCCTTGGGGTTGGCGTCGTAGCGCTTCGCCCAGGTCTCGCGATCGCCCTGCCAATCCGAGGCTGTCCGCGGCGCGCTCGCCTGGCTGCTGCGCCCGATCGAGCCCGTGACATCGCCGAGGCCGCGGCCCTGGCAGCCGGCAAGGGCAAGCGCCGCCAGGCAGACGGCGAGGCCGAGAGCAGGACGCGAGCTCCGCAGGGATTCGCGGGCGGAAGAATGGGGCCGGGCTGAAGACATGGGCCGGATCGCCTCCCGAAAACGGGTCGTCTGGATGGGTTCGTCTGGTCGATCCGGTGATAAAGCGTTAACCCTAATGCATTCTTAATTCCCGCCCCGGCACCCCTGCCCGAAACCGAAACAGCGCTCCGTGCATAGCCTCCTGATCCCCGCTTCCGCCGCCGCCATTCCCGTCCACGTCGTCTCGGCCGGCAACTGGCCCAAGCTTCAGGACCGGCTTTCTCCCGCCAATCGCAGCTTTGCCCTTGCGCAAGGTTTCGCGGCCCGTGCCGGGCAGCATTGCCTGCTGCCGGATCAGGAAGGCGCGCTGGCGGCGGTCCTGCTCGGCATCGACACCGCTTCGCGACGGCCGGACCCCTTCGCGGCCGGGCGCCTCGCCGCGCTGCTGCCGGCCGGCGATTATGCGTTCTCGGGAGAGATCGGCGATCCCGCTCTCGCCGCGCTCAGCTGGCTGCTGCAGGGCTATCGCTTCGACCGCTATCGCAAGCCGAGCCCGGCGCGCGCCCGGCTGGTCATCCCCGACGGCGCCGATGGCGAGGAAATCAGCCGGATCGCCGAATCCGCCATGCTGGCGCGCGACCTCGTCAACACGCCGGCCAACGAACTGGGCCCCGGCGAGATCGAGGCGGCGATCCGCGGGCTTGCGACCGAATGCGGCGCAACCGTCACCAGCATCGTCGGCGACGACCTGATCGCCCGCAATTTCCCGATGATCCACGCGGTCGGCCGCGCCTCGACCCGCGCACCGCGGCTCGTCGACCTCGTCTGGGGCGACCCTGCTCATCCAAAGGTCACGCTGGTCGGCAAGGGCGTCGCCTTCGACACGGGCGGGCTCAATCTCAAGCCCGACGCCTCGATGCTCCTGATGAAGAAGGACATGGGCGGCGCGGCGGCCGCGATCGCGGCCGCACGGATGATCATGCTGGCGAAGCTGCCGGTGCGCCTGCGCCTGCTGGTGCCGGCGGTCGAGAACGCCGTGTCCGGCAATGCCTTCCGGCCGGGCGACGTCTTGTCGAGCCGCAAGGGGCTCTCGGTCGAGATCGGCAATACCGATGCCGAGGGCCGGCTGGTCCTGGCCGATGCGCTGGCGCTCGCCGACGAGGAGGCGCCGGACCTGCTCGTCGATTTCGCGACGCTGACCGGGGCCGCCCGGACCGCGCTCGGCCCGGAGCTGCCGCCCTTCTACACGCATGACGAGACTCTCGCCGCCGAGATCGCCCGGCTCGGCATGGCCGTGAACGACCCGGTCTGGCGGCTGCCGCTCTGGCCGTCCTATGACGGGCTGCTCGATTCCAAGATAGCCGACGTCAACCACATCTCCGGCGGCGGTATGGCCGGCTCGGTCACGGCGGCGCTGTTCCTCAACCGCTTCGTCGAGAAGACCAGCTCCTACGCGCATTTCGACATCTATGCCTGGACCCCCTCGAACAAACCGGGGCGGCCGGAAGGCGGCGAGTGCCAGGGCGCGCGCCTGATCCATGCATTGGTAAAGCAACGGTTCTGACCCCGCATCGGCGGGTCCGAAAGCCCGCCGCCACGTTTCGGGCCGATGCTTTCCCGCGGGATTAAGGCTGTTCCGCGAAGACGATTGCGCGGCAGCTCCGTCACGATAATGATACGGGTCCGTAACGATCTGGACCCGTGCCTTCATGCCCCTGGAGATCAGGCCTTCGCAGGCGCTCAAGCTGTGGCGACAGGTCCATCTCGATCTGGTGCGGGACCACGATGCCGATCTCTCGGCGCGCCAGACCGCGATCCTGCTGACGGTCTATCTCGAATTGCCGCCACATACGGTGCGGGGGCTGGCCAAGCAGCTCGGCGTGACCAAGCCGGTGATCACGCGCGCGCTCGATACGCTCGGCAAGCTCGGCCTGCTCACCCGCAAGCGCGACGAATCCGACCGCCGCAATGTCGTGATCCAGCGCACGGTCGCAGGCGCGCTCGCCGTCGAGCGGCTGGCCGATCTCGTGACGGAGCACGCCAAGGAGATCGGCGGCAGTTGAGGCCTCTCCCGGAGCGCCTTCCGCCACGCTAGATTGCCGCCATGACCGCGATTCTCGACCGCCGCATCCATGCTTTCCGCCCCGACCTCGCAGCGCGTGCGCTGACGGGACAGGTAGAGGCCGCCCGCTTCGCCGATCCGCAGCCGATGCGCATCGTCGCAGCCTCAGCTCCGGTGCGGCGCGAACCGCGGCCGGACGCCGCGCTCGATACCGAGGCGCTCGCCGGCGAGCTGGTGCAGGTCTATGAGCGCGAGGAGGGCTGGGCCTGGGCACAGCTCGCCCGCGACGGCTATGTCGGCTACATCCCCGACGATGCCCTGCGACCGAACCAGCCCGCACCGACCCATCGCGTCGCGGGCTTGCGAACCTTCGTCTACCCCGGCCCCTCGATCAAATTGCCGCCGCTCGCCGCGCTCTCGCTCGGTGCCGCTGTGACCGTCGTCGATAGCAAGGGCGATTTCGCGGTTCTGGCCGATGGCGGCCACGTCTTCGCCGCCCATCTCGCGCCCATCGACCAGCATGAGCCCGACTTCGTTGCCATCGCCGAGCGCTTCGTCGGCGTGCCCTATCTCTGGGGCGGCAAAACCAGCCTCGGGCTCGACTGCTCGGGGCTGACGCAGCTTTGCCTGGCGGCAGCCGGCATCGCCGCACCGCGCGATTCCGACATGATGGAAGCGTCGCTCGGCCGGACGGTCGACTTGCGCGAAGACCTGTCGGGGCTCCAGCGCGGCGATCTCGTCTTCTGGAAAGGCCATGTCGGCATCCTGACCGACGCCACGACGCTGCTCCACGCCAGCGGACATGTGATGAGCGTCTATCGCGAGCCGCTGCGCGAGGCGCGCGACCGCATCCGCGCCAAGAGCTTCGGCGAGATCACCGGCATCAAGCGGCTGGGCTGACGCCCCGATCCATTAAAGCGCGCCGTCATCCCGGGCGGAGCGAAGCGCAGACCCGGGATCCATTCCTGAAGCCTTATCGGAGACGCTCCGGAATGGATCCCGGATCGGCGCCGCTGACGCGGCTTGTCCGGGATGACCGCGTGGAGGTGCCCTTCAGAACCGCTCAGGCGATGCCCTTCAGGCGATAGAGCGCTTCCAGCGCCTCGCGCGGGGTCATTTCGTCCGGATCGATCCCGGCGAGCGCTTCACGCAATCCATCGGGTTCACCTTCGGCAACCACCGGCGCCAGCCGGCGCTGCGGCACGGCGAAGAGCGGGAGATCGTCGACCAGCGAGGCGACCGGCTTTTCGCGCTCGGTCTTCTCGAGTTCGCCGAGGATGGCGCGCGCCCGTTCGACCACGGCCGGCGGCAGGCCCGCGAGCTTGGCGACCTGGATGCCGTAGGAGCGGTCGGCGGCGCCCGGCACGACCTCGTGCAGGAAGACGACCTCGCCCTTCCATTCGGTGACGCGGACGGTCGCGTTGGCGACGCGGTCGAGCCGATCCCCGAGCGCCGTCAGCTCATGATAATGCGTCGCGAACAGGCTGCGGCAGCGATTGATCTCGTGGAGATGCTCGATCGCGGCCCAGGCGATCGAAAGGCCGTCGAAGGTCGCGGTGCCACGCCCGATCTCGTCGAGGATCACCAGCGCGCGCGGGCCGGCCTGGTTCAGGATCGCGGCGGTCTCGACCATCTCGACCATGAAGGTCGAACGGCCACGCGCGAGATCGTCGGCGGCGCCCACGCGCGAGAACAGCCGGTCGACGATACCGATATGCGCGGAGGTCGCCGGCACGAAGGAGCCCATCTGGGCAAGCACCGCGATCAGCGCGTTCTGGCGCAGGAAGGTCGATTTACCGGCCATGTTCGGACCGGTGATCAGGCAGATGCGACCGCCCTTGGCCCCGGTCGCAGGCGGCGACAATTCCGTATCGTTGGCGACGAAGGGCTTGCCGTCGCGCTTCAGCGCCGCCTCGACCACGGGATGGCGGCCGCGCTCTATGGTGAAGGCGACGCCGTCATCGACCTGCGGGCGGCTCCAGCCCTCGCGGCTAGCGAGATCGGCCAGGGCCGCGGCGACATCGAGTTCAGCCAAGGCCAGAGCGGCGGCCTTGATCGGCTCGGCCTGGGCAAGGACGGCCTCGCTGAGCGCGGCGAAGATCGCGAGTTCGAGCTTCAGCGCCCGGTCGGCGGCGGAAGCGATCTTGGCTTCGAGCTCGCCGAGCTCGACCGAGGAGAAGCGCATCGCATCCGACATGGTCTGGCGATGCACGAAGGTCGCGCGCCAGGGATCGCGCAGGAATTCCTCGCCGGTCGCCTGCGGTACCTCGACGAAATAGCCGAGCATGGCGTTGTGCTTGATGCGCAAAGTCCGGCAGTTGGTCTCGGCCGCATAGCGCGCCTGCAACTGGGCGATGACCTTGCGCGAGTCGATCTGGAGCAGGCGCAATTCGTCGAGCGCGGGGTCGAATCCCTCGCGCACGAAACGGCCGTCGCGACGGTTGAGCGGCAATTCGTCGGCCAATGTCGCGTTGAGGCGCACCGGCAGGTCGGGATCGCTCTCGCCGAGAGCGCGCATGGCGCGGGCAAGCTCGACGGGCAATTCGCCGCGCCGGACCAGCAAGGCGGCGATGGCGCGGGCCGCATCGAGCCCGGCACCGAGCGCCGCGAGATCGCGCGGGCCGCCACGGTCGAGCGAGAGCCGCGCCAGGGCGCGGGCGACATCCGGTACCTTCTCCAAAGCCGAGCGCAGATCCTCACGCAGACCGGCATCCGCCACGAGCAGCTCGACCGCGTCGTGGCGCGCCGCAATGGCGGCGGGATCGGTCAAGGGACCGGCAAGGCGCTCGGCCAGCAGGCGCGCGCCGCCCGGCGTCACCGTGCGGTCGATCGTGGCAAGCAGGCTGCCCTGACGGTCGCCGCCGAGCGTACGCGTCAGCTCCAGATTGGCGCGGGTCGCGGCGTCGATCAGCATCGTCGCCGAGCCGGAATCGCGCACCGGGGCCGAGAGCGGCGGACGGGCGCCGAGCTGGGTGCGCTCGACATAGGCCAGTGCCGCGCCGGCCGCCGCGATCTCGGCACGCGTGAAGGCGCCGAAGGCATCGAGCGTGGCGACGCCGAAGAATTCCTTCAGGCGCCGTTCGGCCGAGGCCGCATCGAGCCCGTCGCGCGCCAGCGGCGTCACCGGCACCGCGATCTCGCGCCAGAACTCCTTGAGCTCGGGGTCATCGTGAATCGCATCGGGACAGACGATCTCGCGCGGTTCCAGCCGCGAGAACTCGATGCCGAGCCGCTCCTGCGGCGTCTCCATCACGGTGAAACGCCCGGTCGAGATGTCGATCGCCGCCAGCCCATAAAGCGAGGCGGCTTCGCCGGTCTTGCGGCGCGCGACGGCGACGAGGAGGCTGGCGCGGCCCGGTTCGAGCAAGCGCTCCTCGGTGATCGTACCGGGCGTGACGAGGCGCACGACGTCGCGCTTCACCACCGACTTGTTGCCGCGCTTCTTGGCCTCGGCCGGGTCCTCGGTCTGCTCGCAGACGGCGACGCGATGACCGGCGGCGATGAGGCGCTGGAGATAGTCGTCGGCGCGCTCGACCGGCACGCCGCACATCGGAATGTCGTCGCCCTGGTGTTTGCCGCGCTTGGTCAGAACGATGCCGAGCGTGCGCGCGGCGATCTCGGCATCCCGGAAGAACAATTCGTAGAAATCGCCCATCCGGTAGAACAGCAGGCAGTCGGGATTCGCCGCTTTGATCTCGACATACTGCGCCATCATCGGCGTGACGCGTTCCGCAGCGGCAGCTGGCACGGCAGAAGGGGCGGATTCGGGAGAGGAGCTCTGGCGCATTGCGCCGGCACGCTAGCAAAATGTCCGGCCAAGGCCATCCGTTAGGACGGCTTTCAACAATTCAAAGCACTGTTCAGCAGCCGAATCGGGCCAGGGTCTCCACATTGCTGCTGATCAACCTCGCCGAGAGCCTGTTCTTCCTGCTGCTGGCGGGATTGCTGCTGACCGTCGCAACGCCGCGGATCGGTGACCGGGCCTGGCTGCGCCAGGTGATCGTCGGCACCCTGTTCGCGGCCGGCGCCCTGGTCAGCATGGGCAATCCCTTCGAGATCATGCCCGGCCTCGTCATCGATTCCCGCAACAGCTTCGCCATCCTTGCCGGACCGGTGGGCGGCCCCTTCGCTTCCGTCCTGACTGCCGCGCCGCTGGTGGTGATGCGCTATCTCGGCGGCGGCGTCGGCATGGTGACGGGCATCACCGGCATCCTCCTGCGCGCCGCGATCGGCATCGCCTACGCGCTGTGGCTGGCCCGGCGCCGGCGCCCGTTCGGGCTGGGCGACCTCGCCGCGCTCAGCGCCATCGACGCGATCATCCTTCTGGCCTCGGCCGGTTTCATCCCCGGCGCGGCCGGCGAACGCTTCCTGCGCGAGGCGGTGCCGGTGATGATCCTGGTCGGCACGATCGGCATCTTCCTGACCGGCATCATCGTGATCAACGACACCGAAAGGCGGGAGACGGCCTATCGGCTGCGCACGCTGATCGATCGCGCGCCCGGCACGCTCTACCAGCGCCTCGTGCAGCCGGACGGCACGATGACCTATCAGTTCGCCTCCTTCGCCATCGACAAGCTGCTGGGGATCACCAAGGCGGAGGTCGAGCGCGATCCCGAGGTCTGGATCGGCAAGCTCCTGCCCGAGGACCGGGCCCGTTTCGACCAGCAGCGGCGCGACCAGCAGGAAACCGAGACGCTCTGGCGCTTCGAGGGGCGGTATCACGCTCCCGACGGCGGCATCGTCTGGCTGCGCAGCGAATCGACCAAACGGCGCCTGCGCGACGGAACGCTGGTCTGGGACGGCATCCTGCTCGACATCACCGCCGAGAAGACGCTGGAGACCCGCCGCGCCGAGATCGAGACATTGCGCAAGACGACGCTCGACGCGCTCGCGAGCGATCTCGAACGCACCGTCGGCAAGGCGCTCGGCGATGTCGGCGCCTCGCTGCACGGCATGCATGCCGCCGCCGGCCAGATGGTCGAGAACGCCAACAAGACGACCTTGCGTGCCGAAAGCGCGACGCAGGAGGCCGACAGCGCCTCCCGCCGCATCGGCAGCGTCGCGGTCGCCGCCGAGGAGATCGAGGCCTCGATCCGCGAGCTCACCCGCCAGACCAGTCATGCCGACGACACCGTGCGCGCCGCCGCATCCTATGTCCGCAGCACCCGCAGCGACGTCGCCGGGCTGACGGAAGCCGCCGACAAGGTCCGCGCCGTGCTCGACTTCATCGAGGAGATCGCGGCCCGCACCAACCTGCTCGCGCTCAACGCGACGATCGAAGCGGCCCGCGCCGGCGCGGCCGGGCGCGGCTTCGCCGTGGTGGCGGGCGAGGTCAAGACGCTGGCCGAGCAGACCCAGAAGGCGACCCGCGACATCGCCGAGACGCTGGCCGATATCCGCGGCGCCGCCGCCACCGCCTTCGAGGCCGTCGCCCATATCGAAGGCACGATGACGACGATCGAGCAGACCTCGGGCGCGATCGCCGATGTCGTCAGCCGCCAGGCCGGCATCGCCTCGACCATCGCCGCCGACGCGCAGGCCGTGGCGCTGAGTGCCGACGCCGTGACCAACAATGTCGGCGCCGTCGGCGTCGAGGCGCGCGTCACCGGCGATGCCGCGATCCAGGTCGCGGACGCCGCCCGCAAGGTCGACGAGCAGGCCGAGGCGCTCGACCGCTACGTCGCCGATTTCGTGCGCAGCGTGCGCAGCGCCTCGCGGGCCTGACCGACCCGCGATACCCCTTCGCGCCGACAAGGGTTCTGTGAAGCACTCGCCGCTTGTGATCCCGGGCGCCGCCGCCTTATGGTCGGTACCCCTCGAGGAAACGCACAAGAAAAGACGCTTCGATGAACGACCGTCCGACGACCAAGAGAGCCCGCCCGACCTTCACCGACCAGGAGGCCCTGCTGTTCCATTCGCAGGGACGGCCCGGCAAGCTGGAGGTGGTGCCGACCAAGCCGATGGCGACGCAGCGCGACCTGTCGCTCGCCTATTCGCCCGGCGTCGCCGTGCCGGTGCTGGCGATCGCCGAGGACCCGTCGCGCGCCTATGACTACACGACGCGCTCGAACCTCGTCGCGGTGATCACCAACGGCACCGCCATCCTCGGCCTCGGCAATCTCGGCGCGCTCGCCTCGAAGCCGGTGATGGAGGGCAAGTCGGTCCTGTTCAAGCGCTTCGCCGATGTCGACTCGATCGACCTCGAAGTCGATACCGAGGACCCGGACAAGTTCATCGAGGCCGTGCGCTATCTCGGCCCGTCCTTCGGCGGCATCAATCTCGAGGACATCAAGGCGCCTGAATGCTTCATCATCGAGCAGCGCCTGCGCGAATTGATGGACATCCCCGTCTTCCATGACGACCAGCACGGCACCGCGATCATCGCCGCCGCCGGCCTGATCAACGCGCTCGATATCACCGGACGCGACATCAAGGCGACCAGGCTCGTCATCAACGGCGCGGGTGCGGCGGCCATCGCCTGCATCGAACTGCTGAAGGCGATGGGCTTCAAGCCCGACAACGTCATCCTCTGCGACACCAAGGGCGTGATCTACCAGGGCCGCACCGAGGGCATGAACCAGTGGAAATCGGCCCATGCGGCGGTCACCGACCGGCGCACGCTGGCCCAGGCGCTGGACGGGGCCGACGCCTTCTTCGGCCTGTCGCAGAAGGGCGCGGTGACGCCGGAGATGGTCGCCTCGATGGCGCCGAACCCGATCATCTTCGCCATGGCCAATCCCGATCCGGAAATCACGCCGGAGGAGGTCCACGCCATCCGCGACGACGCGATCATGGCGACCGGCCGCTCGGACTATCCGAACCAGGTCAACAACGTGCTGGGCTTCCCCTTCATCTTCCGTGGCGCGCTCGACGTGCGCGCCACCACGATCAACATGGAGATGAAGATCGCCGCGGCCGAGTCGCTGGCGATGCTGGCGCGCGAGGACGTGCCGGACGAGGTCGCCGCCGCCTATCAGGGCTCGCGGCCGCGCTACGGCAAGGACTACATCATCCCCGTTCCGTTCGATCCCCGGCTGATCCATGTCGTGCCGATGGCGGTCGCCAAGGCCGCGATGGATACCGGCGTCGCCGGCAAGCCGATCGTCGATACCGCCGCCTACAAGGCGCAGCTCTCGGCCAGGCGCGACCCGATCGCCGGCACGCTCAACCGCATCTTCGAGCGCGTCCGGCGCTATCCGAAGCGCGTCGTCTTCGCCGAGGGCGAGGAGGAGCAGGTCATCCGCGCCGCCGCCTCCTTCGTGGCGCAGGGGCTCGGCCAGGCCATCCTCGTCGGCCGCGAGGACCGCATCTCGGAGGCCGCGACCTTCCTCGGCGTCGACCTTGAAGCCAAGGGCATCTCGATCCAGAACGCCCGCCTCTCCCACCGCAACAGCGCCTATGCGCAATATCTCTACGAGCGGCTGCAGCGGCAGGGCTACCTGTTCCGCGACTGCCAGCGCCTGATCAACCAGGACCGCAACCATTTCGCCGCGGCGATGGTGGCGCTCGGCGATGCCGACGCGATGGTGACCGGCGTCACCCGCAACTACTCGATCGCGCTGGAGGAGGTCCGCCGCGTCATCGACGAGAAACCGGGGCATCGCGTCATCGGCGTCTCGATCGTGATCTCGCGCGACCGCACCGTGCTCGTGGCGGATACCGCAATCACCGAGATGCCGACGGCACGGCAGCTCTCGGAAATCGCGATCGAGGCCGCTGGCGTCGGCCGCCGGCTCGGCTACGAGCCGCGCGTCGCGATGCTCGCCTTCTCCAGCTTCGGCCATCCGGCCGGCGAGCGCTCGGAGAAGGTGCGCGAGGCGGTGGCGCTGCTCGACGGCCAGCGCGTCGATTTCGAGTATGACGGCGAGATGGCCGCGGATGTCGCGCTCAACCGCGAGGTGATGAGCCAGTATCCGTTCTGCCGCCTCTCCGGCCCCGCGAACGTGCTGGTGATGCCGGCCTTCCACTCAGCCTCAATCTCGACCAAGCTGCTGCAGGAACTCGGCGGCGCGACCGTGATCGGCCCGCTGATCGTCGGCCTCGACAAGCCGATCCAGATCGTGCCGCTCGGCGCGAAGGATTCCGACATCGTCAACATGGCCGCGCTCGCCGCCTTCAATATCGGCGGGTGACGGACCAGCCGCTTTAAGATGCCGGACTCATGGCGCCGCCGCCCGTGCAAGGGCGGCGGCGCCATCCGTTCATGTGGAGTTCATTTTCGCCCGATCAGGTTCGAGCCCGAGGAGACCGGAAAACCGGCCCTGGGGGACTAATCGCAACCGTGCTGACGCCCGACGAGACGAAAGGCGCGAGATCGGACGTGCCTGGAGATCGCCAGGTCGCGCTGCGATTCGCGCGTTTGACCCGTGATTTCTGGCGTGGCGAGACGGCGCGCTGCGCCTGGCTCTGGACGTTGCTGCTGGCGGCAGGCGTCATCCTCACCGTCTTCGCCAATGTCACCGTCAACCGCTGGAACGGCTGGTTCTTCGACGCGCTGGAGCGCAAGGATGGCCACAGCGCGCTCGTCGCCATGGCCGTGTTCCCGGTGATCGTGCTGGTGGTCGCCGGGCTCGGCGTCCTCATCCTGAAATCGCGCGAGACCTTCCAGGTCCACTGGCGGCGCTGGCTCACCGCCAAGCTGGTCGATGGCTGGGTCGGCGACCGGCGCTTCTTCCGGCTCAGCCTCTCCGGCAAGGAGCCCGCGAACCCGGAATACCGGATCGCCGACGATGTCCGCTGGGCGACGGAGCCGATCGTCGATTTCGCGATGGGTCTGCTCTCCTCCGTCATCACCATCGTGATGTTCATCGAAATCCTCTGGGAGATCGGCGGCAGCCTGAGCCTGACCTGGGGCGGGAACGAGATCACCATTCCCGCCTATCTCGTGCTCGCCGCGATCCTCTATGCCGTGATCGTCACCTTGCTGGTGACGGCCGTCGGACGGCGGCTCGCAGGCCTCATCGCCCAGCGCACGGAGAGCGAGGCGGGCCTGCGCTTCGCGCTGATGCGCATCCGCGACCATGGCGAGGCGATCGCGCTCGCCCGGACCGAGGCCGGCGAGCGCCAGGCCGTGGCGCAGAGCCATGGCGTGCTGGTGCTGCGCTGGCTCTCGGTGATCACGCAGCGGGCGCGCCTGACCTGGATCACCAATGGCAGCAGCGCGCTGGTGCCGGTCGTGCCGCTGCTGCTGGCCGCTCCGAAATATCTCGCCGGCGAGATGACGCTCGGCGGCGTCGTGCAGGTCGCCGCCGCCTTCGTCGCCGTGCAGAACGCCTGCAACTGGCTGTTCGACAATTTCATGCGCATCGCCGAATGGCTCGCCGCCGCAAGACGCGTCAACGAACTCGCCGACGCGCTGGAAGAGGTCGAGCAGGAGCCGCCGGCACAGGGCCTCACCGTCGAGGACGGCCCGCATGACAGCCTGCGGCTGGAGGCGGTGACGCTGCATGACGGCGCCGGCCACGCGCTCGCGGCAGATGTCAGTTTCGTCCTGCCCGCCGGCGCGGTGCTGCATGTCACCGGCGATGCCGGCTTCGCCAAGAACGCGCTGATGCAGGCCGTCGCCGGGCTCTGGCAGCAGGGCGAGGGCGCGATCGTGCTGCCGCGCGGCGCCCGCGTCGCGACCGTGCCCCAGCATCTGCAACTGCCGGGCATCGGCCTTCGGCATCTGCTGCAAGGCGACCGGCCGCGTCCCGCGCCGGAAATCGCCGCGACCTTGCGCCGCTACGGCCTCTCGACCCTGACCGCGCGGCTCGACGGCGAGGAGGACTGGAACAGGAGCCTGACCCGCGCAGAGCGGCAGCGGCTCGCGCTGGCCCGCACCGAGCTGGCCGACCCCGCGATCGTCCTGCTCGACGAAGCGACGAGCGCGCTCGAGACCGATGCAGCGCTGGAGGTCCTGACCGAGCTGCGCGCTGCCCTGCCGCGCGCGATCATCATCGCCTTCGGCCAGAGCCCGGGCCTGGCGGAGAGCGCCAGCCACCGGATCGTGCTGCGCCGGATCAGGGGCGTGGCCGAAATCGTCGAGCGCGAGGGCTTCGCCGAGCCCCGCATCGCCGCGATCAGCGAAGCCCGCTGACCGGCATCACAACGAGAAAACCCATTCGGAGAGGAGAAACACCGTGAAGATGAATATCTGGGATGCGTTCTGGGGTCTGGAGATCGAGCAGTGCCCCTGCGACGTGCATTTCGTCGAATGGCTGGAGCAGGAGAAGCTCAGCGGCAAGCGCATCTATCATTTCGGCACCGGCGGGCATCACTATGTCGGCCTGCGCTGCGCCGAGCCGCATCTCGACAGCACGGTGCTGGGCATCACCGCCTCGCCGCAGGAATACGAGTCCTTCATCAAGCTCGCGACCGACAACCCGAACGTCACCAAGACCTACAGCGCCTATTTCGGCGACATCTACACCAGCAATGCCCGCCTGCTGCCGCGCTTCGACGTCGTGACGATGTTCCATACCGGCGAGTTCCGCGGCGAGGCCAACGACGCCTATGGCGCCTTGACCGACCGCGAGGTGATCGACCTCTTCACCGCGCAGACCGACAAGGGCGGCTACATCCTGTTCTACAAGGGCTCCTATGCCTATGACGTGGCCGAGCGCCTGATCCCGGACTGGATGAAGATGATGCCGGTCGAGGAGGTCGAGGGCTTCAAGACGCTGCGCATCTTCCGCAAGACCGCCTGAACCCGGCGCTAGAGCACGCGCCGAACAGACTGCACCGCAGCCTGTTCGGATCACGCATTCTCTATCTAGAAGTTGGAGACGGATTCACCGATCAGGTTGATGCAACCTGATCGGATCCGACTCCAGCCGCGCTCGAAGCCGGGTTCCCTCATGCGGCCCATTCGCCGCAGCGGCTTGTGCATTGCCGCCAAGGCGCTATCTGTCGGACGGGGCTCGCCCGAGCCCTGCCCGCCACCGCGCCGCCGCATCCCGCGGCATCGCGCAACCCCGAGAGCGCATGTCCTTCGGCCAGCACGAGCCCGGAATGCTCCCGCGCAAGCGCAGCCGCTGGTGGTGGCTCGGCCCGCTGGCGAGCATCGTCATCTTCGGCGCCTCACTGGTCGTGCTCTGGCACATCATCAGCGGGATGGAGCCCGGCCAACTCGCCGGCGCCTTCCAGAACGCCAGCCTGCGCCAGCTCGGCCTCGCCGTCGCCTTCACCGCGCTGAGCTATCTGCTGCTGACCGGCTACGATGCGCTGGCATTGCGCCGGCTCGGTCTCTCGATCCCCTATCGCACCACGGCGCTCGCCTCCTTCACCAGCTATTCCGTCTCCTTCACGCTCGGCTTCCCGATCGTGACCGGCGGCACGGTGCGCTACTGGATCTATTCACCCAAGGGCATCAGGGCCTCCGAGGTCGCGAGCCTGACCGTGATCGCCGGCATCACTTTCTGGCTCGGGCTCGGCGCCATCCTCTGCGCCAGCCTGATCTATGCCTCCGATGCCGTCGCGATGCTGGCGCGGACCTCGCCGCTCATCGTCCAGATCGTCGGCGGGCTCGTGGGCATCGGCATCGTCGGCTATCTCGCCTGGATCGCGACGGACGACCGCACGATCCGCGTGCGCGGCTGGAACCTGCATCTGCCCGGCCTCGGCACCACGCTCGGCCAGATGGCGCTCGGCGCCTGCGAGGTCAGCGCCGCCGCCGCCGTGCTCTTCGTGCTGCTGCCCGGCGGCTATGGTCTCGAATACCCGACCTTCCTCGCTGCCTATATCTTCGCCTGCCTGATCGGCATCGCCAGCCACGCGCCGGGCGGGCTCGGCGTGTTCGAGGCGACGATGCTGGTCGCGCTCAACCGCTTTCCCTATGAGCAGGTCCTGGGCGCTCTGCTGATCTTCCGGGTGGTCTATTACATCCTGCCCTTCATCCTGGCGCTGGTGCTGCTGGCGCTGAACGAGATGATCCGCCGCATCCGCCGCCACGAGACGTAGACGGTTACCAGCCTGGTCCTGGCCAACTCCTTTGTCATTCCGGGGCTTCGCGCAGCGAAGAACCCGGAACCCACGACCGGGCGAGCGGCTTGCAACTGAACACCCGAGGTCTCACCCCGTCGTGGGTTCCGGGTTCGCGCCTGCGGCGCGCCCCGGAATGACAACGGGTGCTGCCCATGGCAATTGCGAGCGAGCGTCCGACCGGAGTCCGGCCCCTATTTCATCGCGACGACGATCAGCATGAAGGCCAGCATCAGCAGGAGCAGGCGGAAGCTCCAGTTGATCCGACGCAACTCATCGGCGGTGCTTTCCTCCCAGTCTTCCTCCGCCTGATGGACGGGAGGCGGCGCGGAAGCGGGCGCCGGAGCGGTCTCGATGGCCACCGGAAGCGGGCGTGGCCGCCATTCGATGGTCTCGATGAAGCCGCGCGCGGGCTGGGTCGAGTGCCCGTCGGCATCCAGGCCGAGATACCAGTCGAGCGGCCCATCCTGCGCACGCCCGCGATCCTCCTCGCGGATCCAGAGGCTGGTCGTGGCACTGAGCGAGACCTCCTGCGCCAGCCCGGAGAGCAGATCGGCTTTCAGCGCCTCGAACACGGCCGGAGCCAGGAACGCCTCGGCGAAAGGCAAGGTCTCGCCATCCTCGTCGCGATAGCCGAGCATCAGGAGAAGGCGCGGCTGCTCGCCGGCCTGCGACAGCGGGCGCAGGGTCAGGCCGATCGTTCCGGCCTCGCCCTCGAAGCCGGCGCGGCGCAGGCCGCCATCGACGACCGCCGCCTCGGCGAGGAAGCGCCGGCATTCCTCGAGCCGGCCATCGCGGCTCTCGAAGCCGCCGACGAAGCGCAGGCCGGAGGCGGACAGCCGGAAACGCCGGCTCGCGTCCTGCACGTAACGGGTCGACAGTCCCTCGATCGACAGCCGCCCGTCGCTGACGGAAACGCTGCGCGCCACGCGTGATTCGTCCATATCCTCGTCCTGTTTCGCCGCGACGATAGCAGCTTGGACCGCGCGCGTCAGGCAAGCAGGCTCCTGACAGTCTGACGCCGATGCCGCACGATAAGGGCATCCTCGGCCGATCAAGGAGGCAAAAGACGATGGCAGACGAACTCGTGCTCTACACCAACCCGATGTCGCGCGGGCGCATCGCGCGCTGGATGATGGAGGAGATCGGCCAGCCCTACCGGGCCGAGATCGTCGGCTTCGGCGAGCCGATGAAAGGCGCCGCCTACAAGGCGATCAACCCGATGGGCAAGGTGCCGGCGCTGCTCCATGGCGATACCGTCATCACCGAATGCGCCGCGATCTGCGCCTATATGGCCGATGCCTTTCCGCAGGCCGGGCTCGCGCCCGAGCCCGGCAGCCGGCTGCGCGGCCCGTATTATCGCTGGATGTTCTTCGCCGCCGGCCCGGTCGAGGCCGCCGTCAGCCACAAGGCCTTCGGCATGGAGGTGCCGGCCGACCGGGCGCGCTCCATCGGCTACGGCACCTATGCCGATGCGATGGATACGCTCGAATATGCCGTGACCCGCGACAAATACCTCGCTGGCGACCGGTTCAGTGCCGCCGATATCTATGTCGGCTCGCAGCTCCTGTGGGGGATGCAGTTCGGCACGATCGAGAAGCGGCCGGCCTTCGAGGCCTATGGCGCCCGCATCTCCGCGCGACCGGCGGCCAGGCGCGCCGTCGAGATCGACGATGCGCTGATGGCCGCGATGCAGAAGCAGGGCTAGATTCGCCTGCAAAGCGCCGGGAAACGCGCCCCGCGCATGGCCCATGGCCAGCTGGACCGGTTGCCGCGCGCGACCGGCAGGGCTAATCCTGCAGGCAGAATCTTGCCCGCCGCTGTCGCATGACCGCAGCCGCCGGGTCTCGCCAGCCAGTTCGCGATCGCCATGAACGACATGTCCGCCATTGCTCGGCCGCGCCACGGCATGGGCTTCTACCCCTTCGTGGGCCTGAGCGCCGCGCTGATGGCGACGAATGCGCTCGCCATCGATTCGATGCTGCCGGCCCTGCCGCAGATGGCCGAGGCGCTCGGTATTGCCGAGGCCAACCAACGGCAATGGATCATCACCGCCTATCTGCTCGGCTTCGGCGTCTCGCAGATCTTCTACGGCACGATCTCGGACCGTTACGGCCGTCGCCCTGTGCTGCTCGCGGGCCTTGCGATCTATGTCGTCGCCAGCATCGCCGCCGCCTTCGCCGGCTCGTTCGAGGCGATGATGGCGGCCCGCGTGCTGCAGGGCGTCGGCGCGGCCGCGACCCGCGTGCTCGTCGTCTCGATCGTGCGCGACTGCTATTCCGGCCGCGAGATGGCGCGCGTCATGTCGCTGGCCATGATCGTCTTCCTGGCTGTGCCGATCCTGGCGCCCTCGATCGGCCAGGCGATCCTCTGGGTCGCGCCCTGGCGCTGGATCTTCGGCGTGCTGACCAGCTTCGGCGCCATCGTGATGATCTGGGTGCTGGTGAAGCTGCCGGAAACCCAGCATCCGGAGGACCGCAAGCCGATCGAGCCGGCGAGCGTGCTCGCCTCCTTCCGGACGACGCTGACCAGCCGCATCGGCGTCGGCTACATGCTGGCCATGGCCTTCGTGCTCGGCGGGCTGTTCGGCTTCATCAACTCGGCGCAGCAGGTCTTCGTCGACGTCTTCCATGCGCCGGAGCTGTTCACCACGATCTTCGCGCTGATCGCGATGTTCATGGCGGCGTCCTCGCTGCTGAACTCGCGCATCGTCGGCAAGCTCGGCATGCGCCGCGTCTCGCATGGCGCCTTGCTAGGCTATATCGCGCTCACGAGCCTCCATGCGCTGGTGGCGCTGGCCGGCCATGAATCGCTCTGGACCTTCGCCATCCTGCAGGGCGCGGCCATGTTCTGCTTCGGGCTAATCGGCCCCAATTTCGGGGCGATGGCGATGGAGCCGCTCGGCCATGTCGCCGGCACGGCCTCTTCGGTGCAGGGTTTCGTGACGACGGTGATCGGCGCGCTGCTCGGCTTCTATATCGGCCAGCATTTCAACGGCACAGTCGTGCCGCTGACGCTCGGCTTCGCGCTCTGCGGCATCGCGGCGCTGGTCGTCGTGCTGATCGTGGAGAGAGGCCGGCTGTTCCATCCGGCGCCGGGCCGGTCCTGAGAGGGATCGCCCTCCCTCGCCGCCGCCTGCGGCGACGGGCATGCCTCGAACCCGCGCCGGTCCGACCTGGACCGGGCGCGATCCGCCCTAGGCTCGGGACAGGCGCCGCCATCGCCTTCCCGTAGAACGCATAAGAACGCTCAGGTCGTCTGCAGGTTTACCGCCGAGTTCTTGCCGGTCTTGCGATCCGGCTCGAGATCGTAGCTGACCTTCTGCCCCTCGTTCAGGCCGCGCAGGCCAGCCCGCGTCACGGCGCTGACATGGACGAAGACGTCATTGCCGCCGCCATCAGGGGTGATGAAGCCGTAACCCTTGGTCTCATTGAACCATTTCACGGTTCCCGTACTCACATGCCGTTCCTTCCATAGGCTCGCCGGTTCCCCCGGCGGGGTACTGTAAGGAGCAAATCGTCTCACTTGCAACGACGCGCCGCACAACCCGTGCCGCGCCTGCGAAAAGCGTGCCGCAATGCCTCCCGCGCAGGCCCGCCGCCGCCGCAAGCCGCTTGCGGTCCCGGCGCCGCTCGCCCATGAACGGCGCAAGGCTAGATCGAGGGAGCAGCAGAATGAGCAATTATGTGATCGACCCGCCGGCCGTGACGGCCGTTCCGGTCGCAGGCGGCGGCTCCTTCCCGGTCAGGCGCATCTTCTGTGTCGGCCGCAACTATGCCGAACATGCCCGCGAGATGGGCCATGATCCCGATCGCGAGGACCCGTTCTTCTTCACCAAGCCCGCCGATGCGCTGGTGATCAACGGCGCCGACATGCCTTATCCCACCAAGACCAGCGACCTCCATCACGAGATGGAACTCGTCGTCGCGATCGGCACCGGCGGCAAGGACATCCCGGAATCCGAAGCGCTGACCCATGTCTATGGCTATGCCGCCGGGCTCGACATGACCCGCCGCGACCTGCAGGCCGCCGCCAAGAAGGCGGGCCGGCCCTGGGACATGGCCAAGGGCTTCGACCTCTCCGGCCCGATCGGCGAGATCGTGCCGGCGAGCCATGCCGGCCATCCCTCCGCCGGCAAGATCGAGCTCACCGTCAACGGCGTCGTGCGCCAGACATCCGACCTCGCCAAGCAGATCTGGAATGTCGAGGAGACGATCGCCTATCTCTCCGGCCTCGTCGAGCTGAAGCCGGGCGACCTGATCTTCACGGGCACGCCGGAAGGCGTCGCCGCCGTGAACAAGGGCGACGTGCTCGAAGGCGTGATCGCCGGCGTCGGCACCGTCCGCACCCGCATCGCCTGATCCGACTGCCGAGAACAAGGACCGCATCATGCGCCTCACCCCCGACGCTTCCGGCGTCTTCCCGATCGCTCCGACCCCGTTCAACCCGGATGGCAGCATCGACTGGGCCTCGGCCGACCGGCTGTTCCAGTTCTACCACGACATCGGCTCGGACGGCGTCACCGTGCTCGGCATCATGGGCGAGGCGCCCAAGCTCGAGCCCGAGGAATCGGTCGAGCTGGTCAAGCGCTGCGTCGCCCGGATGGGCGGCAAGCCGATCATCGTCGGCGTCTCGGCGCCCGGCTTCGCCGCGATGCGCTCGCTCGCCCGGCAGGTAATGGATCTCGGCGCCGGCGGCGTCATGATCGCCCCGCCGCCGAGCCTGCGCACCGACGACCAGATCACCGGCTACTACGCGCAGGCCGTCGAGGCGATCGGCGCCGACATCCCCTTCGTCATCCAGGATTATCCGCTGACGCTCTCGGTCGTGATGACGCCGGCGGTGATCCGCAAGATCGTCATGGACAACCCGTCCTGCGTGATGCTGAAGCACGAGGACTGGCCGGGCCTCGAGAAGATCTCGACGCTGCGCAAGTTCCAGAAGGAAGGTTCGCTGCGCCCGATCTCGATCGTGACCGGCAATGGCGGCCTCTTCCTCGATTTCGAGATGGAGCGCGGCGCCGACGGCGCCAATACCGGCTATGCCTTCCCCGAGCTGCTGATCGACGTGGTCCGCCTGCAGAAGGCCGGCAAGCGCGACGAAGCCCATGACATCTTCGACGCGCATCTGCCATTGATGCGCTACGAGCAGCAGCAGGGTGTGGGCCTCGCCGTGCGCAAGTACACGATGATGAAGCGCGGCATCCTCAGCCATGACGCCCAGCGCAAGCCGGGTTCGACCCTCAGCGCCGCGGCCAAGGCCGAGGTCGATTACCTGCTGGCGCGCATCGCCAAGCACGATCCGCGCGCGAAGATCTGAGGAGCCACGACCGTCATGCTCGCCCTTGTGGCGAGCATCCATGTCTTGAACTCCGCCTTCGGCGAGTGGAGACGTGGATGGTCGGGACAAGCCCGACCATGACGGCAGAGGGCCACTTGAGGCTCAATGCCCCTTGTGCTCGCCTGCGGCGCCCTTGGCGGCGATCGAGTCGACCTTGAACTCGACATCGACGGTGCCGGCCTTTTCGAAGGTCAGCGTGCCCTTCATCGAGTCGCCCTGCTTCAGCGGCTGCTTCAGCTCCATGAACATGATGTGGTAGCCGCCGGGCTTGAACTCGACCTTGGCGCCGGCCGGTACCTCCACGCCCTTGTCGAGCGGGCGCATGGTCATGATGCCATCCTTCACCGCCATCTCGTGGATTTCGGAGCGAGCCGCGAAGGGTACGGAGACCGAAACCAGCCGGTCGGCGGCCGGGCCGGTGTTCTCAATCGAGAGATAGCCGCCGCCGACCTTGGCGCCGGCCGGCGTGGCGCGCGACCACGGATGGCCGATCTTGAGCGGGCCGGCCTTGAAGTCATGGGCCGAGGCGATGCCAGCCGAGAGCAGGAGCGTCGCGGCGGCGAGCGCGTATGAAAGCTTCATGATGGATATCCCGAACGGATCAGGCCGCTGACGCAGGCCTCGTGAAAGATTGCCGTCGCTCCCTCAGAGCGGACAGGCTGGAATATGAGCAGATGGGCAGGCGGTGCTTCAGGCCAGCGGCGGCGCGCGCGACTGCGCCAGCCCGGCCGCGAAACGATGCGGCAAACCCTCGGCCAAGGGCGCGGGCGCAGGCAGGCGCGTGGCGAGCCGCCGCGGCACCGGCGCGACATCGATCGGCGGCCCTGCGAGAACCGGATTGAGCGGGCAGCCCTTGCAATGGGTGAGATCGCCGAGCGGAACCGGCTGGCCCTCGTCCGGAGCCGGCGCACCCGAGCAGAGCACGACGCCGTCAGAACCGCCGAACGCCGCCATCGCGGGAGCCGGCGCGAGCGCCAGGGCCAGCACGCAGAGCGCATAGGCCGTCGCCAGCCAGACACCGAGCCCGGAGCGGCGAAGACGGTTGAGAAGGGCGGCGCGAGCCTGCATGGCCGCAAATGGCGCCGCTTCCGCGGCTTCGTCAAGCCGCGCATTGCCGCATCCCTGGCGGAACGCCGGGAGCATCCGGAGAATATTCTTCTCCACTGGATCGTTTCTTCAAAAGAACGATCCGATTGACAAAGAGGACGATCTCCATCAGATTGCAGGTGTTTCCAGAGCAATCGGGGAGCCGCGGAGATTTGAGCAGCAGCTTGCGCCGCGTCACCAAACGCTAAAGCGCCACGACTGGGTCGTGGGCTCCAGATCGAGGAGACTGACATGACCATTGCGAAAACGAGCCGAAGCCAAACCCGCTTCCGCCGCATGCCCTGCCGCTGTCGACGCTGAGATCGCAAGGCCGAAAGGCCCTTCCAATCCGTTCGTTCCGACACATGCCGCATCGGCGGCAGAAGGCAGACCCATGTCCCAGCTTCATTCCCTGCCCGCCCGGGCCCGCCCGGCGCAGCAAGCCTATGTCATCGAGCTCGGCGAGGCCCAGATCGGGCTCGTGAGCCGCCGCGCCGACGAGCGCGACTTCACCTTCGTCTCGGCTTCCGCCGCCTTCCGGGCGCTCGACGGCCAGCGTTTCGCGACGCCCGGCGCCGCCGAGACCGCCGCGCGCCGCCTGTCCCGCTCGCAGCGGGGCGCGCCGCTGCTGCTGGCTTCGTGAGGCGGCGATGCAGCTTCTCTCCACCTTCTGGAACGGCCTCGCTTCCTGGTTCGCTCAGGCCGTCCCCGCCACCTTCGACCCGCTCGACGCCGCGACCGCGGACGACCAGCGCCGCTCGGTCCATGACGTGACCATCGAGCAGCTCGGCATCGCCCACTGGTCCTGCCACACGCATTTCTGAGGACATGATGAACGCCCCCGTCAGACCCGGCACGCTCGGTGCCGGCGCGACCTCTGTTTCCTTGCCTTTGGCATTGCCCGAGCCGGCCATCCGCTTCGAGCGGGTCGGCAAGACCTATCCGGGCCGCCGTGGACAGCAGCCGGTCGCCGCGCTCGCCGGCATCGATCTCGACGTGCCCGCCGGCACCATCCTCGGCGTGATCGGCCGCTCAGGCGCCGGCAAGTCGACGCTGATCCGCCTCGTCAACGGGCTGGAGCGCGCCACCGAAGGGCGCATCCTGATCGAAGACACCGACGTCACGGGGCTCACCGAATCCGGCTGGCGCCAGCAGCGCCGGCGGATCGGCATGATCTTCCAGCATTTCAACCTGCTCTCGTCGCGCACGGTCTTCGACAATGTCGCGCTGCCGCTGGAGATCGCGGGTGCAAGCAAGGCCGAGATCGCCGCGAAGGTGGAGCGCCTGCTCGCGCTGGTCGGCCTCTCCGACAAGAGCGCGCGCTATCCGGCCGAGCTCTCGGGCGGGCAGAAGCAGCGCGTCGGCATTGCCCGGGCGCTCGCCACCGATCCGAAGGTGCTGCTCTGCGACGAGGCGACCTCGGCGCTCGACCCCGAGACGACGCGCTCGATCCTGGCTCTCCTCAAGCAGGTCAATCGCGAGCTCGGCATCACCATCCTGCTGATCACTCACGAGATTCCCGTCATCAAGGAGATCTGCGACCGGGTCGCGGTGATCGAGGGCGGGCGCATCGTCGAGCAGGGCGAGACCTTCGCGGTCTTCACCAACCCGCAGCACCCGACCACGGCAAGCTTCGTCGAGACGGTGACCGGCGTCGAACTGCCCGAACATCTCGCCCACCGCATCCGCAAGGATGCGCGTCCCGGCGACAATATCGTGCTGCGCATCACCTTCCTCGGCGAGAACGCGACGGCGCCGGTGATCAGCCGGCTCAGCGCCATCGTCGGCGTCGACGTCAACATCCTGGCCGGGCGGATCGACGCCATCGCCGGCCAACCCTTCGGCAGCCTGCTCGTCTCGGTGCCTTCGCGCGCGCCGGAGAGCGACGCCGTGCTCGGCGCCCTGAAGAGCCTCGGGCTCAAGGCGGAGGTGATCGGCCATGTCTCCTGAAATCATCCGCCTGATCGCGCAGTCGACGCTGGATACGCTGGCCATGGTCGCGGTCGCGGCCGGGCTCGGCACGCTGTTCGGCCTGCCGCTCGGCGTCTTCCTCGCCACCAGCAAGCGCGGCGAACTCTTCGCGGCGCCGGCCGCCAACCTGTTCCTGGGTACGCTGGTCAATGCCACGCGCTCGACGCCCTTCATCATCCTCGTCGTCGCGATCATCCCGTTCACGCGCCTGATCGCCGGCACCTCGATCGGCACCGGTGCCGCGATCGTGCCGCTCACCGTCGCGGCGACGCCGTTCATCGCCCGCCTGATCGAGGGCGCGGTGCGCGAGGTCGATCAGGGGCTCGTCGAGGCCGCGCGCGCCATGGGCGCCACGCCCGTCCAGATCGTGCGCAAGGTGCTGGTGCCCGAGGCCCTGCCGGCGATCGTGCTCGGCCTGACGCTGGCGCTGGTCAGCCTGATCGGCTTCTCGGCCATGGTCGGCGCAGTCGGCGGCGGCGGGCTCGGCGATCTCGGCATCCGCTACGGCTACCAGCGCTTCATGCCGGACGTGATGGCGGCGGTCGTCGCCGTGCTCATCGTCCTCGTCCAGCTCGTCCAGAGCATCGGCGACCGGCTCGCCCGCCATCTCAACAAGCGTCTGCGCCACGCCTGACGCTGCCCCGTTCATCCGCATCCGACTGAAGGAAACGACATCATGACGACCCTCATCAACCGCCGCGCCGCGCTGCTCGCCGGCTTCGCTCTCACCCTCGCCGCCGTCCCGGCGCTTGCCCAGCAGAAACAGGTGGTCCGCATCGGCGTCTCGCCCGGCCCGCATGCCGAGATCCTGGAGAAGGTGAAGCCCTTGCTCGCCAAGAAGGGCATCGACCTCAAGATAATTGAGTTCTCCGACTATGTCGTGCCGAACCAGGCGCTCGATGCCGGCGAGCTGGAGGCCAATTCCTTCCAGAACCAGCCCTATCTCGACAACCAGGTGAAGGATCGCGGCTTCAAGATCGAGAGCGTCGGCCTGACCGTGAACTTCCCGCTCGGCATCTATTCGGCCAAGTACAAGGACTGGTCGCAGGTGCCGGATGGCTCCACCGTCGCGATCCAGAACGACCCGACCAATGGCGGCCGCTCGCTCTTGCTGCTGCAGGACAAGGGCGTGATCAAGCTGAAGGACGGCGTCGGCTTCAAGCCCAGCCCGGCCGATATCGTCGGCAATCCGAAGAAGCTGAAGATCATCGAGATCGAGGCCGCGCAGACCCCGCGCTCGCTGGCCGATGTCGCGGCCGCCGCAATCAACACCAACTATGCCGTCGATGCCAAGATCGACCCGGCCTCGGCGATCCTGCGCGAGGACGCCAAGGGTCCCTATGTCAACCTGATCGCCGTGCGCAGCGTCGACAAGGACAAGCCCTGGGTCAAGACGCTGGTCGAAAGCTACCACACGCCCGAGATCAAGGCCTTCGTCGCCGAGCGCTTCAAGGGCGCCGTCCTCGCCGGCTGGTAACCGCTCCTCCCACCTGGCTCTCCAGTCAACATAGCCAGGCGCCTTGCCCCGGATGCGGATCGCATCCGGGGCTTTTCTTTTGCCCGATCAGCGCGGCAGCGGGCCAAAGGCGAAGAACTGGGTCTCGCCGGAGGAATCGTCGACGCCGTCATTATCGGTGACGACGAAGAGATTGCCGGCCTTGTCGACCGTCATGCCCTCGACCTTGTCGAGGCCGTAGCCGCCGGCCTTCATCAGGTCGGGCGTCAGATCGCGCAGCAGGGTCTTGGTCACGGTCGGGATCTCCGCCGCCCCGATCGCCGCCGGCTTCAGGCCCTTCACCGAGAAGGTCTGCAGCGTCTTCACCGCCTTGGCGCCGAAGCCGTTGTCGCGCTCGATCACGGCGAAGCGGTCGTCGCCCAACGCGACAAGCTCCGACAGGCCCATCCAGAAGCCAGCAGCCGGCTGCGACAGCGGATAGTGCAGCACGCCCCATTCCTTGGTCGCCGGCTTGTAGGAGAGGATCTTGGCCTTGCCCTTGGGGTCGTCCTTCCACTCGCGCTGGACGGCGAGCCAGACGGTCTCGTCCGCGCCGGTGCCGGTCACCGCCACGCCCTCGAAGCCGAAGCGAACCGCGTGCTTCGCCAGCGCTTCCGGCAGGCGAATCTCCTCCTCGACCTCGCCCTTGGCGGAGACGCGCAGCAGGATGTCGTCGAGTACCGCGTCCTTCTTCTCGGGATTGCCCTCGGAGGCCAGCCAGAAGCCGCCGCCCTCGCGGGTCGCGATGCCCTCGAGATCGTAGGAGGCCGGCTTGCCGTCCTTGGTCACGGTGAGCGCGCCCGTGATCTTGGCGGGCTTCTGCGTCGCATCGATCTCAAGGAGGCGCGAGGGCGTATAGGCGCTGTCGGTGATCGCGAAGAGCTTGCCGGGTGCCGTGCGATCAGCCGCGAGGCCCGAGAGCGCCCCCCAGCCGATCGGCAGGCCGTTCTCGTCGGCGGACTGGATCGTCGGATAGGCGGCGGCCTGCTCGGCGCGGCGATAGATCATCACGGCCGAACGCGCGCCGCCCTTTTCGCCGACATCGGTCTCGGAGGCCGAGACGAAGAGATCGCGCTGCGGGATGGCGAGCAGACCTTCCGGGCCGATGCCGGTCGGCAGGGCCTGCAGGAAGCGCGGCGCCTGGCCTGCGCCCTCGTCCCTGTAGACCAGCACCAGCGAGGCGCGCTCCAGCCCGACGAAGATCAGGCGGTCTTGGCCATAGGTCGCGACCTCGATGCCCTCGGGCTCGCTGCCCTTCGCGGCCGAGCGCCGCTCGGGATAATGGCCGAGGCGCATGGCGATATGGTCGACAGCGGAGCCGGAGTCGAACTCGACCGTTCCGTCCTTGCGGAAGATCGTGAAGCCGCGCGAGCCGCCCTTCCAGTCGCCCTCGTTGGCGGTGACGAAGCGGTCATTGTCGAGCCAGCGCACTGCGTCGGGCTCGCGGGCGACGCCCTTCAGCTCCTCGGTCGGGCTGATCTTGCCGTCGCGGGTCTTGTCGATGTTCTTGAGGTCAACCGAGCCGGCGGAGAAATGCGTCAGGAGCTTGCCGGTCTTCGAATCGACGATGGCGAGGTGGTTGTTCTCCTGCAGCGTCACCACGACGAGCCCGTCCTGGTTGACGTCGACGAATTCCGGCTCCGGATCGGTCGGCTCGACGGCGGCGATGCCGGTGAGATCGACGACCTGGCGGGTGGCGCAGTCGATGGCGCCGTCCTTGATGCCGATCAGGGTGAGATTGCCGGCGGGGAGCTGCGGCAGGGCGCCCTTGTTGAGTTTCTCGTCGCGCTCGTTCTCGATGGCGATGACGATCTTGCCCTTGTCCTTGGTCAGCGTGACCGAGTCCGGCTGGCCGCCGAGATCGCACTTTGCGACGACCTGCTTGGTCTTGAGGTCGACGGTGGCGAGATGGCCGGCCGGTTCCTTGAAATTGTCGCCGGAAGTGACGACGGCGACGAAGGCCTTGTCGCCGAGGATGGTGACCGAGGTGGATTCGCCTTCAAGCGCCACGAAGCCGGCGGGCCTGGGATTGGCGGGGTCGGCGATGTCGATGATCCCCAGCGCCTTCTGCTCGGCATCGGTATAGGCGAGCAGCGTGCCGTCGCCATTGGCCGCGATGATCTCGGAGACCGTCTTCTTGGCGGGATCGCGATCGGCCGGCAGGTTCTGCGGCACGGAGAAGGTGGCGATCCGGTTGAAGAGCGGCTCGGCCATGGCCGTGCCGCTGAGCAGGACAGCGGCGAGAGCCGCGAGGACGAGAGGCTGGCGCATGGGATCTCACCGCTGACGGGGGACAGAAGTCCGTCGGCTAGTCAGCCCATGCGACAGTCAGATGACGGTTTTCACCGAAGGGCGGCAGCGTCGCCGGAAGGCAGGGCCGTGCCCGAGCGCTTGAAGCCGATCACTTCCAGTTCGGTCACGATCGCAACCGCAGCCGCCTGGGCCAGAACGAAGGCGATGCCGAGCCCGGTCGGCGCGAACCAGCCCATCAGCAGGATCGCGATGCTGTCGGCGATCCAGAGCAGGTTGATGCCGATCACGGCATAGACCGCGAGGCGCGGCAGGGTCCTGCGGCCCGCGAACCAGCCGAGCAACGCCGCGCAAGGCAGCAGCACGAGCCCGGCGCCGCGGAGGAACTCCGCGGGCAGGCCGAGCGGGGCGGCGAGCGGTCCGGCGGCAGCGGCAAGCATCAGGCCCATGCCGGCACAGGCCGCGGCATCGAGGGCCAGCGCATTCCGCAGCAGGGGCGAGGACTGGATGAGCGACATGGCATTCTCCTTGGCGGTTCTGGGCCTCAAGCCCGTTTCGATGAGGAGAATGCTGACGAAACCGCGTCGGCCCGTCGATTAAGCGGGAGGTAATTGGAACCGCCCGCCGGGATCGCTAGCTTCTCCGCCATGAACACACATCAGCCTCCCCCGATCGGCGCGCTGCTGCGCGACTGGCGCCAGCTCCGCCGCTTCAGCCAGCTCGATCTCGCGCTCGAAGCCGAGATCTCCCAGAAGCATCTGAGCTTCATCGAAAGCGGCCGCTCGCGCCCCAGCCGCGAGATGGTCCTGCTGCTCGCCGAGCATCTCGGCGTGCCGCTGCGCGAGCGCAACGCGCTGCTGCTGGCGGCCGGCTATGCGCCGATCTATCCGGAACGCTCGCTGGAGGACCCGTCGCTCGACGCCGCCCGCAGCGCGATCGACCTCATCCTCAAGGGGCACGAGCCCTATCCGGCCGTCGCCGTCGACCGGCACTGGACGCTGCTGGCCTATAACAACGCGGTGACGCGGTTGCTCGGCCTCGTCGCGGATGCGGAGCTGCTGAAGCCCCCCGTCAATGTGCTGCGCCTGTCATTGCATCCGCAGGGGCTCGCGCCCTTCATCCTCAATCTCGCGGAATGGCGCGCCCATCTCCTGGCCAGATTGCGCCAGCAGGTCCGGGCGACGGCGGACGCGCGCCTCGGCGAATTGCTGGGCGAGCTGATGAGCTATGCCCATCCGGGCGCGGGCACGCGCCACGAAGCCGAGGCGGAAGCGGCCATCGTCGTGCCCATGCAGTTGAAGCTCGGCGAGACCGTGCTGTCGCTGATCTCGACAACGACGGTGTTCGGCACGCCCGTCGACGTCACCTTGTCGGAACTGGCGCTGGAGACCTTCTTCCCGGCCGATGCGGCGACGGGCGAGGCCTTGCGGGCGCTCGCCGCGCAGGCGGGCGACGCGGCCTGAGGCCGGGAACCTTTCCGCGCAGCGCCGGTTCTTTCAGCGGAAAACGGCTGGGGGCCGCTCCTTCAGGAAAGACACCGCGATGGGCAGCACGACCGACAAGATCAAGGGCATGGCCAACGAGGCCGCCGGCAACATCAAGCAGGCCGCCGGCAAGGCGATGAACAAGCCGGAATGGGAGGCCGAGGGCAAGGCGCAGGAGCTGAAGGGCGAGGCCCAGCAGGCGCTCGGCAAGGGCAAGGACGCGGTCAAGAAGGCCGTCGATAAGGTCTGAGGCTAGTCTCCATCGAAATGGAAAGGGCCGCCCATCGGGCGGCCCTTTTCTGATTCGAAATCCGAAACCACGGTGTGATCCCGGACGCAGCGAAGCGGAGATCCGGGATCCATTCCGGAGCGCTTCCGACAAAGGTTCAGGCATGGATCCCGGACCTCCCTCCGGTCGCCCGGGATGACCCGCGCGTGTTGGGAGGCTTGCACCAAGGCCTCAGGCCGTGCCGCCGAAGCCGCCGAGGAAATCCTTGACTCGGCCGAAGAAACCGGCCGTCTCCGGGTGGTTGTTGTGCGAGCTTTCGCGCTCGAACTCCTCCAGCAATTCGCGCTGGCGCGTCGTCAGCTTCTGCGGCGTCTCGACCACGACCTGGATGTAGAGGTCCCCGACCTCGCGGGAGCGCAGAACGCTCATGCCCTTGGCCTTCAGGCGGAACTGCTTGCCGGTCTGGGTGCCTTCCGGGATTTTCACCCGTGCCTGCTCGCCGGACAGCGTCGGCACTTCGATCTCGCCGCCGAGCGCGGCCGAGACCAACCCGATCGGCACGCGGCAGAACAGGTCGGCGCCGTCACGCTGGAAGATCGCGTGCGGCTTGATCGAGAGGAAGATGTAGAGATCGCCGGCAGGCCCGCCGCGCAGGCCCGCTTCACCCTCGCCGGCGAGACGGATGCGCGTGCCGTCCTCGACACCGGCCGGGATGTTCACGGAGAGCGTGCGCTCGCGCGTGACGCGGCCGGCGCCCTGGCAGTTCTTGCAGGGGTCGTCGATGACCTCGCCGCGGCCCGAGCAGGTCGGGCAGGTGCGTTCGACCGAGAAGAAGCCCTGATTGGCGCGGACGCGGCCATGGCCGCCGCAGGTCGGGCACTGGCGCGATTTCGAGCCGGGCTTGGCACCGGTGCCCGAGCAGGATTCGCAGGAGACCGAGGTCGGCACCCGGATCGACTCGTTCTTGCCGGTGAAGGCCTCTTCCAGCCCGATTTCGAGATTGTAGCGCAGGTCGGCGCCACGCTCGCGGCCATTGGCGCCGCGCGCGCCGCCGCGCCGGGCATCGCCGAAGAAGGAATCGAAGATATCCGACATGAAGTCGGAGAAATCGGCATTGCCGCCGGGGCCACCGCCGCCGCCATTCTCGAAGGCCTGATGGCCGAAGCGGTCATAGGCCGAGCGCTTCTGGCCGTCCGAGAGGACCTGATAGGCCTCGTTGATTTCCTTGAACTTGATCTCGGCTTCCTTGCTGCCGGGATTCTTGTCCGGATGGTGCTGCATCGCGAGCTTGCGGAACGAGGTCTTGAGTTCGACCTCCGTCACGGTCCGGCTGACGCCGAGGATCTCGTAGTAATCGCGCTTCGACATCGAAATGTCTGTCCCCGCAGCTTTGACGCGGCATGGCCGGGCAGCGAGCCCGGCCATCCGAACAGCCTGCAATTCCCGGACGCGGTGGCCGGGTCGAGCCCGGCCAAAACGTCGCTTGCGTTACGAGCGCGCGATCACGCGCTCTTCTTCTTGTCGTCCGAGACGTCCTTGAAGTCGGCGTCGATGACGTCGTCCTTCTTGGCTTCCTCGGGCTCACCGCCCTCAGGGGCCGCGCCCTCGGCCTGGCTCGCCGCATACATCGCCTCGCCCAGCTTCATCGAAGCCTGCATCAGCTCGTTGGTGCGGGCCTGGATGGCCTCGGCATCGTCGCCGGTCAGCGCGGTCTTGAGCGCCTCGACGGCGGTCTCGATCGCGCCCTTGTCGGCCTCGGAGACCTTGTCGCCATAGTCCTTCAGCGACTTCTCGGTCGAGTGCACGAGGCTCTCGCCCTGGTTCTTGGCCTCGACCACCTCGCGGCGCTTCTTGTCCTCGGCGGCGTTCGCCTCGGCATCCTTCACCATCTTCTGGATATCGGCCTCGGAGAGACCGCCGGAAGCCTGGATCTTGATCTGCTGCTCCTTGTTGGTGGCCTTGTCCTTCGCCGTCACGGACACGATGCCGTTGGCGTCGATGTCGAAGGTCACCTCGATCTGCGGCATGCCGCGCGGGGCCGGCGGAATACCCATCAGGTCGAACTGGCCGAGCAGCTTGTTGTCGGCCGCCATCTCGCGCTCGCCCTGGAAGACCCGGATCGTCACCGCGTTCTGGTTGTCCTCGGCGGTGGAGAAGACCTGGCTCTTCTTGGTCGGGATCGTGGTGTTGCGGTCGATCAGGCGCGTGAACACGCCGCCCAGCGTCTCGATGCCGAGGGAAAGCGGGGTCACGTCGAGCAGCAGCACGTCCTTGACGTCGCCCTGGAGGACGCCGGCCTGGATCGCGGCGCCGATGGCGACGACCTCGTCAGGGTTCACGCCCTTGTGCGGCTCCTTGCCGAAGAACTGCTTCACGACCTCCTGCACCTTCGGCATGCGGGTCATGCCGCCGACGAGGACGACCTCGTCGATCTGGCCCGCCGACAAGCCGGCATCCTTGAGCGCCTTCTTGCAGGGCTCGATGGTGCGCTGGATCAGGTCGTCGACCAGGCTCTCGAACTTGGCGCGCGAGAGCTTGATGGCGAGGTGCTTCGGGCCCGAGGCATCCGCCGTGATGTAGGGCAGGTTGATCTCGGTCTGGGCCGCGCTCGACAGTTCGATCTTGGCCTTCTCGGCCGCTTCCTTCAGGCGCTGGAGCGCGAGCTTGTCCTTCTTCAGGTCGATGCCCTGCTCGCGCTTGAACTCGTCGGCGAGATACTCGACGAGGCGCATGTCGAAATCCTCGCCGCCGAGGAAGGTGTCGCCGTTGGTCGACTTCACCTCGAAGACGCCGTCGCCGATCTCGAGGATCGAGACGTCGAAGGTGCCGCCGCCGAGGTCATAGACCGCGATGGTGCCGGACGACTTCTTCTCGAGGCCATAGGCGAGCGCAGCCGCCGTCGGCTCGTTGATGATGCGCAGCACCTCGAGGCCGGCGATCTTGCCGGCATCCTTGGTGGCCTGACGCTGGGCGTCGTTGAAATAGGCGGGAACCGTGATGACGGCCTGGGTGACGGGCTGGCCGAGATAGGCCTCCGCCGTCTCCTTCATCTTGGTCAGCGTGAAGGCCGAGATCTGCGACGGCGAATAGTCCTTGCCGTCAGCGGCAACCCAGGCGTCGCCGTTCGAGGCCTTCGTGATCTTGTAGGGGACCAGCGAGAGGTCCTTCTGCGTCATCGGGTCCTCGAAGGTCCGGCCGATGAGACGCTTGATCGCGAAGAAGGTGCGCTCCGGGTTGGTGACGGCCTGGCGCTTCGCAGGCTGGCCGACCAGACGCTCGCCGTCATCCGTGATGGCGACGATGGAAGGCGTGGTGCGCGCGCCTTCCGAATTCTCGATGACCTTGGGCGTCGAGCCTTCCATCACTGCAACGCAGCTGTTGGTCGTGCCGAGGTCGATACCAATGACTTTACCCATGGATGGGATCCCTTTCGATTGAGCAGATCGCCGACCTGCGACGTTTGTGCGCCGCCTGCCGGCCCATGGACCGGATCGCCCCCGCTTCAGCGGCGAACGAAACCGGCATTCCACGTTTGACGGTGGTTAAACCGCCCCTTGGCGGCGTATATAGTGAGGGTGTTCCACCCCTTGCAAGACAGGCGAGCCGATTAAGAATCGGGAGTTCCGGCCGGACAGCCGCCGCGACACGCTTTCTGCCCGGGTGTGGCCTTCCCGTCCTTGCGTAACCCTGCCCGCGCCTGCATGCAGAAAGGCCGTTCCGGTTTCACTGGGCCGCCATGACACGACCGATGCGCCTCATCCTCGCCTCAGCGGCCCTCGCCGCCGCCGTGACGACCGCGCAAGCGCAGCCGCTGCAATTGCCGGGCGCCCAGCCCTTCAACGCGCCCGGAACCCAGCAGGCCGCTCCGACCCAGTCCGGCGCGCCCGCCGGGCCGAAGCCGCCGAGCATGCCCGCCATCAAGGTCGCCGGCGAGGACGCCATCCTCGGCAAGGCCCTGCACCGCCATGGCCATCATGGCGAAGCGGTGTTCTCGAAGACCGCGACGGGCTACGGCCTCAAGCTCAATCTCGACGGCTTCCAGAGCAGCAACCTCGTCGATCCCTGCGCCGTCTCCTTCGGCGACGTGCCGCTCCCGGTCACCGCGCTCGGGCGCCCGGCCGGCGTGCCCCGCTACAAGCTGGAAGCGCCGATCTGCCCGATCGTCTTCGACGTGCTCGACGGCGCCTTCCTCGTGGTCGAGCCGACCGAGCCCTGCATCGTGCAGGCCGCGCAATGCCGGATCGACCCGCGCGGGCTGTGGGGGCCGGACGCCCGCGCCGTCGCCGGGCAGGCCAAGGAGATCGAGAAGGCCCGCGGCAGCGCCGAACGCGCCGTGCGCGAGGGCTATCGCACGCTGACCGCCAAGTCGGACGCGGTCGAGCAGCGCGTGATCGCCCGCGAGCAGGCGGGGTTCTCGGCCGAGCGCGAGATGATCTGCCGGGATTTCCAGCGCGAGGGCCAGTTCGGCTTCTGCGGCGCCCGGATCACCGAGGCCCGGGCCGCCTCGCTGCGCGCCCGGCTCGGGCTCAATACCGAGCCGAAGCCCGCCGCCGCCAAGCCGAAGCCGCGTCCGAAGCCCGCGCCGCTGCCCCTCGCGCCAACGCAGTAGCGGAGCAGAGCACTGTCATAGAGCGCTGTCATCCCGTGCGCGCTGCGGCATGAAATGCCGCTGCGCAGACACGGGACCGCATGACGAGAATGCGCCTCTTCCTGCGCACGGTCCCGTGTCTGCGTCGCAGCACTGCGTGCTGCAACGCGCACGGGATGACAGCGGTGGTTGGTGGCCTCAGCCCATCCGCGCCGCGAGCGCAGCCTCGTCGAGCCCCGCGAGCGCATCGACCAGATGCATCGCGAAGCTGCCGGGCCCGGCAGCGCGCTCAGCCGCGATCTCGCCGGCGATGCCGTAGACGGTCAGCGCCGCCGCCGCCGCGATCACCGGATCGGGCTCGACCGCCCGGCAGGCCGCGACCAGCGCGCTCGATGCGCAGCCAAGCCCGGTCACCTTGCTCATCAATTCATGGCCATGCGCGATCGACAGGCTGCGATCCTCCGTCTCGATGCGGTCGACCGCGCCGGTGGTGACGCGCACGATATCGCGCCGGAGTGCGAAAAGCGGCTCCAGCGTCGCCATTTCCGTGGCGTTGCCGCGCACCAGCACGTCGAACAGCGCGAGCACGTCGCCGACCAGCCGCAGCCGCAAGGGCGAGAGCTCGACGAAGACCGGGTCGAGCACCAGCGGGATGCGGCGCTCCTGCGCGACGCCGACGAGCTTGGGAATGGCGCGCTCGCCTTCGAGGCCGAGCGTGCCGAGATTGATCAGGATCGCGCCCGCTCCCGCCGCGACGGCCTCGACCTCGTCGGGATGGCTGGCCATCGAGGGCACCGCGCCGATGGCCAGCAGCATGTTGGCGGTGACGTTCTGCGCCACCGTATTGGTCAGGCAATGGATGCGCGGGCGGCGCCTGGCCACCCGCGCAAGGATCGATGCGACGCTGGCCGCGTCAAGCTTTTCGCTGAAACCGCTCATTCAGCAGCAGGTAGATAGATACTCCCGCCCTTGTCGAGGAATTCCTTCGATTTTGCGGCCATGCCTTCCACGGCCATAGCCTCGAGGCTCGCGCGCTCGTTGTCGCTCATCGCCAGAACCTCGGCGCGCAGATCCTGCGTGATCTTCATCGAGCAGAATTTCGGGCCGCACATCGAGCAGAAATGCGCGACCTTGTGGGCGTCCTTCGGCAGGGTCTCGTCATGGAACTCCCGCGCCGTATCGGGGTCGAGCGCCAGGTTGAACTGGTCCTCCCAGCGGAAGTCGAAACGGGCGCGGGAGAGCGCATCGTCGCGGATCTTCGCGGCCGGGTGGCCCTTGGCGAGATCGGCGGCATGGGCGGCGATCCGGTAGGTGATGACGCCGGTCTTGACGTCGTCGCGGTTCGGCAGGCCGAGATGCTCCTTCGGCGTGACGTAGCAGAGCATGGCGCAGCCATACCAGCCGATCATCGCCGCGCCGATGCCAGAGGTGATGTGGTCGTAGCCCGGCGCGATGTCGGTGGTCAGCGGTCCGAGGGTGTAGAAGGGCGCCTCGCCGCATTCGCGCAGCTGCTTGTCCATGTTCTCCTTGATCTTGTGCATCGGCACATGGCCGGGGCCCTCGATCATTACCTGACAGCCTTTGTCCCAGGCGATGCTGGTGAGCTCCCCCAGCGTCTCCAGTTCGGCGAACTGGGCGCGGTCATTGGCGTCGGCGATCGAGCCCGGGCGCAGGCCGTCGCCGAGCGAGAACGAGACGTCGTAGCGGCGCATGATCTCGCAGATCTCGTCGAAGCGCTCGTAGAGGAAGCTCTCGCGGTGATGCGCCAGGCACCAGCGCGCCATGATCGAGCCGCCGCGCGAGACGATGCCGGTGACGCGGGATGCCGTGAGCGGGACATAGGGTAACCTGACGCCGGCATGGATGGTGAAATAGTCGACGCCCTGCTCGGCCTGCTCGATCAGCGTGTCCTTGAACACCTCCCAATCGAGCTTGATCGGATCGCCGCCGACCTTTTCCAGCGCCTGGTAGATCGGCACCGTGCCGATCGGGACCGGCGAGTTGCGCAGGATCCAGGAGCGGATGTTGTGGATGTTGCGGCCGGTGGAGAGATCCATCACCGTGTCCGCGCCCCAGCGGATCGCCCAGACCAGCTTCTCGACCTCCTCGGCCGCGCCGGAGGTGACGGCCGAATTGCCGATATTGGCGTTGATCTTGACCAGGAAATTGCGGCCGATCGCCATCGGCTCCAGCTCGGGATGGTTGATGTTCGCGGGGATGATGGCCCGGCCGCGCGCGATCTCCTCGCGGACGAATTCCGGCGTGACGAATTCCGGCACGTTGGCGCCGAAGCTCTCGCCATCGGCATGGCGCTCCCGTGCGCCTTCCAGCATGGCGGCGCGGCCGAGATTCTCGCGATGGGCGACATAGATCATCTCGGGCGTGACGATGCCGGCCTTGGCGAATTCGTACTGCGTCGTCAGCTGGCCGGGCTTCGCCTGCAGGATCGGGCGCTCGGCCGGGCAGGCCGGCACGAGCTGCTCGGCCGAGATGTTGCCGTTATCGGCGGCGGTGACGGCGCGCCCCGCGACCTGCTCGAAGCCGCGCGCGTCGAGCCAGGCGCGGCGCGGCTGGATGAGGCCGGCATTGAGATCGATCTTCGCATCGGTCTCGGTGAAGGGGCCGGAGGGGTCGTAAAGGCGCACCGGCGGCTCGGCATCGGTCGTCAGCACGACCTCGCGGAAAGGCACGCGCATCTCGGGATGCTCGGGCGCGGCGACATAAATCTTGCGCGAACCGATGATCGGCCCGGTCGTCACGCTTTGCGGCGCGGTCTTGACGCTATTCTTCTGGGGTTTGGTGTGGGCATTCATCAGGGGATCTCCTCCTTGGTACAGGTCAGGAGATCCGGCGTCGAAGCGGTTCAAGCGCTGTGATGCGGGTGCAGGCCAAGGCTGCACCGCGTTCCAGTCCCTCCGCCGGTATGACCCGGATCAGGTTCGATGGGTTCAGCTTCGAAAGCCGTCTCAGCCCTTGCGGGCACCCCTCGGAACGCAGACGAGGTTAGGCGCAGCGCCGCCGCTTGGCAACGGGCTGTGCGAAGCTCCGATAGGACTGGAAGGAATGGCTCAGGCCGTGCGGTCGACCAGCGTGCCTTGCCCAGCCGGCAGCGTCGCTTGCGTCTGCTCGACGCTCTGCTGGAGCATGGCGACAAGGCCCTGCTCGGCCTGCGCATTCTGCTTGAGCATCTCGACCGACAGCGCCTGCCGGGTCGAGTCGGCCTGCATCGAGACGATGCTGGTGGCGAGGGAGATGGCGTCGCTCATGGCGGGCACGCTAACCCGGCAACCCTACCAAATCCTCAATCCGGTCCCTCAAGGTGCGATGATAGAGGGCAAGCGAAACAGGCGCAGGGAACGGCTGTTCCCTGCGCCTGTGGAAGAGCGGGGCCGCTTAGATCGCCATGCGTCCCATCGGACGCAGTGTGGCGATCAAGCTTTTGTCTTGGCATCGGATTTCTCCGAAAAGTGGATTCCACTTTTCGGTCCGATGCCTAAAGAGCAACCCCGTCCGGTCGTCACTGGTTCTGGCCGCTCAGCAGCGGCGTGATCCGCCGGAGCGTGACGCGCCGGTTTTCGCGGGAAGCATCCTGCGTGTTCACCTTCAGATACTGCTCGCCATAGCCCTGGGTCGTCAGGTTCTCCGGCGGGATCTGGAAGTCACGCGTCAGGATTTCCGCGACCGATTGCGCGCGGCGATCGGAGAGCGAGAGGTTGTCAACATCGGCGCCGACGGCGTCGGTGTGGCCCTCGACGAGGAAGACCTCGTTGGGCGAACGCTGCAGCGCGCGCTTCACCGAATCCGCGATCACCGACAGGCGTCGGCCCTGATCGGCCCCGACCTGCCAGGAGCCGGTGTCGAAATTGATCGTGTCGATATCGACGCTGCGCATGCGGGCGCGCAGGTCCGGCGAATAGCGGACCTCGTCCAGCGTGTAGCGGCGCGGAATCGCGGCGATCGGCGGGGCGGTGATCGTCTCGTAGATCAGGTCCTCGTCGGCCCGGTCCGCATCGACGATATAGCGCTCGCGCGGGATCGGCAGCGGCGGCGGCGGCAGCACCACGACATCGTCGGCGAAGCGCCCCGGACGGTCCCGCAGCGTATTGTCGATGATGATCACCTCGCGGTTGTCGCGGTCGATGCGGGTGCGGCGGATCAGCCGGCCCTCCTCGTCCGTGACGGTGACGATGCGCGTGCCGTCCGGCCGCTCGAAGATCGTGCGGTTCTCGCCATCGCGGCGCTCGGAGCGGCCCTGCCAGCCGAGATCGCGGAAACGCTGGTCCTCGTCGCGGCGGATGATGGCGCGGCCGTCATCGTCGCGGATGATGGTGCGGCCGGGCTCGCGGATGATGGTGACGTCACCCTCGCGCCGTTCCTCGCGGCGGCTCCGGATATCCTCGAAGCGCTGCGCGCCCTGCGCCGCCATGATGCCGCCGATGACGCCGGCACCGAGGCCGATCGCGCCGGCGACGCCCGGCGAGACGCCGCCGCGGCGGCCTTCACGCTGGGGCGGCTGGCCGGGAAGCCCCGCCGGAGGCTGGCCCGGAGCGAAGCCGGGCTGGCCGGGGGCAGGCCCGACACCGGGTTGCGGCGCCATGCCGGGCGCGCCGCCGGAGGGCAGGCCGGGAGCCGGGCGGCCAGGCTGGCCGGGCACAGCGCCCGCAGGCGGCGTAGGGGTCGGAGCCGTGGCGCCGGGCTGGACCGGAGCCGGAGCGCCGGGCGCACCAGCCGGAGGCGTTCCCGGAGCGGGGCGCGAAGGCTGGGACGGAGCTGTCCCAGCGGGGGGCGGCGGTGTCGGAGCGGCCGTTCCCGGCTGTGCCGGGGCAGCAGGCGCGCCAGGCTGCGGCGCCGCAGCCGGCGGACGCGGCTGGGACGGCTGGGCCGAGGGTGGGACGGCAGGCCCGCCGCGCGGAACGACGGAGGGCGGCGCGCCGGCGCCCGGCTGAGCAGGAGCTCCCGGCTGCGAGGGAGCGCTCGGTGCCGTTGCAGGCGGCGTTCCCGGCGGACGGGGCTGACCCGGCGCTGCCGAGGGCGGAACGGCGGGACCACCACGCGGAACCGCCGAAGGCGGCGCGCCAGCGCCCGGCTGGGACGGCGCACCCGGAGCCGTAGCGGGCGGGGGCCCCGGCGGGCGAGGCTGGGTCGGCGCAGCGGAAGGCGGAACGGCCGGGCCACGCGGAGCGGTGGCAGGCGGCGCGCCGGCGCCCGGCTGAGGCGCAGCACGCGGGGCCGTCGGCTCGACCGGCGGACGTGGCGGCGTCGGGCGGGCTGCCGGGGCTTCGCTGGGAGCGGGCGCTGCGCGGGGCGCGACAGGCGCCTCACGCGGCATGGCCGGGCGTTCGGGCTGCTGGCGCACCGCAGGCGGCTCGGCGCGCGGCTGCGGCGCGGGCATGGCGGGTGGTTGCGGCCGGGGAGCAGCCGGAGCGGGCTGCATCTGCGGCGGGCGCGGGGCTTGCGGCTGGGCGGGCGCCGCCGGGGCGGCAGGCCGTTCCGGACCGCGCTGCTGGCCGGGCTGTGCGCCTTGCGGCGGCTGCGGCCGCTGCCGTGGCGCGCGGGGATCATTGTCTCCGGCGGCGGGGGCCTGTGCGACCCGGTATCCGGCCTCGGCGAAGGCCTGCCCGGCTTGCGAAAGGACGAGGGCCGGCAGGACGGTCCCGACCAGCAACCAGCGTTTCGTGCGCATCTTTATTCCCGTCGTTCGTTTCAACGTACGGGTATCAGGCCCGTCATGGCCTGAACCCCCGATGAAGCGAAAACGGCGGGAATCGGGCAGCGGTTCCCTCGGGTCGGCGATCAGATACCGGCCTCAGCCTTCACATAGGCCGCGATCTCGGCATGGGTCGCGAACCAGCAATCGCCCTTGGCCTTGGCCAGACGGACCAGCTCCTCGACGATCCAGAAGCGCGAGCGATAGGTGATGACATGCGGATGCATGGTCAGCAGGAAGAGCCCTCCCTCGGCATAGGCCCCTTCGAACTCGCGGCGGAAGATGTCGAAGACCGCTTCCGGCGAGGTATAGGGCCTGAGCGCCTGGAAGCGGTTCATGCTGAGATAGGGCGCGTCGTCGCGGATCCACTCGACCGGCAGTTCGACGATTCCGGTCGGCTCCCCCTTCTCGACGATCTCATAGGGATCGTCATCGGCGAAGAGCGAGGAATCGTAGAGCAGGCCGAGCTCGCGCTCGATCGAGAGCGTCACGTCGGAAAAGTCCCAGGACGGGGTGCGCATGCCGACGGGCCGCACGCCGGTGACCTTCTCCAGCGTATCGGCCGAACGCAGGTGCAGTTCACGCTCGTTTTCGGGCGGCACCGCCGTGTTGACCTCGTGGATCCAGCCGTGGAGGCCGATCTCATGGCCGGCGCCGATGATGCGGCGCTGCTCCTCCGGATAGAGCAAGGCCGTGACGGCGGGCACGAAAAAGCTTGCCGGGATGTCCTGCCGCTTCAGCAGATCGAGGATCTTCGGCACGCCGACGCGGTTGCCGTACTGGCCCCAGGACAGGCGCCCGACCGACTTGCCGCCGTCGCGCAATTCATTGGTCTCGTGGTCGACGTCGAAAGAGAGCGCGACCGCACAGCGCGCGCCGTTCTTCCATCTGGCGGGCTTGAGGTTGCGGCCGGCGCGGACCTGCTCGACCTTGCCGCGCCAGACCTCTTCCGGCCATTGCCAGGGCAGGAGTTCGGATTGGGACATGAGGCTCTCCTTCTCAGGTTTTCTCGACAGCCAGTTTCACCGCGCCGTCATCCCGGCCGCAGCGCAGCGGAGCGCCGGGATCCATCGGAGGGCTCCGGCGCTCTACGATGGATCCCGGATCTACGCGGCTGCGCCGCTTGTCCGGGATGACGGCGCGTATTTCAGATGCGGTGTCGTCCTCAAACCACTGGCAATACCGGCACGGCGGCGAGCAGGCGCTTGGTGTAGTCGTGCTGCGGATGGTCGTAGACCTCGCCGGCCGGGCCGCTCTCGACGATCCGGCCGCGATACATGATCGCGACGCGGTCGCAGAGATGGCGGACGACCGAGAGGTCATGCGAGATGAAGATCAGCGTGAGATCCAGTTCCTGCCGGAGCCGGATCAGCAGGTTGATGATCTGCGCCTGGATCGAGACGTCAAGCGAGGCGACCGGCTCGTCGCAGACGACGACATCGGGCTGCATCGCCAGCGCCCGCGCGATGGCGACACGCTGACGCTGGCCGCCTGAGAACTGATGCGGGTAGCGATCCGCGAAATCGGGATTGAGCCCGACCGCCGCCAGCCATTGCCGGACGTAATCCCTGGCCTGTGCGCGCTCGATCAGGCCATGCGCCAACGGCCCCTCGGCGATGCTGTCACCGACCGTCATGCGCGGATTGAGCGAGGCGAAAGGGTCCTGGAAGATGGTCTGGACGCGCGTCGTGATCTTGTGCGGCGGCTCGCCCGCGCTCATCACAGGGGCACCGTCGATGCGGACCGTCCCACTGTCCGGCGCATAGATGCCGGCCGCGACACGCCCGAGCGTTGACTTGCCGGAGCCGGACTCGCCGACGAGGCCGAGCGCCTCGCCGCGCTTCAGCACCAGCGTGACATCGTCGACCGCCTGCACGACGGAAGGTGGCTTCGCCAGGCCGGCCTTCTGGGCGAGCTTGCGGAACAGGCCGGGCGTTCCGGCGAAGCGCTTGGCGACATGCTCGATGCGGACATAGTGCACGGCATCCGCGACGGCAGCCGTGGCCTGTTTCGTCGCGCGCGGCGGCGGCGCGACATCGGAACCGACGCCACCGGCGAGCAGCTTGCCTGGCTCGGAGCGCGAGGGCAGCGCGTCGAGCAGGGCCTGCGTATAGGGGTGCTGCGGATGGGTCAGTACGTCGAGCGTCGGCCCGGCCTCGACGATCTTGCCGTGGCGCATGACGCAGACATGGTCGGCCAGTTCTGCGACGACCGCGAGATCATGGCTGATCCAGATCAGCGCCGTGCCGAGCTCGGCGACCAGCTCCTTCATCTCGGACAGGATTTCGGCCTGCACGGAGACGTCGAGGGCCGTCGTCGGCTCGTCGCAGATGATCAGCTTCGGTCGGTGCAGCAGGGCGATGGCGATGGCGACGCGCTGGCGCATGCCGCCGGAGAACTGGTGCGGATAGAAATCGACCTTGGCCTCGGCATCGGGAATGCGGACCTGCGCCAGCGCCGCGACCGCGCGACGGCGGGCCTCGGCGCCCGAGACCGTCTCATGCGCTTCCAGCGCGAGCCTGATCTGCGTGCCGATGGTCAGCATCGGGTTCAGCGTCATCATCGGGTCCTGGAAGACCATCGAGATCTGCTTGCCGCGGACCTTGCGCAGTTCGGCGGGCGGCAGGCCGGTGAGCTCCCGCCCCTCCAGCTTGACCGAGGAGCCGGGCTCGACGCGGCCCGGCGGATCGATCAGGCCGATGATCGAGAAGCCGGTGATGCTCTTGCCCGAGCCGGATTCGCCGACGAGGCCCATCACCTCGCCGCGCTTCAGCGCGAAGGAGACGCCGTCGACCGCCTTCACCACACCGGCGCGGGTGTGGAAATGGGTGGCGAGGTTGATGACTTCGAGGAGAGGCGCGTCGCTCATCGCTTCAGCCTCCACCGTCATGCTCGCCCTTGTGGCGAGCATCCACGTCTTGAACACAGCATTGCATCAGTGAAGACGTGGATGGTCGGGACAAGCCCGACCATGACGAAAAGAGTGTGCCCTGACCCCTCATCGCTTCAGCCTCGGATTGACCTGATCGCGGACGCGGTCGCCGACGAGGTTGATCGCGACGATCAGCACGATCAGCGCGATGCCCGGATAGATCGAGATCCAGTAGCGGCCCGACAGCATGTACTGGAAGCCGTTGGCGATGAGCATGCCGAGCGAAGGCTCGGTCACCGGCAGGCCGACGCCGAGGAAGGAGAGCGTCGCCTCCAGCGCGATGGCGTTGGCCACCTGCACGGTCGCGACCACGATCAATGGCGGCAGGCAATTCGGGAAGATATGGCGCCAGACCACGCGCCAGCCCGGCAGAGGCGTCGAGAGCACCGCCTCGACATAGTCCTTGCCGCGCTCGGCCGAGGCCGCGCCATGGGCGGTGCGGGCGAAATAGGCGTATTGCGCGGCGGCGAGCGCGGCGATGAGCTGCATCTTGCCCTGCCCGAGCAGCGCCGAGAGCACCAGCGCCAGCAGGATCGCCGGGAAGGCGAGCTGCAGGTCGATGACGCGCATGATGAAGGCTTCGCGGCGCCCGCCGGCATAGGCCGCGCCGATGCCGAGCGCGACGCCGAGCGTGAAGGCGATGGCACCGGCGACCAGCCCCATCTGCAGGGAGATGCGCAGGCCGTAGAGGATGGCGGAGAGCAGGTCGCGGCCCTGCGCGTCGGTGCCGAGCCAATGCGTATAGCCGCCTTCGCCGACATAGCCCGGCGGGCGGCGCGCATCGGAAAGCGAGAGATTGGCGAGATCGTAAGGGTTCTGCGGCGCGACGAGCGGCGCCAGCACGGCGATGCCGATCATCAGGACGACGACCGCAAGCGCGATGACGGCCGTCTTGCTCTCGCGGAACTCGGCCCAGAAGCGGGCGGCGGGGGAGGCGTCCTTCATCGCGCGCCTCCCTTCCTCAGGCGCGGATCGAGCCCGACATAGGCGAGATCGACGAGGAAATTGATGGTGATGAAGACGAAGGCGACGAGCATCAGGTAGGCGACCATCACCGGCCGGTCGAGCGACTGGATGGAATCGATGATCAGCTTGCCGATGCCGGGCCAGGAGAAGATCGTCTCGGTGACCACCGCGAAGGCGAGCGTCGAGCCGAATTCGAGGCCGAAGACGGTGACGAGCGGGATCGCGATCAGCCTGAGCACATGCCGGCGCAGCACCGTCCATTCGGACAAGCCCGCGGCGCGGGCGAATTTCACGGTGTCGGAGAGCATCGTCTCGCGCGTGCCGGCGCGGGCCAGCCGCGTCATCAGGGCGAGCTTGAAGAAGGCGAGGTTCAGCGCCGGCAGCAGCAGATGGCTCAGGCCGTTCAGGGTGAGGAAGCTCCATTCGACGCCGAGGATAGAAACGGTCTCGCCGCGCCCGCCCGCCGGCAGCCATTGCAGTTCGACGGCAAAGGCCATGATCAGCACGAGGCCGATCCAGAAGGTCGGCACCGAGAAGCCGAGAATTGAGACCGTCATGATCAGCCTGGAGGCGACGCTGTCCGGCCGGTAGCCGGCATAGATCCCGGCGGGGATGCCGATCAGCGCCGCGCCGCAGACGGCGGCCAGCGTCAGCTCCAGCGTCGCCGGCAGGCGGGACAGGATCAGGTCCATCACCGGCATGCCGAAGACGAAGGAGCGGCCGAAATCGCCGTGGAGCACGCGGCCGAGGAAGGTCAGGTACTGCTCCCAGAGCGGCCGGTCGAGCCCGTATTGGGCGATGGTCTGGAGGCGCAGTTCCTGGCTGACATCGGGGCCGATCAGCACGTCGATCGGGTTGCCGATCGCATAGACGCCGACGAAGACCAGCACCGACATGACGAGCATGACGACGAGCGCCTGCATCAGCCGGACGGCGACATGGCCTAGCATCGCTGGCGTTTCCGGTGCGGCCTCACGGCCAGTTCTCCACCATCACCGCCCGCGTCTCCTCGACGCCGACCTGCCAGAGCCTGAGCATCTCCTCGTCCGGCCGCTGGTAGAGGCCGTGGAAATTGCCGTCGCCGAGGATCTCGCGGCGCTTCGCCGGGCTCGCGGCCTGGTATTCGGCGGCGTTGAAGGGCGGCTTCAGCGTGTCCGGCATCGCGACGCCGGCGAGGCGGGTCCAGGGGAAGTTCTCCATCCAGGAGGCGTGCGAGGCCGCCGGATCGACCGCCTGGACGGCCGCCTGGAATTGCGGCGCCGCCCACCAGTTATGCAGGCGGATGCTGGCATCGGGATGCGCATCCAACCATTCGGTCGCGAAGTTCAGCGCCGGGGAATTGCCGCCATGGCCGTTGACGAGGACGATGCGGCGGAAGCCCGAGCGATAGAAGCCGTCGAAGATGTCGCCGAGCAAGGCCGCATAGGTGCTCAACTTGAGCGAGATGCTGCCCGGGAAATTCAGGAAGCCCGGCGTCAGGCCATAGGCCAGCACCGGGAAGACGGGGATGCCGAGCGGCTCGGCCGCCTCCTGCGCCACGCGTTCGGAGAGGATCACGTCGGTCGCGAGGCTCAGATAGGCGTGCTGCTCGACGCTGCCGAGCGGCAGGACGCAGCGATCGTCCCGCTTCGCCTGGGCCTTGATCTGCATCCAGTTCAAGTCGGCGACACGCACGGCGCGATCCTTGCTTAGCTTCGGCAAGCGGTAGACAATCCGGGCAGGCGGCGCGGACCACCCGCCAGAGCCATCCTTGACTCTGGCCTCCGGTAGCGTCAAGTTCCATTTGGAACTAAATCGGCCGAGAGATATTCCCGATGCGACGCGCGCCGACCTCTCCTTCCCGCGCCGATCCGGAGCGCGAGGCCGCATTGGCCGAGCTCGATCCGCTGACCGTGACCAAGCTCTGGGACAATCCCTGCTGGCTGTCCTTCCGGCTGAATTTCGTCGCCTTCCGCTTCAATGATCCGGTCTATCGCTGGATCGAGACGCGCTACGGCCTCGTCAGGCCGGAATTCGTCGCGCTCTATGCGGTGGGCCTGAAGGAAGGCGTCGCGGCCAAGAACATCGTCGCCTCCTCCGGCCTGCCCAAGAACACGCTCTCGCGTGCCGTGCAGAAGCTGCTGCAGCGGCGCCTGCTCAAGCGCGAGACCGATCCGGACGACCTGCGCAGCTACGTGCTCCATCTCACGCCGGCCGGGCGCAAGATCTTCGACGAGACCATGGTGCCGATGGTCGAGCACCAGACGACGATGCTCGCCGGCCTCAGTGCGGACGAGCAGCGCCAGCTCTGCGCGCTGATGGACAAGCTCGTCATCGCCTCGCCTGCCTGGCCTCAGGAACTCCAGTCATAACCACAGAAAATCAGGGGATACCGTCATGACCCGCGTGAAGAGCCTCCGTCTCGCCGCCTTCGCCGCCCTGCTCGGCGCCACCGTCTCGACCGGCGCGCTGGCGCAGACCCTGACCATCGGCGTCCGCGCCGGGCCGGAATCGATCGACCCGCATTTCACCGCGACCGGCACCCATGCCGAAGCGCTGAAGCATGTCTTCGACACGCTGACCTGGTCCGGCGACAAATTGCAGATCGAGCCGCGCCTCGCGCTGAGCTGGAAGACGCTGGAGCCGACGGTCTGGGAGTTCAAGCTGCGCCCCGGCGTCAAATTCCATGACGGCTCCGACTTCACCGCCGAGGACGTCAAGTTCTCGATCGAGCGCATTCCGGTCGTCGCCGGGCCGAACCCGACGACGATCTATGTCCGGCGCGTCAAGGAGGTGAAGATCGTCGACCCGCTGACGGTCCATATCGTCACCGACGGGCCGGCGCCGAACCTGCCGAACGATTTCATCCGCCTCTTCATCGTCTCGCACAAGGCCGCCGCCGGCCTGACCAAGGACAATGCCAACGAGGCCTTCAACTCGGGCAAGGCGGCGGTCGGCACCGGCCCCTACAAGTTCGTCTCCTGGACGCCGAAGGACCAGATGGTTCTGGACCGCTTCGACGGCTACTGGGGCACGAAGGAGCATTGGGCCAAGGTCGTGCGCAAGGAGCTTCCGAACGACGCCGCCCGCGTCGCGCAGCTCAAGGCGGGCCAGGTCGACATCATCGTGCGCGCGCCGGCTTCCGACGTGCCGACGCTGAAGCGCGATGCCAAGCTCTCCGTCGCAACGGTCGAGAGCGTCTATCTCTTCAACATGGAGCTCGACATGCGGGACAAGACCCCGCAGGTCACCGCCAAGGACGGCTCGGCCCTGCCGAAGAACCCGCTGCAGGACGCGAAGGTGCGCGAGGCGATCGACCTCGCCATCGACCGGCCGGCGCTGGCGGAGATCGCGATGGAAGGGCTCGGCACGCCCGCCAACCAGCTGGTGACGCCGACCATCGCCGGCTTCAACAAGAGCCTGCCGGCGCTCAAGCCGGACCTCGCCAAGGCGAAGAAGCTGATGGAGGAGGCCGGCTATCCCAACGGCTTCAAGGTCGGCTTCGCCTTCACCAATGACCGCTTGCCCGGCGACCGGCAGGTCGGCACCTCGATCGCGCAGATGCTGGCGCGCATCGGCATCGAGGTGAACGCCAATGCGCAGCCCGGCGCGGTGTTCTTCCCCGCGCGCCTGCGCGGCGATTTCTCGCTGTCGATGTCCGGCTGGGGCACCCTGACGGGCGAGGCGAACTACACGCTCTCTTCCGTGGTCCATTCCAACGACCCGGCCAAGAAGCTCGGGGCCTTCAACGTGCTCGGCTACAAGAATGCCGAGGTCGACAAGCTGATCGAGGACGCGGCCGTCGAGATGGACGAGGCCAAGCGCAACACGATGCTGTCCGACGCCGCCGCGATCATCGCCAAGGACCGGCCGCGCCTGCCGATCGCCGCCGTCGGCTCGGCCTGGGCGATGCAGAAGGACAAGGTGACGATCAGCCCGCGGGTCGACGAGGACACGCTGGCGATGGACATCAAGCCCGCCAGGAAGTGAGATTGTCTTCCTTCTCCCACCGATCCCGGGCTTGCCCGAGATCGGGCCTCAAGGTGGCACATATCGGAAGCATCCGATATGTGCGGGGAGAAGGTGGCAGCGCGCAGCGCTGACGGATGAGGGCTGTGTCCCGCCATCCTTCCCTCATCCGTCTGCTTCGCAGACACCTTCTCCCCCAAGGGGAGAAGGATCGCGTCGGAGAATTTGAGAACATGACCCTCGCGCTCGCCATCCATGGCGGCTGCGGCACCTTGCCGAAAGCCGAGATGACGGAGGCCGAATGGGCCCAGGCCCGCTCCGACCTCGCCAGCGCATTGCGGGCCGGCTGGGCGATCCTGAACAAGGGCGGCGCGGCGGTCGATGCCGTCGAGGCGGCCGTGCGGGTGATGGAGGATTCCCCGCATTTCAACGCCGGCCACGGCTCCGCCTTCAACACCGAAGGCGAGCACGAGCTCGACGCCTCGATCATGGACGGAGCGACGCTGGCCGCCGGGGCGATCTGCGGCGCCAAGCGCATCCGCAATCCGATCGTCGCCGCCAAGGCCCTGATGCTGCGCGGCGATCCCGTACTGCTCGCCGGCTCCGCGGCCGATGATTTCGCCGAGCATGAGGGCGTCGATACCGTCGAGAACGAGCATTTCTCGACCGAGCGACGCCGCAAGAACCTCGCCTCGATGAAGCTGCGCGAGATCGTCGGCACCGCCGCCGAGGCGAGCGAGGCCGAGAAGCACGGCACGGTCGGCGCCGTCGCCTGCGACGCTCAGGGCCATCTCGCCGCGGCGACCTCGACCGGCGGCTACACCAACAAGCCGGTCGGCCGCGTCGGCGATTCCCCCATCATCGGCGCCGGAACCTATGCCCGCGACGGGCGCTGCGCCGTCTCCGGCACCGGCAAGGGCGAGTATTTCATCCGCTACTGCGTCGGCCACGAGATCGCGTCGCTGATCGCCTATAAGGGTCTCTCGCTGGAAGCGGCGACGGATGCCGTCCTGGCTGAGCTTTCCGAGCACAAGATCGGCGCGGGGCTCGTCGCCGTCGATGCCGAGGGCGGGATCGTCGCCCCCTACAACACCAAGGGCATGTATCGCGGCTGGGTGACGGAGGACGGCCTCATCCATGTCGCCACGCATGACCATGTCGAACTGGCGGGGCAGGCGTGAGCGAACCCATCCTGATCTGGGGCGCCGGCGCCATCGGCGGCACGCTCGGGGCCTATTGGGCGCGGGCCGGCATCCCGGTCCTGCTCGTCGATATCGTGCCCGAGCATGTCGAGGCCTGCCGGACCAAGGGGCTCGCCATTTCCGGACCGGTCGAGGAATTCACGCAAGTTCTGCCGGCCGTAACGCCGGCTGAACTGACCGGCCGCTACAGCCGTATCGTACTCGCGGTGAAGGCCGGTGCGACGGACGCTGCGCTGGCCACGCTGAAGCCGCATCTCGCGGAGGACGGCTTCGTGCTCTCCGCCCAGAACGGCCTGAACGAACTCGCCATCGCCGCGGCGGTCGGCGAGCGGCGCACGATGGGTTGTTTCGTCAATTTCGGCGCCGACTGGCTCGGACCAGGCGAGATTCTCTATGGCAATCGCGGCGCGACGGTCGTCGGCGAGATCGACGGCTCGATCAGCGAGCGGGCCAGCGAGATGCATCGCCTGATGCAGCTCTTCGAGCCGGATGCGATCCTGACCGACAACATCTTCGGCTATCTCTGGGGCAAGCTCGCCTATGGCGCGATGCTGTTCGGGACGGCGCTAACCGACGATTCGATGTCGACGAATTTCGCCGACCCGCAGCGGCTGCCGGTCTGGCTCGCGCTCGGGCGCGAGGTCGGGGCGGTCGCTGCCAGGCGCGGCGTCACCTCGCTCGGCTTCGGCGCGTTCGATCCTATGGTCTTCGCGCCCGGCCGGCCGGAAGGCCCGCAGGTCGAGACGATCAACTTGCTCGCGCATTACACCGCGCAGACCGCCAAGACGCATTCCGGCATCTGGCGCGATCTCGCCGTGCGCAAGCGCAAGACCGAGGTCACCCCGCAGATCGGCATTATCGCGACGCTCGGCCGCGAGGTCGGCATTGCGACGCCGGCGCTGGAGACGCTGGTCTCGCTGATCCACGATATCGAGGACGGCCGCCGCCCGATGGCCTTCGAGACGCTCAAGGTGTTGATCGACCAATGCAGATCCGCTTCGACGGCCGCGTAGCCCTCGTCACCGGCGCAGCCCAGGGCATCGGGCGCGCGATCGCTGCCGCTCTCGCCGAGGCCGGCGCGCGCGTCCATCTCGCCGATATCGACGAGGACGGTGTGCAGGCCGCCGCCAGAGAGATCGGCGCGACAGGCCATGCGGCCGATCTCGGCTCGCCCAAGGCCGCGCAGGCTCTGGTGCGCGAGATCGTGGCGGCGGATGGCCGGCTCGACCTTCTCGTCCATGCCGCGGGCGGGGTGCGCGGGCAGGTCGGCCGGGCGATCGAGGAGATTTCCGAGGACGATTGGCGTGTCATCTTCGCCGCCAATGTCGATGCCGCCTTCTTTCTGGCGCAGGCGGCGGCGCCCGCGATGAAGCAGGCCGGCTATGGGCGGATCGTGACGATCTCGTCGGGCGCGGGTTTGAGGCCGAGCCTCACCGGCATCCAGGCCTATGCCAGCGCCAAGCACGCGCTGGTCGGATTGACGAAGCAGCTCGCCTGGGAATTCGGCCCCCACGGCATCACCGTGAATTCGGTGGCGCCGGGCTTCGTGCGCTCCAATCCCGCCAGCGAACGGCAATGGCAGAGCTACGGGCCAGAGGGGCAGAAGCGCCTCGTCGAGAGCATCCATACCCGCCGGCTCGGAACGCCCGAGGACATCGCCAACGCCACGCTGTTCTTCCTGAGCGAGCAGGCCGGCTGGATCAGCGGGCAGGTGCTCTCCGTGGATGGCGGGCGGTCGTAGGTTAGGCTGGTGTTCCTCGGAACCGCGCCGTCATCCCGGACAAGCGGCGCAGCCGCGCCGATCCGGGATCCATCATAGAGCGCGGAGCCTTACGATGGATCCCGGGTCAAGCCCGGGATGACGGGGTGTTTCCTCAGTGAATCTGCAGGCCCTAGCCGCAATTCGCCTGATCCGCCGGCATGTCGGCGCCGACCATCCAGTTCGTGCCGAAGCGGTCGATCAGCATGCCGAAGCGGGGCGACCAGAAGGTCTCGCCGATCGGCATCGTGATCTTGGCGCCGCCCTCGGACAGGCCGGCGAAAATGCGGTCCGCCTCCTCCGGCGTCGGCACGCTGACGCTGACCGAGACCGAGCGCATCGGGCCATCGCTGTTGTTCGGCGGCGCGTCCGAGGCCATCAGCAGCTGGCCCTCGATCTCCAGGCAGGCATGCAGGATCTTGTCGCGCCATTCCGCCGGGACATGCTCCTCGGCCGGCGTGCCCTTGTGGTCCATCATCGCCTGGATCGTGCCGCCCAGGACCTTGTGGTAATGGGTGAAAGCCTCGCGGCAATTGCCCTCGAACATCAGATAGGTCGACAGTTTCATCGCGTATCCTCCTGCGTGCCTGTGGGAAGCGCTCAGCGCTTGCGGTGATACTGGGCGGCCATGAACTCGGCCCACTGGCCGTCCGGCCCAAGCGCGCGCGAAGTCAGGGTGCGGTGGTCCGGCGACAGGAAGGTGATGATGTCCTGATACTTCGTCATCGAGCCGTCGCCCGTCATGCTCGGCCCCTCGGTATCGAGGACCAGCGACTTGCCGTCGGCGGAGAGCGCTCCGTCATAGGTCCACATCATCGTCATCATCGAGGCGACGAAGCTGCCGACGAAACGGCCCTTGGCCGGGTCGAAGCCGAGCGTCATCAGGCTGGTGACCGGCTTGCCTTCGGGAGAGTCGCCCTGCCCTTCGCCCAGCGTCCAGAGCCCGCCGAGCGAACGTACGCTCTCCGTGCCCTTCGAGGTCGATGTCGGCTGGTCCGGCCCCATCGAGCAGTTCATCTCGGCGGTCCAGTCACCGATCAGCTGGTGGAGCCACTCATGTTCCTTCTGCGGTTCGCCCATCATGGTCTTTCTCCTCCGGTTTTCGTTCTCTGGGTGATCGGGTTATGCGCCGCCTCAGGCGGCGCGCTCGGCCGCGGCCTTCATGGCCTTGAGCCCGGTCTCGAAATCGCCGCCGACCATGCGGTCCATGTCCATGAAGACGTGCATGATCTTGGCCGCGAAGGGCGTCGGGCCGGTCATGATCCAGGTCACGTTCGTCTGCTGGCCCTGCGGCGTCAGCGCGAAGACGACGTCGTTATGCGCCTCGAAGGGCTTGAGGAAATCGAGCTTGAGCCCGAGCTTGCCCGGCACTTGGGCCTCGGTGATGCGCATGCTGCCCTCGCCGACATTCTTGTCGCCGGCCCAGGCATAGGTCGCGCCGACGCCGGTTTCGGGCCCGCCGAAGGTGCGCTTCATCGCCGGGTCCTTCTTCTCCCAGGGCGACCAGGCGTTCCAGGCCCGGAAATCGGCGATCAGCGGATAGATGCGATCCGGCGCGGCATTGATCGCGATGGAACGCGTGACCTGGAAGGTGTCCGGCTTGCGGGCAGCAAGGATCAGCACGACGACGATGCCGGTGGCGACGATACCGAGCAGGCTGAGAAGAATGGTCTTGAGCATGACGAGCACCTGAAACTGAGCTGAAAGGAATGGCTTTGGCGTCAAACGCCGGACTTATCGGGTGGTTTCGCCTTGATCTCGCGGAGCATCTCGTCCAGCCGCCCCAGGCTCTGGTCCCAGAAACGGCTGTAATGCTCCAGCCATTCCGAGACGTCCTGCAGCGGGCCGGGGTCGAGCCGGCAAGGCCGCCACTGGGCCTCCTTCCCCCGCGTGATCAGCCCGGCGCGCTCCAGCACCTTCAGATGCTTGGAGACCGCCGGCAGGCTCATCGCGAAGGGCTCGGCCAGCTCCTTCACCGAACTCTCGCCTTCCGACAGCCGGGCCAGGATGGCGCGGCGCGTCGGGTCGGCGAGGGCTGCGAAGGTCAGGCTGAGCGGGTCCGTCGACATCTTATGAAACCGATCAGTTAATTAACTGATCGGTTTACTAATCGCATTCCTCCTGCCTGTCAACCGGGCTGGGCCGCAAGCTGGCGCGGGCCACCGCCGGTTGTTGTCAGGAGCGCGGACACGCGGCTAGAACCGGAGGGAGAACGAGGAGGGTTCATGAGCTTCGAGACCGCAGCGACACCGGAAGCCGCCGTGGACCGGCTCGAACGGCTCTATGACGAGGCGCGCTCGGCCTTGCGCGGCGACCTGCAGCGCTTCTTCGACACCGGCGAGGCGCCGACGCCCGAGGACCGGGAGCGCTATCGCTACCCGATGCTGCGCGTGACCTACGAGCCCTCGAAGCTGCCGGAGGCGACCCGGCGCGGCTATGCCAAATTCGCGGTGCCCGGCATCTATTCGACCACGGTGACGCAGCCGGCCGAATTCCGCGCCTATCTGCTCGATCAGCTCAAGCCGCTGGTCGCCGAATATGGCGCGACGATCGAGACCGGCGTCAGCACGCAGGAAATCCCGTACCCCTATGCGCTCGAAGGCGGCGACGAACTGGGACGCGGCAAGATCACGGCCGCCGAACTGGCACGCTATTTCCCGACACCGCTTCTGGCGCTGGTCGGCGACGAGATCGCGGACGGCACCTACGAGCTGATCGAGGGCGAGCCGCGCCCGCTCTCGCTGTTCGACGCCGTGCGCGTCGATTATTCGCTGCGGCGGCTGGTGCATTACACCGGCACCGACTGGCGCGCGGTGCAGCCCTGGGTGCTCTTGACCAACTACCACCGCTATGTCGACCAGTTCGTCCGGCTCGGCCTCGCCGAGATCGAGGCGGGCACGGCCGAAGCCCTGGTCGCGCCGGGCGGCATCCGCATCGACAGGGACGGGATCGACGTCTCGGCCGCCGAGCGGGTGATGTCGGCGCCCTGGCACCGCTTCCAGATGCCGGCCTATCACCTGATCCGGAAGGGCGGCGAGGGCGTGACGCTGGTCAATATCGGCGTCGGCCCCTCCAACGCGAAGAACATCACCGACCATCTCGCGGTGCTCCGGCCGAATTGCTGGCTGATGGTCGGCCATTGCGGCGGCCTGCGCCAGACGCAGATCATCGGCGACTACGTGCTCGCCCATGCCTATCTCCGGCAGGACCGCATCCTCGACGATCTCGTGCCGCCGGATATCCCGATCCCGGCGCTGGCGGAGGTGCAGGTCGCGCTGCAGCAGGCGGCGGCCGACATCACCGGCGAGAAGGGCGACCGGCTGAAGCAGCGCCTGCGCACCGGTACCGTCGTGACGCAGGACGACCGCAACTGGGAATTGCAATGGACCAAGGAGCGGCGGCGCATCAACCTGTCGCGCGCCATCGCGGTCGACATGGAATCCGGCACGATCGCGGCGCAGGGGTATCGGCTCAGGGTGCCCTACGGCACGCTGCTCTGCGTCTCGGACAAGCCGCTGCATGGCGAGATCAAGCTGCCGGGCGCCGCCAACGCCTTCTACGAGCGTGCGGTCGGCGAGCATCTGCGCATCGGCCTCGATGCGCTGGAGAAGCTGAAGGTCACCGGATCGGCGATCCATTCGCGCAAGCTCAGGAGCTTCGACGAGCCGCCGTTTCGGTAAGCGTGGCTCAGCCGAAGACGCCGTAGGCGAGCAGCGCCGCGATCACCCAGAGCGCGACATTGCCCCAGCGGTTGCGCCGGGCCTCGGCCCGGCCGATCGCCTCGACGCTGCGCTCGTCCAGCGAGAAGCCGTGGCGCGAGGCGTCCTCGAGCTGGCCGAGCACGCGCTCGGCGCGGATGACCGTGTCGGGCAGGGTCGCGAGCGAGCCGAGCAGGGAACGGGCGCCGCGGCCGGCATCCGCCAGCTTGCCGAGAGGGCCCAGGTTTTCGGTGATCCAGCTGCGCACCACCGGATCGGCCGTGCCCCACATGTCGAGATGCGGGTCGAGCGAGCGGGCGACGCCCTCGACCACGACCATGGTCTTCTGGAGCATGACGAGCTCGGTGCGGGTCGCCATGTCGAACATACCGGTGATCTCGAAGAGCAGGGTCAGCACCTTGGCCATCGAGATCTGGTCGGCGCGCTTGTCGTGGATCGGCTCGCCGACGGCGCGGATCGCCTGGGCGAAATCCTCGACATCGTGATGGGCGGGCACATAGCCCGCCTCGAAATGCACCTCCGCCACGCGACGATAGTCGCGGGTGATGAAGCCGAGCAGGATCTCGGCGAGGAAGCGCCGCTCCTTCAGGCCGAGCCGGCCCATGATGCCGCCATCGACCGCGACGAGCCGGCCCTCCGCATCGACGAAGAGATTTCCGGGGTGCATGTCGGCATGGAAGAAGCCGTCGCGGATCGCGTGCTTCAGGAAGGACTGGATGATCTTGCGGGCGAGCTCCGGCAGATCATGGCCGGCGGCGCGCAGGCCCTCGATATCGGAAAGGCGGACGCCGTCGATCCATTCGTCGACCAGCATCTCGCGGGCGGTGAGCTGCCAGTCCGGCTCCGGCACGCGGAAATCGGCATCGCCCTTGGTGTTCTCCGCGAATTCGGAGAGGGCAGCGGCTTCGAGCCGCAAATCCATCTCCATCGCGACCGAGCGCGCCAACGTCTCGACCACGCCGGTGAAGCGCAGGCGCCGCGCCTCGGGCGAACGCGCCTCGGCCGTCTCGGCACCGAAGCGCATCGCGGCGAGATCACGGTTGAAGCGGTCGCGGATACCGGGCCGCAGGATCTTCACCGCGACCTCGCGGCCATCCTTCAATCGGGCGCGGTGGACCTGGGCGATCGAGGCGGCGGCGACCGGCTCGCTGAATTCGGGGAACAGTGTCTCCAGCTTCACGCCATGCGCCGCCTCGACGATGGCGCGGGCCTCGGCCATCGGGAAGGCCGGCATGCGGTCCTGCAGGGCCGAAAGGTCCTGCGCGATCTTCATGCCGACGACATCGGGGCGCGTCGCCAGGAACTGGCCGAATTTCACATAGGACGGGCCGAGCCGGGTCATCGCCGCCGCGAGGCGGGTCGCGGAGGAACCGGCGCCGCGACGCTCGATCAGGCGGCCGACGCGGATCAGGCCGCGCGCCAGCGGCGGCAGCACGGAGGGATCGACGAGCGCCAGCGCCCCCTCGCGCGCCAGCACGAAGCCGACGCGCGCGCCGCGCAGCATGTGGAAGAAGGAGGAGATCATGCCGCCGCAGCCAGCATCACAGCTTCCAGCCGGAATGCAGCGCCACGACGCCGCCGGTCATCGGCGTGAACTTGGCCCGGCGGAAGCCGGCATCCTCGATCATCCCCGCGAAAGCCTGCGGCTTCGGGAACTTGCGGATCGACTCGACGAGATACTGGTAGGGCTCGGCCTCGCCGGTGACCATGCGGCCCATCGGCGGGATCACCTTGAAGGAATAGGTCTCGTAGATCTTGTCGAGCAGGGGCACGTCGACATGGCTGAATTCGAGGCAGAGGAACCTGCCGCCGCGCTTCAGCACGCGATAGGCCTCGGCCAGCGCCTTGTCGATCTGCGGCACGTTCCGGATGCCGAAGGCGATGGTGTAGCAGTCGAAATGGTTGTCGGGCAGGCCGAGCGCCTCGGCATTGCCCTGGACGAAGCGGATGCGATCATCGTCCGGAAAGCGCTTGTCGGCGCGCTCGCGCCCGACGCGGAGCATGTCGGCATTGATGTCGAGTACGGTGACATCGGTCTGAGGGCCGCCGGCCTCCAGCACCGAGAAGGCGACGTCGCCCGTGCCGCCTGCGACATCGAGATGGTGGAAGGGCCGATCCTTCGCCGGGTTGATCGCGGTCAGGAGCGCGCTCTTCCAGGCCCGGTGCAGGCCGCCCGACATCAGGTCGTTCATCAGGTCGTAGCGGTTGGCGACCTTGTGGAAGACGTCGTCGACCTTGGCCTGCTTCTCGGCGAGCTTCACCGTCTCGAAGCCGAAATGGGTGGTGTCCCCGGGTCCGGTATTCTGGGCTGCTGTCACGGTCGGGCCGGCCTTGTGCAAATCTGTCTTGTATTCGCTTGAGCCGATCAATAGCCAAAGGCGACGGGCTTGTCGCGGGCCCTCTCGACGCAGGCTTTATTTGAGGTCGCTGACATGCCGGAGCTACCCGAGGTCGAAACCGTCCGGCGCGGGCTGGAGCCCGCCATGCTGGGCGAGCGTTTCGCACGCATCGAACAGCGCCGGCCGGACCTGCGCTTTCCTCTGCCCGAGCGCTTCGCCGAGCGCCTGACCGGGCGGCGGATCGAGGCCCTGTCGCGGCGGGCGAAATACCTGATCGCCGATCTCGACGACGGCGCGGCGCTCGTGATGCATCTGGGCATGAGCGGGCGCTTCATCGTCGAGGCGCCCGGCACGCCGCCGACCGAGCCCGGCTCCTATTATAATGAGATCGGCCGGCATCTGATCCATGACCATGTCGTGTTCGAGATGGGGACCGGCGCGCGCGTCACCTATAACGACGTGCGCCGCTTCGGCTTCATGGATCTCGTGCCCCGCGCCGAACTCGCGACATCGAAGCATTTCGCGGGTATGGGCATCGAGCCGCTCGGCAACGAACTCTCCGGCGAGACGCTGGCAAAACTCTTCGCGGGCAAGTTCGCACCCTTGAAGGCCGCATTGCTGGACCAGCGGCTCGTGGCGGGCCTCGGCAATATCTATGTCTGCGAAGCCCTGTTCCGGGCCGGTCTCCACCCGGAGGCGGAAGCGGGGACGATCGCGACGCCGACGGGCCGGCCGCGCGAAAAGGCGCATGAGCTCGCCCGCATCATCCGCGAGGTGCTGGAGGAAGCGGTCGCAGCCGGTGGCTCGACGCTCCGCGACTTCGCCCATGCCGACGGCTCGCTCGGCTATTTCCAGCACCGCTTCAAGGTCTATGACCGCGAGGGCGAGATCTGCGTCACGCCGGGCTGCGGGACGTTGGTGAAGCGGTTGGTGCAGTCGGGCCGCTCGACGTTTTATTGCGAGAGTTGCCAGAAGCGGGCGGTTCGCTAGGGGCGCGCAGTCCGCTTGGGGTCGGAAGCGGACATTCTTGGGGCGTCTGTTAACGGTTCGGAGCAGCGTAGGACCGGAAGAGCCACAGTGAAATTTCAATATGTTGCATCTTGGCTTTATTGGGTCGTGCTAATCGTGGCGATGATGGCCTTTTTTGCTATCGGCCGCGCCGTCGAGTTTGGTCTGGAAAGTATCATGCCCTTTCTGTCGTCCAGGGAGGTGAATTCGGTTGTCGCACTGTTGATGTTGTGCATGGTTTTTATTTCAATCGCAGGCTTTTCTAAATTTCAGAGGCGCTTTGGCTACCTTCTTCCGTCGAGTCACCTAGTTCTAACCAAAGTCGGCATGCATTTCGACCTGCCGTTGCGTATCAACGGCTTCGTTTCATGGCACGACATCGCAAGTGTCCGCAGCGTCAAATTCCGAGGGCGAATGCTCATCACCATTGAGTTCAAGCACAAACTCCCGATTGGTCCAGCGGGCTATGAGCGTGAACTCAGCCGGTTATTGCTGCGTGGGGATCGCATTCTCCCTTCTGGAGAGAGTTTCGTGGAAGCCGCGCAGCGCTGTCATGCCCAGGGTGACTGCAATCCATAATTTCGTCAGCTTCCAAGGCGTAATTGCCGCAACCTCAGCTACTGCAATGGGGCGTTAGCAAACATTCCCCGAAACTAATCCCCGTCTCTCAAACCGCCCCTATCCTCGACCCACCTCATCCCGAGGGGCGGCCATCCGGAGGCATGCTGCATGGCGGGGCGGGGACGGCGCCCTGCGACCGGGTTTGCACCCCGGACTCGGGAGGCTGCGGGAACCGCCCTGGGGGTACTACGGCCCCTGTGCGAGGAGCTCGCTGGAAGGCTCGGGATATCCAAGGCCTGACGCGGAATGGATGACGAGGCGATGAGCCGAACTGATCCGTGGGCCGCGGCGGGCATGAGGAACCTCTGCCCGATAAGCGCGGCCCGCGGCTTTCAAATCGCCGGCAAGCGGAGCGCCACGGGGCGTGCGGAGGGTGGCTCAATCCTTCCGCGCCGCATCCTGGCTCAACGGAAGCGGCTCTCTATACACCGCGCCTCGCGGCGCTCCGCTGCCCCTCACCGATCAACGAACGCGACAACGCGGGCGTGTGAAGACGTATGCGTGAACCTCGCCGTCATGCTCGCCCTTGTGGCGAGCATCCACGTCTTGAACGCCGCGCTGCCCGAAGGAAGACGTGGATGGTCGGGACGAGCCCGACCATGACGGGAGGCAGTGCGAATGCGCGGATGCGTGCGACGCGCATGGACCGCTCCTCCACCGCCCGCTAAAGCTGCCATCACAGGAGCATCCGGGAGGCCGCCATGGCTTATGAGACCATTCTCGTCGAGACGAAGGGCAAGGTCGGGCTGATCACGCTCAACCGCCCGCAGGCGCTGAACGCGCTGAACGGCCAGCTCATCGGCGAGATCAACCAGGCGCTCGACGGCTTCGAGACCGATGACGGCATCGGCTGCGTCGTCCTCACAGGCTCGGAGAAGGCCTTCGCCGCCGGCGCCGACATCAAAGAGATGCAGAGCCGCACCTTCCCCGGCACCTATCTCGACGACAAGTTCGAGGACTGGGACCGGATCGGCCGACGCCGCAAGCCGATCGTCGCGGCGGTCGCGGGCTTCGCGCTCGGCGGCGGCTGCGAGCTCGCCATGATGTGCGATTTCATCATCGCCGCCGACAATGCCAAATTCGGCCAGCCCGAGATCAATCTCGGCGTCATCCCCGGAGCCGGCGGCACGCAGCGCCTGACCAAGGCAGTCGGCAAGGCCAAGGCGATGGACCTGATCCTGACCGGCCGGATGATGAATGCCGAGGAGGCCGAGCGCTCCGGCCTCGTCGCCCGCGTCGTGCCGCTCGCCGATCTGCTCACCGAGACGCTGAAGGCGGCCGAGCAGATCGCGGCGAAGTCGCTGCCCTCCGTGCTGATGGCGAAGGAATCGGTCGAGCGCGCCTTCGAGGTGACGCTGCAGGAAGGCCTGCGCTTCGAGCGGCGCGTCTTCTCCTCGCTCTTCGCCACCGCCGACCAGAAGGAGGGCATGTCCGCCTTCGCCGAGAAGCGGAAGCCCGACTTCAAGAACGCCTGAGCAAGAGGCCATCGCCTGCCGCATGGCGGCATCGAGCGGCGCCGCCTTGATGAAACGACCCTCCTGCTGGCAGATAGCCATCGTCTTTCGCCAGCAGGATCACCCGCGATGAACGCCCAGACCGGACCGTCCCTCCCGACCTATGCCGATGTCGAGGCCGCGGCCATCAGGCTCAAGGGCATCGCCCATCACACACCGGCGATGAGCTCGGCCACAGCCAACCGGCGGACGGGCGCCAGCCTCGTCTTCAAGCCCGAAAACCTGCAGCGCATGGGCGCCTTCAAGTTCCGCGGCGGCTACAATGCGATCGCCTCGCTCAGCCCCGAGCAGAAGAAGGCCGGCGTCGTCACCTATTCCTCCGGCAACCATGCCCAGGCCATCGCCTATGCCGGCCAGCTGCTCGGCGTGCCGACCACGATCATCATGCCGAACGATGCGCCGGCCGCGAAGGTCGCCGCGACCGAGGGCTATGGCGGGCAGGTCATCCGCTATGACCGCTATACCGAGAACCGGCTCGATATCGGCAACCGGCTCTCGGCCGAGCGCGGGCTGACGATCATCCCGCCTTACGACCATCCGCATGTCATCGCCGGGCAGGGCACCGCGACCAAGGAGCTGATCGAGGATGCCGGCCCGCTCGACATCCTGCTCGTGCCGCTCGGCGGCGGCGGGCTGCTCGCCGGCGCGGCGCTCGTCGCCAAGGCGCTGAACCCGGGCTGCCGCGTTTACGGCGTCGAGCCGGAGGCCGGCAATGACGGCCAGCAATCCCTGCGCAAGGGCGAGATCGTCGCGATCGGCGTGCCCAAGACCATCGCCGACGGGGCGCAGACCGCCTTCCTCGGCGACCTCACCTTCCCGATCATCCAGCGCGAGGTCGAGGATATCGTCACGGTCAGCGACGACGCGCTCGTCGACGCCATGCGCTTCTTCGCCGAGCGGATGAAGCTCGTGGTCGAGCCGACCGGCTGCCTCGCGGCGGCGGCCGCCTTTGCCGGCGCCGTGCCGGTCGAGGGCAAGCGCGTCGGCGTCATCCTCTCCGGCGGCAATGTCGATCTGGCGAGCTTCGCGCGCTTTATCGCGCCCTCCGCGTGAGTTCGGCGACCTTCAGGCGATTCCGGCGTTGACGTAGCGCCGGCAAGCGATTATAGCCCCACCACTCGCGGCGGCCCGCGCAAGCTCGGCCGCCGCGCACGTTTTTCCAGCAAGGATGCGGCCAGCCCCGCCGGCAATGACGCCAGGCGCCCGGTCGCGATGAAGAGACGAGGACGTTTCGATGGCCAATACGACGTCGGCCAAGAAGGCTACGCGCAAGATCGCTCGCCGCACCGAGGTCAACAAGGCGCGCCGCTCGCGGATGCGCACCTTCCTGCGCAAGGTCGAGGAGGCGATCGCCTCCGGCGACAAGGCCAGCGCCGCCGAAGCCCTGAAGGCCGCCCAGCCGGAAATCATGCGCGCCGCGCAGAAGGGCGTGGTTCACAAGAACACCGCCTCGCGCAAGGTTTCGCGCCTCGCGCACCGGATCGGCGCCCTGGCTTCCTGAGCCTGAATTCGCATCGTTTCGATGACGGGAAAGCCCGGCCGAAAGGCCGGGCTTTTTCGTTGGCTTCATGGCCTCTGTGGCGCGCTCGCCACAGGCTCCGACGGAACAAAACAAAGCCGCTTTCAAGCCATTTTCGCAAGCTTTCCACGGCCTTGCGGACTTGACTCTCGGGCGCCATTCAGGGCGCGAAATCGACCTCCGGACCGGACTCCGCCGCTCATAAAAAGATGTGATTTTTCATCATCTTAGCAGGCAAAGGATTTTGGAAGACGGAATCGCAGCGACTCTGCGGCAGGCTTTTCGAGGCGCCGCAAAAAAAGATTCGGGTGCCCCGCGGAGAGCGCACATGAAGAAAATCTTAAGTTCCCCAACCAATTGCAGCGGACTACCCCACCGTCAGCCTCGGCCGCGAAAAGGCGAGTCTCGGAAGCCGGCTGAAAGGGGTGTTGCAGCCCGTCGAGAGCGCCCTGTAAGGTCCCCTTCATCGCCGGGCGGACAGCAATGACCGCCGCGGGATTTCCAGAGATGATCAGCGTTTTGGCTCGCGACCATGGAGGTTGGAGGATGTGACCCTTTGTCTTTCTTGATTGAGATGAAGGGTGGCGTTGCCCCTCGGCGAGCCTTCCAAGCGTAATCAGCAGAACCGGAACCGAAGCCCGTCACGGCGCAATGCGCCTGCCGGGACCGGAACCATTTTGACCAGACAAAAGCACAGGGACGACGGTCAGGAAGCGGCCGCCGAACCCTCAGTGCGGGCATTTTCAAAGAACGGGGCCATTTGATGTTCGAGCGGCAGGATTTCGGGGACACGGTCGAGGCGGCGTCGGTGGTGGTGACGATCGCGGCTGAAGAACCCGCTGTCATCCAGATCGAGGAGGTTTCGATTCAGGACGCATGGGAGCGCGTGCGCCGGCGCCTGCGGGCGGAGCTCGGCGAGGATGTCTTCTCGAGCTGGTTCGGCCGGCTGGAGATCGCCGGGATCGTCGAGGGCGTGGCCTATCTCACCGTCCCCACCCGCTTCCTGAAGAGCTGGCTCGAGGCGCATTATACCGAGCGCCTGCGGGTGAACTGCATGGCCGAATTGCCGGCGCCGAACGGCGTGATGCTCTCAGTGCGCACCGTGTCGCGCGATCCCGCCGCCCAGCCGCAGATCGAGGCCCTGCGCAGCCGCCCCGCGACTGTCGCCGCTCCCGCCCCGACCGAGGCCGGCCGCCCCGCCGTCGCCGGCAGCCCGCAGCCCTGCGAGAGCGATCTCGTCGACGCCTGCGGAACCGCGCTCGACCGGCGCATGAATTTCCAGAGCTTCGTCGTCGGCAAGTCGAACCAGCTCGCTTTCGCGGCGGCCGAGCGCATCGCCGGCGCGCCGGCGGGCCAGAGCCCCTATAACCCGCTCTACCTCCATGCCGGCGTCGGCCTCGGCAAGACGCATCTGCTGCAGGCGATCGCCCAGGAAGCGCGCCGCCAGGGCAAGCGCGTCGCCTATTTCACGGCCGATCGCTTCATGTACGGCTTCGTCGCCGCGCTGAAATCGCAGACTGCGCTCGCCTTCAAGGAGAAGCTGCGCGGCATCGACCTGCTCGTCGTCGACGACGTGCAGTTCATCCAGGGCAAGTCGATCCAGCAGGAATTCGGCCACACGATCAACGCCCTGCTCGATGCCGGCAAGCAGATCGTCGTCGCCGGCGACCGGCTCGCAGGCGAACTGGAAGCGCTCGACGAGCGCATCCGCTCGCGGCTCGGCGGCGGCCTGGTGGTCGAAGTGGGTGAACTCGACGAAACGTTGCGCGCCACGATCCTCTCCAGCCGGCTGGAGGCGCTGCAGACCGCCCATCCGAATTTCCAGGTCAGCCCCGACGTCGTCGCCTATGTCTCGCGCGTCGTCGCGACCAATGGCCGCGACCTCGACGGCGCCGCCAACCGCCTGCTCGCCCATGCGACGCTGTCCGGCCAGCTCGTGACGCTGGAGACGGCGGAAGCGGCGATCCGCGACCTCGTCCGCACCCGCGAGCCGCGCCGGGTCAAGATCGAGGACATCCAGAAGCTCGTCGCGACGCGCTACAATGTCAGCCGGGCCGACATCCTCTCGGAGCGCCGCACCGCGGCCGTGGTGAAGCCGCGCCAGATCGCGATGTATCTGTCGAAGGCGCTGACGCCGCGCTCGCTGCCAGAGATCGGCCGCCGCTTCGGCGGGCGCGACCACACGACGGTGCTGCACGCCGTGCGCAAGATCGAGAAGGCCATCAGCGAGGACCGCTCGCTGCATGACGAGGTCGACCTGCTGAAGCGCATGCTGCAGGAGTAAGAGCCACAAACCAAACCCGGAGGGTCTCGACGCCCCTGCCAAATGGTTGTGGTTGCCGGAGCGGGCAGGCCTTGCGCCCCCGCCCGGTGTCCGGCAATGTCGCTGGCCATTCATTTCGGCCCGCGCGTTCGCGCGCGGGCGGCCAGCGCCAGAAGACTAGACAATCATGAAGGTCACGGTCGAACGTTCCACGCTGCTCAAGTCGCTTGGCCACGTGCATCGCGTGGTGGAGCGCCGCAACACGATCCCGATCCTGTCGAACCTGCTGCTCTCGGCCTCCGAGAACGGCCTGCGGCTGAAGGCGACCGACCTCGATATCGAGGTGGTGGAGACGATCCCCGCGGACGCGGCCGAGCCCGGCGCCACGACCGTTCCGGCCCATACCCTCTACGATATCGTCCGCAAACTGCCCGATGGCGCGCAGGTCTCGCTGGAGACCACCGGCGATAGCGGCCTCGTGCTGCGTTCCGGCCGCTCGCGCTTCCAGCTCCAGACCCTGCCAGAGAGCGATTTCCCGGACATCACCGCCGGCGAGATGGCCCATCGCTTCGTGCTGCCGGCCGGCGAGCTCAAGCGCCTGATCGACAAGACCCAGTTCGCGATCTCCACCGAGGAGACGCGCTACTATCTCAACGGCATCTATCTCCACACGATCGATGTCGATGGCCGCCCGGTGCTGCGCGCGGTCGCGACCGACGGGCACCGCCTCGCCCGCGTCGACACCGCCGCGCCGCAGGGCTCGGTCGGCATGCCCGGCGTGATCGTGCCGCGCAAGGCCGTGGCCGAGATCCAGAAATTGCTGGAAGACGGCGAGAGCGAGGTCGCGGTCGAATTGTCCGGCTCGAAGATCCGCGTCGCCACGGCCAGCGTCGTGCTGACCTCGAAGCTGATCGACGGCACCTTCCCCGACTATCAGCGCGTCATCCCGAGCGGCAACGACAAGCGCCTGACCGTCGACAAGGGCGATTTCGCCGCCTCGGTCGACCGCGTCTCGACGATCTCGTCGGAGCGTGGCCGCGCCGTGAAGCTCTCGATGGCGGAAGGGCGCATGACGCTCTCCGTCACCAACCCGGATTCGGGCTCGGCGACCGAGGAAATCGAGGTCGATTACGAGGCGAGCCCGCTCGATATCGGCTTCAACGCCCGCTACCTGATGGATATCGCCGCCCAGCTCGACGGCGACACCGCCCTGCTCAAGCTCGCCGACCCGGGCTCGCCGACCGTGATTCAGGATCGTGAAGGCGCTTCCGCGCTCTATGTGCTGATGCCGATGCGCGTCTAGCAGCTGGCTCATGGCCGCCGTCGCGCGCCTGATCCTGCAGGATTTCCGTTCCTACGAGGCCCTCGATCTCCCGGTCGAGGGCCAAATCGTTGCGCTCGCAGGCGAGAACGGAGCCGGCAAGACCAATATCCTCGAAGCGCTCTCGCTGTTCACGCCGGGGCGCGGCCTGCGCCGCGCCGAGATCACGGCGATGGCGCGGCAGGGCGGCGACGGCTCCTTCGCCGCCTCGATCACGCTCGCCGATGATGCCGGCCGGCTCGGGATCGGGCTTGGACCGCTCGATGCGGAGGGCCGTCGGCCGCGGCTGGCCCGGATCGACGGCGCCAATGTCGGCTCGGCACTCGCCTTCAGCGACTATCTGCGCGTGGTCTGGCTGACGCCCGATCTCGACGGCCTGTTCCGGGGCGCAGCCGGCGACCGGCGGCGCTTCCTCGACCGGCTGGTGCTAGCGATCGATCCGAGCCATGCGACGCGCTCGAACGCGCTGGAGCGGGCGCTGCGCTCGCGCAACCGCATCCTCGAAGAGAGCCCCAATCAGGGGCAATGGCTCGACGCGGTCGAGCGCGAAGTCGCCGAGCTCGGCGTCGCGGTCGCTGCCGCGCGGGCCGAGACCGTGGCGCGGCTCTCCGCCATCATCGCCGAGACGCGCGACGAGGCCTCGCCCTTCCCCTTCGCCGATATCGCACTCTCCGGCGAGATCGACGCGCTGGTCGCGCGCCTGCCGGCCGTCGATGCCGAGGATGCCTATCGCGACCTGCTGCGCCAGAGCCGCCATCGCGACCGGGCGGCCGGACGCACGCTGGCGGGGCCGCAAGCCTCCGATCTGGAGGTCCGGCACGGTCCGAAGGACATTCCGGCAGGCCAAGGCTCGACCGGCGAGCAGAAAGCCCTCCTGATCGGGCTCGTGCTTGCTCACGCGCGACTGGTCGCGGCGATGAGCGGGATCGCGCCGCTCGTCCTGCTCGACGAGATCGCCGCGCATCTCGATCCGCGCCGGCGCGGGGCGCTCTACGAGGGGCTGACCGGGCTCGGCTGCCAGGTCTGGATGACCGGCGCGGATGTCGCCCTGTTCGGCGACCTGCCGGCCGGGGCGCAGCGTTTCGCGGTGACGCCGGGGCGGATCGATCCGCTCGATTGATCGGTCAGGCCACGGCTTGCGATGGGACGCCTGCGGGCGTTCCTGCTAGTCTCGCAGGCACTCTCGGAGGCCTGCCATGGATATATCCAGCCTTGCCCTGTTCGCCGGCGTCTATTTCCTCGCCGTTGCCTCGCCCGGCCCCGCCATCGCGGCCCTGGTCGCGCGCTCGCTATCCTCGGGCTTCCGGCGTTCCTTGCCCTTCCTCGCCGGCATCGTCGCGGGCGATCTCGTCTGGTTCACGCTCTCGGCACTGGGTCTGAGCGTGCTCATGCAGAGCTTCCACGGCGTCTTCGTCGCGATCAAATATGCCGGCTGCGCCTATCTGCTCTACCTCGCCTGGAAGGCCTGGACGGCCCCGGCCGAGGCGCCGAAACCTTCGGCAGCCGCGCGCGGCGAGGGCGCACGCCTGTTCCTCGGCGGCATCGCGCTGACGCTCGGCAATCCCAAGGTCATGGTCTTCTTCCTGTCGATCCTGCCGCTGGTCATCGACCTCAACGCCATGACCACGCTCGCCTTCGTCGAAGTCGCCGGATTGATCGCCCCGATCATCACGGGAACGCTGATGGCCTATGCCTATGCGGCCGACCGGGCGCGGCGCCTCGTCGCGAGCCCGCGCGCGATGCGCTGGATCAACCGGACGACCGGCGGCGTGATGGCAGGTGCGGCGGCCGCGATCGCGACGCGGAGCTGAGCCGCCTTGGCTCTTGCGGCGGGGCTCATCGATCTCGGCTTCGCGCTGTTCCACGCCGCCTTCCGGCGCCTGTTCGGCTGGCCGGAGCGGCTCGCGCCCTCGGGCAGCCTGAACACGGCGATCACGCAGACGCTCAACGCCATGCTGATCTTCGTCTTCCTGGCCTATGGCGCGACCCTGATCTGGCTGTCCGGGCAGGGTAGCGTCCATCCGGTCTTGCCGCTGGTCGGCGCTGCGTTCTGGGGCCTGCGGCTCGCGCTGCAATTCATCTGGTTCGACCTCAAGCCCTGGCCCTCGAAGCTGATCGCCGCGGTTTTCGCGGTTACCGCAGTGGTCCATCTGCTCGCAGTCAAAATCTGAAACCTGCCGCGCGTCATCCCGGACAAGCTGCGCAGCAGCGCCGCTCCGGGATCCATCGTAGAGCGCAGCGCCTTTCGATGGATCCCGGGTCAAGCCCGGGATGACGGCGTGATTCCGCGTATGATCGACACAGCTTTGGAGGCCGAAAGGCTGGCCAAGCGTGCCCGGCTGCGGCACATCCCTTCTCCATGTCGCCATCCCGCGAATCAGACGCCCGCGCGATCCTCAAATCGGTCTGGGGCTATGACGATTTCCGCCCCGGCCAGTGGGAGGTGATCGCAGCCGCGCTCGATGGCGAGGATGTCTTCGCGGTGATGCCGACCGGCTCCGGCAAGTCGATGTGCTACCAGCTGCCGGCACTCGTCGCGGGCGGGCTGACACTGGTGGTCTCGCCGCTGATCGCGCTGATGCGCGATCAGGTCGGGCAGCTCGTCCGGGCCGGCGTATCGGCCGCCTCGCTCAACTCGATGAATACCGAGGAAGAGGCGGCGCAGGCCTGGGACCGGCTGAATTCCGGCGATCTCAGGCTGCTTTTCGTCTCGCCCGAACGGCTGGCCGGCGAGGGGCTGGTGTCGCGCCTGAAGCGCCTCGGCGTGAACCGGCTCGCCATCGACGAGGCGCATTGCGTCTCGCAATGGGGCCATGATTTCCGCCCGGAATACCGCCTCCTCGCCAAGACGCGCGAGGCTCTGGGCGGTGTACCCGTTACCGCTCTGACCGCGACGGCCGACCGGCAGACCCAGGCCGACATCGCCCAGCAATTGTTTCCGCAGCCGCCGCGGATGGTGGTGCATTCCTTCGACCGGCCGAACCTGAAGCTCGCCTTCGCGCCGAAGGAGCAGCCGCGCCGGCAGATCGACGATTTCCTGCGCCGGCACCGCAACGGCTCCGGCATCGTCTACTGCTCCTCGCGCAGCAAGACCGAGCGCCTCGCCACGGCGCTCAGTGAGAAGGGCTGGAACGCCCTGCCCTACCATGCCGGCCTCGAGCAGACGCAGCGCAACCGCAATCAGGACATCTTCCTGCAGGAGGACGGCGTCGTCGTCTGCGCCACCATCGCCTTCGGTATGGGCATCAACAAGCCCGATGTCCGCTTCGTCGTCCATGCCGACATGCCGGGCTCGATCGAGGGCTATTATCAGGAAATCGGCCGCGCCGGGCGCGACGGCCTGCCGGCGGATACGCTGACGCTCTATGGCGTCGACGACATGTCGCTCAGGCGCCGCCAGATCGACGAGAAACAGATCGACGACGAGCGCCGGCGCATCGAGCACAAGCGCCTCAACGCGATGATCGATCTCTGCGAGAACGCGCTCTGCCGGCGCAGCGCGCTGCTGGCCTATTTCGGCGAGGAGACGCCGCCCTGCCGGCATGGCAACGCACCGTTCCGCTGCGATCTCTGCAGCGCGGAGGCGCCGGCCTTGCAGGACGCGACGCTCGACGCACGCAAGCTGCTCTCGGCGGTGATCCGTTCGGGCGAGCGCTTCGGCGCCGGCCATCTCGCCGATATCCTGACGGGCACGACGACCGAGGTCATCCGGCGCCAGAACCATGACGGCCTGAAGACCTTCGGCGTCGGCGCCGACAAGCCCAAGGCCGCCTGGATGGGGCTGACGCGCAAGCTCTTCGCGGCCGGTGCGCTGGCCGAGGCCAGCGTCGAGCATGGCGGCTTCTGCCTGACGCCGAAAGGCGAGGACATCCTGTTCGGCCGCGAGAGCATCGCGCTGCGGGCCGATGCCTTCGCCGAGCGGCGCTCCCGCCGCTCCGAGCGCGATGCGGCGCGGGCCGACGGGCTCGACGAAGGCACGGCCGGCCTGTTCGAGCACCTGCGCAAGCTCCGGCTCCAGATCGCCCGCGAGGAGGGCGTCGCGGCCTATATCATCTTCACCGACCGGACCCTGATCGCGATGGCGCGCGAGCGACCGCTCGGGCTGGAGGAGATGCGCGCGATCGAAGGCGTCGGCGAGCGCAAGCTCGCGCAGTACGGCGAAGCCTTCGTCGAGGCGATCTCGGAATTCCGGGGATAGGCGGGTGTTCTTTGCCCACCTCGACGTCATCCCGGCCGGAGCGCAGCGAAGAGCCAGGATCCACGCCTGAACCTCTACTGGTAGCGCTCCGGAATGGATCCCGGGTCTCCCTTCGGTCGCCCGGGATGACCGCGTGTTTCCATTGTACAACTTCGGAGGCGAAATCGCCTCTCTACGCGCACGCACGCGTAGGCGCGTGAAAAAGCCATCGTCTCACCCTATATTGTCGTTTCGAATCAGGATCATCGCGGGCGCCGGCTCGCCCGTTCAGGAACCACTTCATGACCGATGCCGCGCTCAGCGCCCAGCCCGACGACTACGGCGCCGATTCCATCAAGGTTCTCAAGGGCCTGGACGCGGTGCGCAAGCGGCCTGGCATGTATATCGGCGACACCGATGACGGCTCCGGCCTGCACCACATGGTCTACGAGGTCGTCGACAACGCGATCGACGAGGCGCTCGCCGGCCATGCCGACCTCGTCACGGTGACGCTGAATGCCGACGGATCGGTCACCGTCAGCGATAACGGGCGTGGCATCCCCACCGATATCCACAGCGAGGAAGGCATCTCGGCGGCCGAGGTCATCATGACCCAGCTCCATGCCGGCGGTAAGTTCGACCAGAACTCCTACAAGGTCTCGGGCGGCCTGCACGGCGTCGGCGTCTCCGTCGTCAACGCGCTCTCGGTCTCGCTCAAGCTGCGCATCTGGCGCGGCGGCAGCGAGCACTACATGGAATTCCGCCATGGCGATGCGGTCTCGCCGCTCGCCGTCGTCGGCCCGCAGGGCGACAAGCGCGGCACCGAGGTGACCTTCCTGCCCTCGCAGGAGACCTTCACCATGGTGGAGTTCGACTACAAGACGCTGGAGCATCGGCTGCGCGAACTCGCCTTCCTGAACTCGGGCGTGCGCATCGTGCTGACCGATGCGCGCCATGCCGAGATCGTGCGCGAGGAGCTGATGTACGACGGCGGCGTCGAGGCCTTCGTGCGCTATCTCGACCGCGCTAAGTCCTCCGTGATCGAGAAGCCGATCATGCTGACCTCGGAGAAGGACGGCATCACCGTCGATGTCGCGCTGTGGTGGAACGACAGCTACCACGAGAACGTGCTCTGCTTCACCAACAACATCCCGCAGCGCGACGGCGGCACCCATCTGGCCGGCTTCCGCGCCGCCCTGACCCGCCAGATCACCGGCTATGCCGAAAGCTCCGGCATCTCGAAGAAGGAGAAGGTCTCGCTCACCGGCGACGATTGCCGCGAGGGCCTGACCGCGATCGTCTCGGTCAAGGTTCCCGATCCGAAATTCTCCTCGCAGACCAAGGATAAGCTGGTCTCCTCGGAAGTTCGCCCGGTCGTCGAGAACGTCGTCAACCAGGCGCTGTCCGAGTGGCTCGAAGAGCATCCGGGCGAGGCCAAGACCATCGTCGGCAAGGTGGCGGAAGCCGCCGCCGCCCGCGAGGCCGCCCGCAAGGCGCGCGACCTCACCCGCCGCAAGGGCGCGCTCGATATCGCCTCGCTGCCCGGCAAGCTCGCGGATTGCCAGGAACGCGACCCCGCCAAGTCCGAACTCTTCATCGTCGAGGGTGACTCGGCCGGCGGCTCCGCCAAGCAGGGCCGCGCCCGCGAATACCAGGCCGTGCTGCCGCTGCGCGGCAAGATCCTGAACGTCGAGCGCGCGCGCTTCGACAAGATGCTCTCGTCGGACCAGGTCGGCACGCTGATCACGGCGCTCGGCGCCGGCATCGGCCGGGCCGAGGCCGATCAGGGCGGCTTCAACCTCGCGAAGCTGCGCTACCACAAGATCATCATCATGACCGACGCCGACGTCGACGGCGCCCATATCCGGACCCTGCTGCTGACCTTCTTCTACCGGCAGATGCCGGAGCTGATCGATGCCGGCCATCTCTTCATCGCCCAGCCGCCGCTCTACAAGGCGGCCCGCGGCAAGAGCCATGTCTATCTCAAGGACGAGCGGGCGCTGGAGGAATATCTCGTCGACTCGACGCTGGACGGCGCGACCTTCCGCACCAGCGAGGGCGTCGAGCGCGGCGGCGCGGATCTGCGCGTCCTGATCGAGGAAGCCCGCAACGTCCGCAATGCGCTGGCGCAATTGCACTCGCGCTATGACCGCCGGGTCGTCGAGCAGATGGCGATCGCCGGCGTGCTGCATCCGATCAGCGAGGATGACGAAGCCAAGGCGAACGAGGCCGCCGCTTACGTCGCGCGCCGGCTCGACGCGGTTTCCGACGAGCTGGAACGCGGCTGGGAGGGCAAGATCAGCGAAGGCGGCTTCGTCTTCTCGCGGATGATCCGCGGCGTGAAGCAGGCGGCGACGATCGATGCCGGCCTGCTTGCCAGCGCGGAAGCCCGCAAGCTCGACGCAGCCGCGACCTCACTGCAGGAAGCCTATGCCAAGCCGGGCGTGCTCAGCCGCAAGGGCGACACCTTCACCGTCAACGGCCCGAGCGACCTGTTCGACGCGGTCTCGACCATCGGCAAGAAGGGTGTCTCGCTGCAGCGTTACAAAGGCCTCGGCGAGATGAACCCGGACCAGCTCTGGGAGACCACGCTCGACCGCGACGTGCGCTCGCTGCTGCGCGTCAAGAATGACCAGAACGACGAGGCCGACGATCTCTTCGTCAAGCTGATGGGCGATGTCGTCGAGCCGCGGCGCGAGTTCATCCAGACCAACGCGCTGAACGCGACGGTCGATATCTGATCGCCGCGACGACGGGACGATGGCCCAGACAACCCCCGCCACGCTGGCGCTGAAGCAGCTCGGAATCCGTTTCGAGCTGCACAGCTACACCTATGACCCGAATGCCGAGCGCGTCGGGTTGCAGGCGGCGGAGGCGCTGGGCGAACCGCCCCATCGCGTGCTCAAGACATTGATCGCGCAGGTCGACGGCAAGCCGGTCTGCATCGTGCTCGCCTCCGACCGCGAGGCCAGCATGAAGAAGGTCGCGGCGGCTTTCGGCGGCAAGGCGGCAGCGATGATGCCGGTGCCCGATGCCGAGCGCCTGACCGGCTACAAGGTCGGCGGGGTCAGCCCCTTCGGCCAGAAGCGCAAATTGCCGACGATTGTGGACGAGCCTGCCTCGTCCGAGGCGCTGGTCTATGTCAATGGCGGCCAGCGCGGCCTGCAGATCGCGCTCGCCCCCGCCGATCTCCTGAGCGCGGCCAATGCCCGCAGCGCCGTCATCTCGGCCTGATCACGGCCAATAGCCTTCCCCTGACCGCCTTCATCGCGTAGAGCGCTGTCCAATCAATTCATCCATCCCCCCCGTCATCCCGGACAAGCCGCGAAGCGGCGCCGATCCGGGATCCATCGTAGAGCTCCGGCGCCCTTCGATGGATCCCGGGTCAAGCCCGGAATGACGGCGCGGTTCCGCCAATCGCCGTCCAACGGTGGTCATTGGCGCCGCCCCTGCCAAGGTTCCCCATTTCCATGATCCGCCTCGAGAACATCAGCAAGCAGAACGGAAAGCAGATCGTCTTCATCGAGGCCTCGGCCGGGCTCCTGAAGGGCGAGAAGGTCGGGCTGGTCGGGCCGAACGGCGCCGGCAAGACCACGCTCTTCCGGATGATCACCGGCGAGGAAGCGCCCGACGAGGGCGTGGTCTCGACCGATCGTGGCATCACCATCGGCTATTTCAGCCAGGATGTCGGCGAGATGACCGGGCGCAGCGCCGTCGCCGAGGTGATGGATGGGGCAGGTCCCGTCAGCACAGTCGCGGCCGAGCTCGCCGAGCTCGAAGCCGCCATGGTCGATCCCGACCGCGCCGACGAGATGGAGGAGATCATCACCCGCTATGGCGAGGTGCAGGGCCGCTTCGAGGAGCTCGACGGCTACGCGCTCGACGGCCGGGCGCGCGAGGTGCTCGCAGGGCTGGGCTTCAGCGAGGAGATGATGGAGGGCGATGTCGGCGGCCTCTCCGGCGGCTGGAAGATGCGCGTCGCGCTCGCCCGCATCCTGCTGATGCGCCCGGACGCGATGCTGCTCGACGAGCCGTCGAACCATCTCGATCTCGAAAGCCTGATCTGGCTGGAATCCTTCCTCAAGAACTATGACGGCGCCGTGCTGATGACCTCGCACGACCGCGAGTTCATGAACCGCATCGTCGGCAAGATCATCGAGATCGATGGCGGCGCGCTGACCAGCTATTCCGGCGATTACGAATTCTATCAGCAGCAGCGGGCGCTGGCCGAGAAGCAGATGCAGGCGCAGTTCGAGCGCCAGCAGGCGATGCTCGCCAAGGAAATCGCCTTCATCGAGCGCTTCAAGGCGCGTGCCTCTCACGCCGCGCAGGTGCAGAGCCGGGTGAAGAAGCTCGACAAGATCGAGCGTGTCGAACCGCCACGGCGGCGCCAGAGCGTCGCCTTCGAGTTCCAGCCGGCACCGCGTTCCGGCGACGACGTCGTCAGCATCAAGAACGTGAACAAGGCCTATGGCAGCCGCAGCATCTATGACGGGCTGAACTTCCAGATCCAGCGCAAGGAGCGCTGGTGCGTGCTCGGCGTGAACGGCGCCGGCAAGTCGACATTGCTGAAGCTCGTCACCGGCACGACCGAGCCCGATGCCGGCACGGTCAATATCGGCGCCAGCGTCAAGCTCGGCTATTTCGCCCAGCACGCCATGGAGGTGCTCGACGGCGAGCGCACCGTGTTCGAGGCGCTGGAGGACCGCTTCCCGCAGGCCGGGCAGGGTTCGCTGCGCTCGCTCGCCGGCTGCTTCGGCTTCTCGGGCGACGATGTCGAGAAGCGCTGCCGTGTGCTCTCGGGCGGCGAGAAGGCGCGTCTCGTCATGGCGATGATGCTCTACGATCCGCCGAATTTCCTGGTGCTGGACGAGCCGACCAACCATCTCGACATCGCCACCAAGGAAATGCTGATCACCGCGCTCTCGAATTACGAGGGCACGATGCTCTTCGTCAGCCACGACCGGCATTTCCTCGCCGCGCTCTCCAACCGGCTGCTGGAGCTGACGCCGGACGGAGTCCATGCCTATGGCGGCGGCTACACGGAGTACGTCGCCCGCACCGGGCAGGAAGCGCCGGGCCTGCGCAGCTAATCGCTGCGCTACCTGGCGAAAACCGACCAGCCCGTAGCTTCGGTCAGGCGCTCCAGCGCCAGCGTGCCGAGCAGGGAATTGCCGTTGGCGTTGAGGCCGGGTGACCAGACCGCGATCGCGGCCTTGCCCGGCGCGATCGCCAGGATGCCGCCGCCGACGCCGGACTTGCCGGGCAGGCCGACCCGGAAGGCGAAATCGCCGGAGGCGTCGTAATGGCCGCAGGTCAGCATCAGCGCGTTGATGCGGCGCGCCCGTTGCCCTGAGACGACACGTGGCCCGCCGGGCTCGTAGAAGCCGCCATGCATCAGGAAGCGCCCGGCCATCGCGAGCTGGCGGCAGGTCATGGCGATGGCGCATTGGTGGAAATAGACGCCGAGCGTCAGTTCCGGCGGATGGGTGATGTTGCCGAAGGCCTTCATGTAATTGGCCAGCGCGATATTGCGGAAGCCGGTTGCCTGCTCGGCCCGCGCCACCGCCTCGTCGATGATGATCGTGTCGTCATCGGCGAGATAGCGCATGAAGCGCAGCAACTCGCCGATCGCGACGCGCGGCTCATGGCCGGCGAGGTTGATATCGGCGACGACGAGGGCGCCGGCATTGATGAAGGGATTGCGCGGCACGCCCTGCTCGCGCTCGAGCTGGACGATCGAGTTGAACGGCGTGCCCGAAGGCTCGCGCCCGACCCGGCGCCAGAGCGTGTCGCCGACCTTGCCGAGCGCCTGCGTCAGGGCGAAGACCTTGGAGACGCTCTGGATCGAGAAGGGCTCCTCGCTATCGCCCGAGGCATGGACCTCGCCATCAGCCGTGACGACGCAGAGCCCGAACTGGCGGGGATCGATGCGGGCGAGCGGCGGGATATAGGTCGCGACCTCGCCGCGCTCCTCTGCGCCGCGCATCTCCTCGGTGATGTCGCGGACCAGCCGCCCGATATCCGTCACGCTTTTCGCCCCGGCCGTTCCGTCCCGGCGCGACAGCCAAGCCCCAGCCTGCGCCTGCGGTCAAGCGCCGAGCGAAAGCCGTTGCAGCCAATGCGAAACTGCGGTGATCTGAAGCTCCGAAGCCGGAGGCCTCAACATGCACCGCGGCGCCGTCGTTTCCGCTTTGATCCTCGCCGCCCTGCCGGCCATGGCCCGCCCGCTCGAAGGCGAGCTCCCCTTGAAGCGGGACGCCTGCTGGGAGCGCACCTACGACGAGGCCCATCTCAAGGCGCATCCGCAGCAGAAGGTCACGAAGGTCCGCCTCGTCCACAAACCCGGCAACTGGCAGGCCGAGCCGCATGCGGCGCTCTATGTCGCTGTTTATTTCAACCTGCGCCAGCGCACGACCACCGGCCGCTTCGACTACCAGATCGGCGGCTTCTGCAAGCCGCAGGGCAAGGCCCTGCGCTGCGTTCCGGAATGGGATGCCGGCAACTGGCGGCTGGAGAGCGGCCCGCAAGGCGCACTCGATATCCGCAATGGCGGGATCACCGCCAACCCCAATCCCTATGATGCCGAGGAGATCGCCGACAACGCGGTAAAAATCCCGGCCAGGCCCGATGACGGGGTCTGGCGCCTGCTGCCGGTGACGGACGCTTGCGAGATCGAGTAGGTCTTACTGCAATCGCGGGTGGCGCCCGCCCGCGGCACGCGCGTCCAGGACGGAGCGCTGCCCGGCGATGACGCAGAGCGACTTGCCGCGTGATTTCGCCTGGTAGAGCGCCGCATCGGCGGCGGCCATCAGGCTGTTCATGTCGCGGCCGTGCTCCGGCGCGAGCGCGATGCCGACGGAGGCGCCGATATTGAGCTGGTGGCCGCTGTCGAGTTCGTAGGGTTCCGATATCTCCCGGACGATGCGCTCTCCGAAGCGCTGGAGCTGGACCCGCTCGGTCTGCTCGGACAGCACGACGAATTCGTCGCCGCCGATGCGGGCCGCGATATCGCTGCTGCGGACGAGGCCGCGCAGGCGCTCGGCAACGAGCTGGAGCAACGCGTCCCCCGCCATATGCCCGTAATTGTCGTTGACGGCCTTGAAGCCATCGAGATCGAGATAGACCAGCGCCAAGCCGCGCGGCGCGGTCTCGCTCTCGAAGCGGGTGGCGAAGGCTTTGGCGAGGCCCGTGCGGTTCGACAGGCCGGTGAGCATGTCGTGCCGGGCGTGGAAAGCGTTCTCGCGCTCGGCCTGCATGGTCGAGATCAGCATCGCGTTCAGCTTGAAGGCGGCGACCGTCATGCTGAAGAGATAGAGCGGGATCTGCATGAAGGTGACCAGCAGCATCGGCTCGGAGATGAAGGGCGTCGCGAGCACGCAAGGCCCCAGCGTCAGCCCGATCATCACGCCGGCCATGCGCGGCGCGGCGAAATTGCGGAAGCAGATGCCGCCGACCATCGCGGCGGCCGAGAGGCAGGCCAAAGTCGCCGCGACCCAGTCACCGCTGGTCAGGCAGAGGAAGGTGCCGGCCCCGATGCCGGCCGCCCAGGCAACGCCGAGCAGCAGGTAGAGATCGGTCGGCGTCGAGGCGCCGCGCGCGGCCCGGCGGCGGGCATGGATCAGCACGACGAGACGGATGCTGCAGCATATCAGCTCGAAGGCGCACCACAGCATGAAGGGAAGCGTCGGAATGCGCCAGGCGATCAGGAAGGAGACCGCGAGCGAGTTGATCACGCCGCCGGCGAAGATCGGCAGCGTGCCATAGAGGCTGCCGATCAGCGCGACCCGGATTTCGGGCGGGACATCCGGTCCGGCATCCGCCAGCCAGCGCGTCAGGCGCCAACGCGGTAAACTGTAGCGGAGGACTGCGCCACTCATCGGCTGTTAGGCTCCTCACTGGCAGGCCGGCCAGCAAAGAGCCGGCCGCGCGTGCTGCCTAACAGCGAGGTCTTACGATTCCGTGTGGAAACGGCGGCAATTCGCGGGGATTGCCAATGACGCAGCGTCAACCCGGCGAAAAATCAACGAATCTGGCGATAAACCCAAACCCGCGCCGGCGGGATGTTGCGCAGCACCCAATCGGACACGGAGGCCTTGAGCCCCGAGCCCTTGCGCGGAATCGGCGAGATCACCGAGTAGGTGAACTGGATGAAGGGCGCGCCGTCCACGAGCAGCGGAAAAACCTCGCGCACCAGCGCAGAGCGCGCAGCCGGCGGGCGGTTGAACAGCGGCAGGCTGGAGACCAGCGCGATCGCCTTCTCATTCAGGTGGCCGGAAAGCGTCGTCGCCAGGGCATAGGCATCGCCCTGCACCACGGTCGCCCGCGGGAAGCGCTTGCGCAGCAATTCGCAGAATTCGGGGCTGTACTCGACGAGGATCAGGCGGCTTTCGTCGATGCCGCGCTCGATCAGCGCCTCGGTCACCGGGCCGGTGCCGGGGCCGATCTCGATGACCGGGCCGGGCTGCCCGGGATCGACATAGGAGGCCATCCGCCGGGCAAGCGCCGGACTCGACGGCGTGACCGAGCCGGTGCGGCGGGGATCGTCGATCCATGACTTGATGAAGCGCGCCTCGTCGCCCAGCTTCGCCTTGGCCTCGCTGACGCGGTTCTTGAGCTTCTCCGCCTTGCTGCGGACCTCGCCCTCGACCTTGTAGCGGACGGCCGCGACCTTCAGCTTGGCCTCGGCCACGCGGTCGACGAGATCGGCGGCGGTGACGCGCATCTCGCCCTCGATCCGCGTCGCGACACGGGACTGCCCGAGACGGGCGGCCAGCGATGCGGCACGCGGTGGGCGATGGCGGATCGTCGAAGACATGACACCCCTTGAACGCCGCGGAGACGACGCGTCTGACGCAAATCACGTTACCTGCGCGGCATATGGGGTCAAGAGCGGGCTGCCGCCAAGCTTTTATTCCATGTCGAATGCGCCCGGCGCCGTCAGATCAGCGGCCGCGGCGCCATGGTTCGTTCGTAGACCGCCGCCATCCGCGCCGTCAGGTGCGGGTTCAGCAGGGTCAGCCGCCCCTGGGAGAGCGAGAACAGGCCTTCCTTGCGCAAACGCGACCAGGTCTTGCTGGTGTGGACGAGCGAGAGACCCAGCGCATCGGCGATCTGCTGCTGCGAGAGCGGGAAGGCGAAGCTGTCATTGGTGACGAGGCCGAGCGCATCGGCCCGGTGATGGAGCGAGATGATCAGCGCCGCGAGGCGCTCGGCCGCGCTGCGCTGCCCGACCGAGGTCAGGTTGTCGTCGACCATGGCTTCCTCGCGCGAGCCGAGCCAGGCCACCTCATAGGACAGCGTCGGCATGCGCTCGAACAGGTCCCACAGGCGCTTGCGCGGGAAGACGCAGAGCTCGACATCGGTCAGTGCCTCGATGCCGTGCTCGGCCGCGCTGAGCAGCGAAGCCTGCAACCCCACGAGATCGCCCGGCAGCAGGAAATTGAGGATCTGGCGGCGCCCGTCCGGCAGGGATTTGTAGCGGAAGGCCCAGCCCGCATAGAGCGTGTAGAGCTCCGCGTCCTCCTGCCCGGGATGAATGATGTCGAGGCCGGCGCGCACCGTCCGGTGATCGACCTTCATCGTCTGGATGAAGCGAATCTCGTCATCGGTCTTGTCCCGGAAGGCCGGCTTCAGCCGCAAGGGACAGGCAAGGCATGGCGTGCCGAGGCGTGCCGGCCGGTTGGCGATGTTCATGGTCGAATGCGATCCCCCGATAGCCGGCGAGGAGCCGGCTTCAGGACAACGCAGCGATCCGGCTTCGCGTTCCGCAAGGACAGCGCGGCGGCCATTTTCCGGCTTTCAGGGAACCTAAGCGCGGTTTCGGTCGTTTTCCATGCCGAAAGCCGGTCAATCGACCGGCCAGCCCTGGAGACATCCATGCCGAAGTCCAGCCTCGCGCCGGCCATGCGCGCCATCGTCTTCTTCGGCCTCATGGGTACGGCCGTGACCGGCCTCACCCTGGGGGCCGGGCTCCAGATGCCTGAAGACCAGAGTTCGACGAGCGTTGCGCTGGCCAAGGGCGCGAGCGAGCGCGGCTATGCCGATAGCCTGCAGGTCGCCGCCGTGGACCATGCCGATCGTTCGCGCAGCACGGCCAAGCGAGCGATCGCGTCGCCGTCGCAGCAGGCGATGGCGGGCGGACCGGTCACCCATATCGTGCGCTGACGCCGAACCACCCCAACTTGTAAAACGCGCTGCCAGTCCGGATCGGGCTGGCGGCGCGTTTCGTTTAAGCAGGTCTCAGGAGCCGTGGCCGATGCGCCAGCGGCCGAGGCTGCGGCCATGCGGCTCCTGCGCCTGCACGGCCTCGATCTGGGTGAGCAGGCCGGCGAAGAGCCGCGGCGGCGCGCTGTGTTCGATATCGCGATCGACCTCGAGTCCGACCTCGATCGTGGCGGCATCGACATCCAGAACCTCGACGACGATCCGCACGCCGGGCGTGCCCCGCAGGGCGCGGGACGCCACATCGGCGACAAGAAAGCCGAGCGGGATGATCCGGTCGACGGAGAGCGTCGCGGCGGTCTCGATCCGGCTCGTGACCCACTGGTCACGGCTGCGGATCAGGTTCGAGATCATCGTGACCACGTCGTCCAGGAAGAGGTCCACGCGAACGGGCTGCATCTCGCCGTCGGCGAGCGTGAAGCGATAGGCCGCCGACAGCACATGTACGCGGCATTCGGCATCGGCCAGGGCCAGCCGCGCCTCGTCGCGATGGTCGCGCTTGCTCAACCCGATATAGCTCTGCACGACCTGAAGGCTGTTCTTGACCCGGTGATGCAGTTCGCGGACGAGGAACCGGTTGTCATCGAGCGCCGTCTGGAGCCGCCGCTGGCGAACCTCCTGCTCCTCGACCATGCCGTTGAAGGCCTCCGCGACGCTGCGGATGTCGCTCGGCATGCCGTCAGCCACAGCGGCGCGAACCCGGTTGTTGGTGGTGCGCGACCGGGCGGCAAGCTCGATGCCGCGCAGCCAGCGCAGGCAATGCTTCTCGATCGCCCGCATGCAGACGAGGCAGAGCAGGGCGAGCGTCAGAAGCGGCGCCAGCAGCAGCACGATGAATTGCAGCCGCGCAGCCTCGGCCGGCCGGTCGTCGAAACTCGCGACGATGTAGAAATCCGGCTCCGCGACCATCCGGGCGGCGTAGACGCTGTCTTCCCCGCTCCGGCTCGGGCCGGTCCAGCGGGCGTGCTTCTCGGGGATCAGGTCGGTGCGCGGCAGCCAGGACATGTCCCGGTTCTCGCCGCGGCTGGCGACGAGGCCGGCATCGCGCCCGACGAGCGCGACGTTCAGGACCTGGCCGTCCTCGCCGAGGTCGAAGACATTCTCGAGAAGCTCCGGAGAGACCAGCAGGAGTGCCTGCTGCAACCCGCCATTCGACCCCGGGAAGTCCGAGGCGAGGATCGCAAGATAGCGCCGCCCGCCCGCCGTGACCTGATCGTAGCGCATCCGGCCGAGATTGGCGCCGTTCCACATGCCGATGGCCGAGCGGCCGGCAAGCTTGCCGGCGATGCCGTCCAGCGTTTCGGCGGACATGTCGGGATCGAGCGAGCCGGTGCAGAGCTGCCCGTCCGCCCGCCGCAGCAGGAAGGCACGGAACCCTCCGGCCCGCTCCATCGCCCTGACGCCGGCATCGCGGCAGCCGGAGGTGTCGAGGCCGAGCTCGCCGGCGGTGGTGCCGAAGGCGAGCAAGGCGCGCGACATACCGCGATACCAGACGCGGGTACGTACCGCGAAATCATCGACGGCGCGCGCCTGCGCCGCCTCGATCGCGACGATCGCGGCCCGATAAGTCGCGTAGGCCGCGAAGGCGGAGGCGCAGGCGATCGGGATAGCGATCACGACCAGCAAAGCCAGCAGACGTGTCCGGACAGTGCTGAAACGCCGCAAACGCATCAGAAGCCAACTGGTTCGGAACCAACTCTCTGCATCGCCGCCGCGTTGGTACGGCCCGGCCCGAGATCGTCGACGCTGCCGATGGAGAGCAGTTCGGCGAGTTTCGTGCGGGCGCGATTGACCCGGCTCTTGATCGTGCCGATCGCCACGCCGCAGATCTCGGCCGCTTCCTCGTAGGACAGCCCGGTGGCGCCGACCATGATCAGCACCTCGCGCTGCTCCTCCGGGAGCTTCGCCAACGCCTTGCGGAAATCGGCGAGATCGAGATGGCTCTCCTGATTGCCATGCGTCGCCATGCGCTCGGCATAGGTGCCCTCGCTGTCCTGCACCTCGCGGCCGCGCTTGCGGTAGAGCGAGTAATAGGTGTTGCGCAGGATGGTGAAGAGCCAGGCGCGCAGACTGGTGCCGGGTTCGAACTTGTCGGAATTGCCCCAGGCCTTGAGCAAGGTGTCCTGCACGAGGTCATCGGCCAGCTGCATGGAACCGGACAGCGAGGCGGCGAAGGCGCGCAGATTGGGAATCTCGCGGATCAGGCCATCCTTGAAATCTTCGGTCCTGCGTTCCTGCGCCAGAGTCTCGACTTGGCCGGCAGGCGCGATCTCACTGGGACTCATCACGCGACGCTCCAGCTGCACGCTGCTCGGTCGCCTCAAGCTGCGCCAGCAGCACGAGAAACTTGTCGGGCACGGGTGCGTTCACGATGTCGTCGTAATGGGCCTTGAGGGAGCGGCCGATGGATTCCTGCACCTTCGGGTCCAAAACCAGATCGAAACCTTCGTCGGGATCGTCCGGTTCAGTCATCGCTGCATCCAACCTGCTCATATCAGCCCTCGCACCACCACCGGGTCGGCTTTTCCAGCCGATCCCGCATCTCCACGTCCCGTCATACTGGTCTTGCCACGTCCTGCCGGCGGTGCCGAAGCCACGTCGCGCTGGCGACACCAATGCGCCTTAATAACGGGCTCCCCAGCCCAAGGTTCCATCTTCCCGCAAAAATAAATTTCTTGTCTCGGACGCATCCTAAGCCATTATTCCAGCACGTTAAAAGGGACGCGTTCATGTCGATTGCAAAAGAAATTGCGCCTCATCTTCCGTATCTGCGCCGCTTCGCGCGGGCGCTCTGCGGCAGCCAGCCGAGCGGCGACGCCTATGTCGTCGCCATGCTGGAAGCCCTTGTCGCGGACCCCTCGGGATTCCCGCGCGATCTCGACCCGCGCATCGGCCTGTACCGGACCTTCCTCAAGCTGTGGTCCTCGGCCAGCGTCGATGCCGCCGCCCCGGTCGTGGAGCTTTCGCGCGCGCCGGCCGAGCGCAATCTCGAGGCGCTGACGCCGCGCCCGCGCCAGGCCTTCCTGCTGCGCACGGTGGAAGGCTTCCCGCTCGACGACGTCGCCAAGGTGATGGACATCACGGCGCAGGAGGCTTCCGTGCTGATCCAGACCGCCGGGCAGGAAATCGCCGAGCAGGTGGCGACCGAGGTGCTGATCATCGAGGACGAGCCGATCATCGCGCTCGACATCGAGACCATGGTCGAGGAGCTCGGCCATAGCGTCACCGGCGTCGCCCGCACCCAGCGCGAGGCGCTCGCGCTCGTCGCCAAGAAGCGTCCCGGCCTCGTGCTCGCCGACATCCAGCTCGCCGATGGCAGCTCGGGCCTCGACGCCGTCAACGAAATCCTGTCCTCGATCGATGTGCCGGTGATCTTCATCACTGCCTATCCGGAGCGGCTCCTGACCGGCGACCGGCCGGAGCCGGCCTTCCTGATCACCAAGCCGTTCCAGCCGGAAGCGGTGAAGGCGGCGATCAGCCAGGCCCTGTTCTTCGACCGCCGCGCCGGCCGCAAGGCCGCCTGACGCTTCGACGCCGCTCGAAGACGATCAAGGCCCGCGGCGCGATTCGCGGGCCTTTTCTCTTGCCGTCCGGAACCCGAGCGGAAATGATGCGTTCGGCGTTGAATGACAGTTTCGTTTGCAGTTGGGGAGGGCGTGGACCATGGCGACGACCTGCTTCTCGGCCGCGATCGCGGCACTATCGATCGGGACTGCCCTCTTCTCAGGATTCATCCAACCGGGAGCCCCGAGCGCGGAGATCCTCTCCCTCGCGCTGGCGGCTTTGACCGGTCTGGCGATCGCCAGCGCCTCGGCCCTGGACAGCTAGTCAGCCACGACAACCGAGGCGTCTGCGGACGCGAAGCATCGCGCGATGATGGCGCGCGCCATCGCGGCGGCAAGGGCATCGTCGCGCGCATCGCCGCCCTTGGAATCGTGCTCCTGCCGCTAGGCGCCGTCGCGGCGCCGGTCACCGCTCCACTGTCCCAGCAGCGCCCGCCGCCGCGCCCGCCCGAGCTGCGGCCGTCCGTGCCAAGCGCCCCGGCGCCGGCCGAGGCACCTTCGACCGTAGCGGCTCCCTCAAGTGCGACGGATCCGGCACCGCCGCCCGCACAAGCGTCATGCCTCGCCGCGCTGGCAGCGATCCCCGGCAACAAGCTCATGCCGGCCAGCCCCGATCCCAAGAGCACCGACCCGGCCTGCCGGGTCAGCGAACCTGTCCGCGTCGAGGCGCTGGCCATCAGGCGGCCGGGCGGCAGCGCCAGCGTGAGCTTCGATCCTCCGCCCGTGCTGAGCTGCGCCATGGCGAAGACGCTGGCCGGCTGGCTCGACGGCAGCGTGCAGCCCCTGGCGCGCGGCCATTTCGAGCGCGACCTCGTGGCCCTGCGCGTCGGCGGCGGGCATGAATGCCGGCGGCGCGACCGGGCGTCAGCGGGCCCTATCAGCGAGCACGCCACGGGCCAGGCGCTGGATATCTTCGCCTTCAGGCTGGGGAGCAACGGCAACGCGTCGCAGGTCGTGGTGGAGAAGCCGGAAGGTCTGGCGCAAAACCGCTTTCTCGATGCGGTCAGGCAATCGGCCTGCGGCGCCTTCATGACCACGCTGGGGCCGGGCTCGGACGCGGCCCATGCCAATCACCTGCATGTCGATATTCAGGAGCGGCGCTCACGCGCCTCCCGCTTCTGCCAATAGCGGGTTCTAGTGCGGAAATTCGGCCGGGCCGAAGCGCAGAAGGAAGCTCTGCTGGTCATCGCCCGGAGCGAGATCGCCGACCAGCCGGGGGCCGCTGCGGCGCGCGACCATGACGGCCAGCGCAGCCTCCTGATCGAGACCCGTGGCGACGAGATCCTCCAGCTCCCAGAAAGGCGGCAGCGCCGTCAGGGTTTCGGGATCGATTATTGTTGGGATTTCCCCAAGAGGACGACTCACGGACATCGACATTCCCATGCCAAGATGAAACGCCAACGCTACAAACTCTTCCCGGTTCCCTAACCCGGAACTGTGGGTTTCTTGGGGCGTTCGTACCGCCAGTTCACCAGGAGCATTCGAGATGAGCCTTGGGCATTCCCGACCCTGCCTAACCGCCCTTGCCCTCGTTGGCCTCATAGGAATGCATGAGACTGCCGCCGCGCAGCCCGCCGGCCCGCCGACCGGGCGCCTGTCCTGCACCGTCGGCACCAATTTCGCCGCCATCGCCAAGTCGCAGCGCCCGACCGAATGCCGTTTCAGGCCGCGCCGCGGGCCGATCCAGCACTATAACGGGGTCGTCCGCAGCTTCAGCCTGGATCTCGGCTCGGTGCGCACCGCGACCATGGTCTGGCGCGTCTACGGTCCCTATGCGCGCGCGCCGCTCGGCGCGCTGAGCGGCTCGTTCAAGAGCGGCAGCGCGACCGCTCCTTCCACGCCCGGCAACGCGCTGGTCGGCGGCAATGACAATGAAGCGACCCTGCTGCCGCTGCCGCTCCAGGGCAATCGCGGCATCAATGTCGCGATCGGTGTCACCGCGCTCGACCTGACGCTGGTGGAGCCCGGACGGCGGCGCTGACACGGCGATCCCCAGGCAGGCTTACGTTTTACTAACCTTGACCGGTCAAAATCGACTCAAATCCCAGGCTTTCGGCGAGCGTACCGCGTCGAAGCAGGAACATCGCCAATCCTGTCACGTTGAGACGACGTAACAGAATTGCAGTGTGAGTGAGAGAGCCGGTCAATGGCTGATATCCGCGTACTCATCGTCGAAGACGACCCGTTCATCGCGATGGACATCGAGACCGCCGTGGCCGAGCAGCTCGGCGACGGGGTCGAGCTCATCGTCGTAGAATCCGTGGCGGAAGCGCGGCGGATGACCGCGAAGCAGCTGGCCTGCGCGCTGCTCGACATCGATGTCGTCGGCGGCAAGACCTTCGATGTCGCCAGCACGCTTCAGGAAAGCGGAACGCCCTTCGCCTTCGTCTCGGGATCGGCCCCACATGAGGTGCCGGCGTCGCTGCGCGATGTCCGCTTCCTGCGCAAGCCGTTCTCGACGCGCGAGGTCGCGGCCTTCGTGAAGAGCGCGGTGGGCCTTCCCCACCTCAAGGCAGCACAAGGCTGAGGCCGCGCCGTCAGGCCTGAGCCGGAAGGCTCTCCCGCTTCGGGAAGACGATCGTCACCTGCGTGCCCGGGCGCTCGGCCTGCTCGGGGTGAACCGGCTCCGCGGTCATCGTCGCCCGCATGCTGCGCAGCAGGCTCGCGATCACCGTCTGGCCCAGCCCCTTGCTCGCCGTCTCCTGCGGCATACCGACGCCATCATCCTCGATCGACAGCGCAAGCGCCGGCTCGCCTTCATGCTCCGTGGGCGCGAAGCGGATCACGATCCGCCCCGACATGCCCTCGGGGAAGGCATGCTTGATGGCGTTGGTCACGAGTTCGTTGACGATAACGACGAAGGACACGGCGTCCCGGCCGGGCAGGCGGATCGTTTCCATGTCGAGATCGATCCGGATCGGCCGACCTTCCGCCGATTTTCCGATCTCGGCGAGCAGGTCTTCCATATAGGGCCGCGCGTCGATCTCGTCTGTCTCGATGTCGAGGCGCAGGCGCCGCTGGCCGGCCGCGATCGCCTGGATGCGCGACTGCGCCTGTCCCAGGGCCGCCTTGACCGCCGGCTCCCGCGTCTGCCGGCTCTGCACGTTGAGCAGCGCCGAGACCATGGCGAGATTGTTGCCGACCCGGTGATTGACGTCGCGCAGCAGCGCCTCGATGCGCAGGCGCTCGCTTTCCAGCTGCCGCGTGCGCTCGCCGACGATACGCTCCAGCTCGGCATTGCTGACGGCGAGCGCGGTGCTGCGGCGCTGGCGGCTGCGCAATTGCTGCCAGGCGGCGAAGGCGAGCCCGGCAAGCGCGACGACGATGCCCGTGCTGCCCCAGAGGCGGCGGCGCTCTTCCCGGCTGTAGAGCGATCTCAGGCGGATATTCTCGCTCTGCTGGATCGCCTGGACGGTATCGCGCAAGCGATCCATCGCAGCGATGCCGCTTTCGCTTTTGACCAGCGCCAGCGCCTCCGCCCGGCGGCCGGCGCGCTCCAGCGAGATCGTCCGGTCGAGTTCCGCGAACTTGGTGCCCATGTCGGCCCGCAATGTCGCGACCCGCTCCTTCTGGGCCGGGTCGGCATCGACGAGGGCGGTCAGGATGTCGAGTTCGGGGCCGGCCGCAGCGCGCCCCTCGGTGAACGGATCGAGATAATCGGCCTGCCCGGTCAGCAGGAAGCCGCGTTGCCCGGTCTCGGCATCGCGCATCCGGCCGAGGAAGCGCTCGGCCCGCTCGCGAATCTCGATCGCATGCGAGACGCGATCCGCCGTCTGCCGCGCCTGCCAGTTGATCCAGGCCGCCAGCACCACCGCGAGCGCCACCACCCCGATCGCGATGATCGTGGTCGTGGCCGAACGAAAGCGCGCGCCGAAGACCGGGAAAACCGGCAGCGGGAAGCGGTTGCGAGGCCTCACCTGAGCAGACATGCAAGTCTTGTTAAGGGACGCATGCCGACATCCCTATGTAAAAAGACATGCTTCGTCCATGCCTGCCGATTCACGCGGAATCAGGCTTCCGCATCGTCATCTTCGCCGCCCGCAACGATCTGGCGGCCCAGAATCGCTCCGAGCACGACGATGCCGCCGGCAACCGCCATGCGCCAGCTGAGACGCGAGCCGATGAGCTTCGCGGCGATCGGCGCCGCCGCCAGAGCCGCCGTCGCGGCCGGGCGCGGCGGCCGGCGCCGCCCCTTGACGACAAGGGCGATGCAGATGGCGAAAAGCCCGGCCAGGAACAGGCCGCCGGCGACCCAGAGGCTCGCGGCGATCGCGCCATAGCGCTGCTCCAGCACGGTATGCAGGGCATTCAGCGCATAGCCGCCGGCGCAGAGCATAAGCAGGACGGCGAGGCCGAACAGCCCGTAGACGATGACATTGCGCCTCACCACCCCGGAGACCTCCGAGGCGATGAAGGAACCGATCCCCCCGAACATGGTCAGCGCGCCGACAGGAAGCCGACGAACAGGCCGATCGCCGCCGCGACCCCGAGCGCGCGCAACGGCCGCTCGCGAATCTCGTCCTCGATCAGCCTCTGCAGCTCGGTCGCCTGCTCCTTGGCGACATCGACCATTTTGTCGGTATCGACGCCGACGGCGCGCAGGCGCTCGCTGACGGTGGCGGCGATGTCCTCGGCGCTGCGGGTCAGGGTGTCCTCAAGCGCGCTCGCCTGGCGCTTGGCGCGCGCGCCGGCCTGACGCGCTTCGGCCGCGACATCCTCGGCGCCGGCCTCGACCTCGGCCTTCGCGCGTTTGGCAGCGGCGGCAGCCTGACGTTTCGCGGATGTCGTGGTGGCCATGGCAGTGTCGTCCTGTCGCTGTTCGAAGTTTCGATGGTGGCGGGGAGATGCGGCTGCCGCAAGGGCTTCCGCCTGTTTCGGCAACGCATGGGCGGGATTTCAGTTCCGGAAGCGGGATCAGGCGGCCTGTGCCGCGCCGGCCTCCTCGGCATCCGCCTTGGCCTTGTCGCGGCGATAGCGCGCGAATTCCTCCTGCGCGACCATGGCGACGATCACGATCGGCGTCGAGAGCACAGCGCCGACCGGTCCCCAGAGCCAGAGCCAGAAGATGAAGGCGACGAAGACGAGAAAGGGCGAGATCGTCAGCCGGTTGCCGACGAAGACGGGCGTGACCGCGTTGCCCTCGATCAGGTGCAGGACGTAATAGGCCGTCGCCGGCCAGAGCGCCGCGAGGAGCGAGGGCGCGTCGAGCAGAGCACCCGCGAGCAGCAGGATCGCGACGATGATCGGGCCGATGAAGGCGAGATAGTTGAGCAGGAAGGCGAGCGCGCCCCAGAACACCGGGAAAGGCAGCCCAGCAATCCAGGCGATCGCCATGGTGAGGATGCCCATGCCGAGATTGATCGTCGTCACCAGCGCGAAATAGCGGGCGACGCGGGCCTCGATCTCCTCGAAGAAGGAGCCGGCCGAGCGCCGCGCGCCGCGGCCGAGGCAAAGTCGCAGCACCCGCGCCTTTAGATGGCGGCGCGTCGCCAGCCAGAAGTAGATCGTCGCGACGAAGATCAGCATGCCGCCGGCCGCCGTCGAGGACGTCATCGCGATGTCGAAGAGCGGATTGCCCTGGGAGACGCTGAGCTCGGCGCCCTTGCCGGTGATCGAGGCGATGCCGCGCTTGAACTCGTCCATGAAGGCGAAGACGCCGGCGAGCTTGGTCTTGAGCGCCGCCATCATGGCCGGAGCCTGATCGCTCCAGCCGGCGACCGGCACCGCGAGGATGGCGATCGCGGCGAGCAGGAGACCGATGAAGAACAGCACGACCAGCGCGGCGGCCGCATGCTGCGGCACCCGGTGCCGCGCCAGCACGTCGACGAGCGGGCCGAGCACCAGCCCGAAGATCACGCCCGCCACGATCGGCATGGCGATGACCTTGGTCAGGGCCAGCGAGGCCGTCGCGAGAATGACGAAGATGCCGACGATGGCGTAGCGGACGATGAGGTCATGCTCAGAGGGCGTGACCTCCGCATTGTCCTCCACCGGTTCCGGTTCCGCCATGTAACGCGGAAACGGCCTCCAGGCCGATGAGCTGAGCATGTCCCCGATTCCAACGCGCGCCCCGCGCCCCCCTGGCGCGTCGGAGGGATCAACGCCGGAAGGATCGGCCGGGTTCCGGCTGGTCGGAGGCGCTCAGTGCGCCTCGTCCCAGTTATCGGCGGCGCGGGCTTCGACCGCGAGCGGCACCCGGAGCTGCACGGCCGGATGCGGCGCCTCGACCATCACCTTCTCGATGATCGGCAAGGTCTTCTCGACCTCGGCCTCCGGCACCTCGAAGACGAGCTCGTCATGGACCTGCAGGAGCATGCGGGCATTGAGGCGATTGGCGGCGAGCGCGGAGTCCATCCGGGTCATCGCCCGGCGGATGATGTCGGCGGCCGAGCCCTGAATCGGGGCGTTGATCGCCTGACGCTCGACGAAGGCGCGCTCAGACGGGTTCTTCGAGGCTACCGCCGGGAAATGGCAGACGCGACCGAAGATCGTGGTGACCTGGCCATGGGCGCGGACATGGGTCTTGGTCTGGTCCATGTAGTCGCGGATGCCGGGGAAGCGCTCGAAATACTTGCGGATATAGGCGCTCGCCTCCTCGCGCCCGATGCCGAGCTGGTTGGCGAGGCCGAAGGCCGAAATGCCGTAGATGATGCCGAAATTGATTGCCTTGGCGCGGCGGCGGACCTCGCTCGGCATGCCCTGCACGGGAACGCCGAACATCTCGGAGGCCGTCATCGCGTGGATGTCGATGCCATCGGCGAAAGCCTGCCGTAGCTGCGGGATCTCGGCGATATGGGCGAGCAGGCGCAATTCGATCTGGCTGTAATCGGCCGAGACCAGCTTGTAGCCCTTCTCGGGCACGAAGGCGGTGCGGATCTTGCGGCCGGCCTCGGTGCGGATCGGGATGTTCTGGAGGTTCGGCTCCGACGAGGAGAGCCGGCCCGTCGTCGTCGCCGCCAGCGCGTAGGAGGTGTGAACCCGGTTGGTCTCGGGGTTCACATAGCCCGGCAGCGAGTCGGTATAGGTCGATTTCAGCTTAGCGAGCTGGCGCCATTCGAGAATCTTCGAGGGCAGCGCATGGCCCTGCTCGGCGAGATCTTCGAGCACGCCGGCACCCGTCGCCCATTGGCCGGTCGCGGTCTTCTTGGCGCCTTCCAGGCCCATCTTGCCGAACAGGATGTCGCCGAGCTGCTTGGGGCTGCCGATCGTGAATTTCTCGCCGGCGAGCTCGTAGATCTCGTCCTCCAGCCGGGCCAAGCCTTGCGCGAAATCGCCGGAGAGCCGCGAGAGGATCTGCCGGTCGATGGCGATGCCGCGGCGCTCCATCTTGGCGAGGACCTCGACCATCGGCCGTTCCAGCACCTCGTAGACCGCCGTCTTCTTCTCGGCGACGAGGCGCGGCTTCAGCGCCAGCCAGAGCCGGAGCGTGACGTCGGCATCCTCGGCGGCGTAGTCCGTCGCCTTGTCGAGCGGCACCTTGTCGAAGGTGATCTGGTTCTTGCCGGTGCCGGCGACCTGCGCATACGGAATCGTCTCGTGGCCGAGGTGCAATTCCGAGAGCTTGTCCATGCCGTGGCTGTTGGTGCCGGCATCGAGCGCATAGGAGATCAGCATCGTGTCCTCGATCGGGGACACGGAGAGACCATGCCGCTCCAGGATCAGCAGATCGTATTTCAGGTTCTGGCCGATCTTGAGCACGCCGGGATCGGCCAGAAGCGGCTTCAGGGCGGCGACGGCCTGCACCAGCGGAATCTGGTCGGCCAGCAGCCCCTCGTCGAAGAGCCCGCCATCGCCGCCGCGGTGCTGGAGCGGGATGTAGCAGGCGCGACCGGGCGCAACCGCGAGCGAGATGCCGGCGAGATCGGCCTGCATCGCGTCGAGCGAATTGGTCTCGGTATCGAGCGCGACATGGCCGGTCTCATAGGCCCAGCCGATCCAGCGTTCGAGATCGGCCAGCGTGCGCACGCATTCGTATTTCGAGCGGTCGATCTTGCCGGCGATCGCCTCGTTCTTGCGGGAGGCGGCGAGATCGGCCGGCTTCAGCCAGCCGTCTTCGCCTGCGGGGGCTCCTGAGGCCGCGGCTGCAGGCGCGGGAGCGGCGGCAGCTGCGATGCCAGTGGCCGCATCCCCAGCGGCATCGGCGCCGGCATAGAGCGCCTTGAGCTCGGCCGCGCGCGCGCCACCCGGCGCCAGATCCGGGTCGGCATCGACGGCGCCGACATCCGCCTCATAGGCCTCGGCGACGCGCTTGGTGATGGTGGTGAATTCCATCGCCTTGAGGAAAGCGATGAGCTTCGCCGGATCGGGCTGCTCCAGCGTCAGATTCTCCAGCGGCGTCTCGACCTTCACATCGTCGACGAGGCTGACGAGCTTGTGGGAGATGCGGACCTTCTCGATCACCTCGGGATTGGTCAGCGTCTCCCGGCGCTTCGGCTGCTTGATCTCGCCGGCACGCGCCAGCAAGGTTTCGAGATCACCATATTCGCCGATGAGCTGGGCCGCCGTCTTGATGCCGATGCCCGGCGCGCCCGGCACATTGTCGGTGGCGTCGCCCGCCAGCGCCTGCACATCGGTGACCTTATCCGGCATCACGCCGAAATATTCGACGACCTCGGGCTCGCCGATGCGGCGCTCGGCGCGGAAGCCCGCGCCCTTCTTCTGGTCGCCGGAGGCTGGATCGTACATGGCGACGCCCGGCTTAACGAGCTGCATCAGGTCCTTGTCGGCCGAGACGATCAGGACGTCGGCGCCGGCCTCGCGGGCCTGTTTCGCATAGGTCGCGATCAGGTCGTCGGCCTCGTAGACATCCTGCTCGACCGGAATGAGCCCGAAAGCCCGCACCGCCTCGCGCATCAGCGGGAACTGGGGAATGAGATCGGGCGGCGGATCGGAGCGATTGCCCTTGTAGGCCGGGTAGATCGCCTTGCGGAACGAGTTCTCCGACTTGTCGAAGACGATGGCGAGATGGGTCGGCCGGACACCGAGCACGCCCTCGCGCACGAACTGGAACAGCTTCGTCGCGAAGAGCCGGACCGCGCCGGAGGGCAGCCCGTCCGAACGGGCATTGTATTTCCGGTCCTGGTTGATCGACTGGAAATAGGCCCGGAAAATGAAGTTCGAACCATCGACCAGGAAGAGATGGTCGCCGGGCTTCAGGGCGGGGGCGGTCGTGGCTTTCTCGCTCATGGCGCGGACCATAAGCGGGCCGGCGCAACGGGTCCATTGCATCCGGGCCGCGATTCGCAGCAAGCTGACCAAATTGCGTCAGGAGCGAAGCGCCCGTGAGTCCCTATGTCACCATGCCCCTCGTGTTCGAGGGGGTTCCGGAAGCGGAGATGCAGGGGCGGGCCGATGCCTTCCTCGCCCGCATGCGCAAGCGCCGCACGGTGCGCGACTTTTCGGACAGGCCGGTGCCGCGGGAGCTGATCGAGACGGCGGTGCGCGTCGCCGGCACTGCGCCGTCCGGCGCCAACCAGCAGCCCTGGAGTTTCGTCTGCATTGCCGACCCGCAGCGCAAGAAGCTGATCCGCGAGGGCGCTGAAGAAGAGGAGCGCGCCTTCTATGCCGGCCGCGCCGGCGAGGAATGGCTGGACGCCCTCGCCCATCTCGGCACCGACGACCAGAAACCCTTCCTCGAGACAGCCCCCTGGCTGATCGCGATCTTCGCGCAGCGCTGGGGCCACGATGCCGAGGGCAACAGGATCAAGCACTATTACGTGCCGGAATCGGTGGGCATCGCCACCGGCTTCCTGATCGCGGCGCTGCATGATGCGGGGCTCGCGACGCTGACGCATACGCCGGCGCCGATGAACTTCCTCAACGAGCTCTGCGGGCGGCCCGACAACGAGAAGGCGCTGATCCTGCTCGTCGTGGGCTATCCCAAGGAGGATTGCCTCGTCCCCGCCATCGGCAAGAAGCCGCTGGAGGAGATCGCGACCTTCCTTTGAGGCCCGGTCTTGGGGTCCAGAGCGTCATCCCGGACAAGCTGCGCAGCAGCGCCGGTCCGGGATCCATCGTAAAGCTCCGGAGCCCTCCGATGGATCCCGGGGCAAGCCCGGGATGACCCGGTGGTTCCGAGAAAACTCAGCACGCCTTACGCGGTGATCTTGTCGATCTCGGCGAGGTCTTCCGCGCTCAGCGCCCAGTCGGCCGCCTTGACGTTGGCCGCGACCTGCTCCGGCCTGGTCGCGCCGGCAATCACGCTGGAGACGACGGGTTGAGCCGCCAGCCATGAGAAGGCGAGCTCGACCAGCGTATGGCCGCGCTGCTCGGCGAAGGCGGTCAGGCCCTCGATGCGGCGCCAGTTATCCGCGCTGAAGATCTCGTCGGCGCGCTGCGGCAGCTTGGTCAGGCGTGCGCCTTCCGGCATCGCCGCGCCGCGCTTGTACTTGCCGGTGAGGGCGCCGTTGGCGAGCGGGAAATAGGGCAGCAGGCCCATGCCATAATGAGCGATGGCCGGGATCAGATCCTTCTCGGCGCCGCGCTTCAGCAGGCTGTACTCGTCCTGCGCCGAAGCGAAGCCGGGGATGCCGAGATCGCGCGCCGTCCACTGGGCATCGGCGACCTGCCAGGCGACGACGTTCGAGCAGCCGATATAGCGGACCTTGCCCTGGCGGACGAGGTCGTCCATGGCGCGCAGCGTCTCCTCGATCGGAGTCAGCGGGTCGGGCCGGTGGAGCTGGTAGAGATCGAGCCAGTCGGTCTTGAGGCGCCGGAGCGAATCCTCGACGGCGTTCATGATGTAGCGACGCGAGCCGCCCTTCTTCACGCCCTCGGCATCCATGTCCATGCCGAACTTGCTGGCCAGCACGATCTGCTTGCGCCGCGCGCCCAGAACCTCGCCAAGCGCCGTCTCGGAGCCGCCCCGCTCGCCATAGATGTCGGCGGTGTCGAACAGGGTGATGCCATGCTCGATCGCGGCATCGACGACCTTACGCGTCGCGTCGAGATCGATGCGGCCGCCGAAATTGTTGCAGCCCAGCCCGACGAGCGAGACGCGCAGGCCCGAGCGGCCGAGATTGCGGAATTGCATGGTGGTGATCCTTCCCCTGAGACGGCGGCAGAGGATCAGAGCCGGCGCGGCGAGACAATGGCGCCCGGCGCAAGGCGGACACGCGGCAGCCGAACAGGCCGCGGCTTCAGGCGGGGTTGAGCCAACCTGTTCGGGCAAGGACGAGGCGGGCCAATTCGGCCGGCGACTGCCCGTCCGTATCGATCACGAGATAATCTTCGGCGGCCTCGCTCGCCATCCGCCGGGACTGGCGCAGGCTGCGCTCGATCTGCGCATCCCGGCCGGCGCCGTGCTCGCGGCGGTCGAGGCGCGCCAGCAAGGCCTCGTCACCGGCGCGCAGGCGCACGATGCTGATCCGCGCCTCAGGGATGGCCGCGAGAATCCAGCGCCGGTCGAAGGCGGGATGGAGGATGACGCCGGACATCAGAAGGCGCCGGTGCCCGAGCGCGCGATAGGTCGCCCAGAGCGCGGCCAGATTGAGCTGGCTGACATCGCGCGCACCCGGTGCGAGCGAAGCAAGCTCCTCCGCGCCGGGCTTGGGGAAGACGCGATCGAGCTCGTCGCTCTCGATCGCGGCATGCGGGATGCCGGCCTCGGCCAACAATCCGCTCGCTTCCCAGCACAACGTCGACTTGCCGACCCCTGCGGGGCCGGTGATCAGCAGGATATCGACGTCTGTGCCGGACAAGCCGCTCAGGCCACTTCGGCCTTCTGCTTCTGCGAGCGCTTGCGCTCGTTCGGGTCGAGGATGCCCTTGCGCAGGCGGATCGACTTCGGCGTGACCTCGACGAGCTCGTCGTCGTCGATCCAGGCGAGCGAACGCTCCAGCGTCATCCGGATCGGCGGCGTCAGGCGAACGGCCTCGTCCTTCGAGGTCGTGCGGATGTTGGTGAGCTTCTTGCCCTTGAGCACGTTCACCTCGAGATCGTTCTCGCGGGTGTGCTCGCCGACGATCATGCCCTGGTAGACCCTCCAGCCCGGCTCGATCATCATCGGGCCACGATCCTCGAGGTTCCACAGCGCGTAGGCGACGGCCTCGCCGGTCTCCATCGCGATCAGCACGCCGTTGCGGCGGCCGGCGATCTCGCCCTTATAGGGCAGATAGGCGTGGAACAGCCGGTTCATGATCGCGGTGCCGCGGGTGTCGGTCAGCAACTCGCCCTGATAGCCGATCAGGCCACGGGTCGGGGCGTGGAAGACGAGACGCAGGCGATTGCCGCCCGACGGACGCATCTCCAGCATGTCGGCCTTGCGCTCGGCCATCTTCTGCACGACGACGCCGGAATGCTCCTCGTCGACGTCGATCACGACCTCCTCGATCGGCTCCAGCAGCTGGCCGGCCTCATCGCGCTTCAGCACGACGCGGGGACGCGAGACGCCGAGCTCGAAGCCTTCGCGACGCATGGTCTCGATCAGGATCGCGAGCTGGAGTTCGCCGCGGCCGGAGACGATGTAGCTGTCCTTGTCGGTGGCTTCCTCGATCTTCAGCGCGACATTGCCCTCGGCCTCCTTGAACAGGCGGTCGCGGATGACGCGGGTCGTGACCTTGTCGCCTTCGGTGCCGGCGAGCGGGGAATCGTTGACCGAGAAGGTCATCGACACGGTCGGCGGGTCGATCGGCTGGGCCTTGATCGGCTCGGTGACGGAGGGGTCGCAGAAGGTGTCGGCGACGGTGCCCTTCACCAGGCCGGCGATCGAGACGATATCGCCCGCGACGGCTTCCTCGATCGGCTGGCGCTCGATGCCGCGGAAGGCGAGGATCTTCGAGATACGGCCGGTCTCGACAGTCGTGCCGTCGCCCGAGAGCACCTTGATGGTCTGGTTCGGCTTGGCCGTGCCGGAGGTGACGCGGCCGGTGATGATGCGGCCGAGATAGGGGTTCGCCTCCAGCAGCGTGCCGATCATGCGGAACGGGCCGTCCTCGACCGCCGGGGCCGGGACATGCTTGAGGATGAGGTCGTACATGGGCGCGAGGCCCTGATCCTGCGGGCCTTCCGGCGAGTCGGCCATCCAGCCCTGCTTGCCCGAGCCGTAGAGGATCGGGAAGTCGAGCTGCTCGTCGGTGGCGTCGAGCGCGGCGAAGAGGTCGAAGACCTCGTTGATGACCTCGGTGGTGCGGGCGTCGGGCTTGTCGACCTTGTTGATCGCCACGATCGGGCGAAGGCCGAGCTTCAGCGCCTTGGAGACCACGAACTTGGTCTGCGGCATCGGGCCTTCGGCGGCATCGACCAGAACGATGGCCGAGTCGACCATGTTCAGGATGCGCTCGACCTCGCCGCCGAAATCGGCGTGGCCGGGGGTGTCGACGATGTTGATGCGCGTGTCCTTCCAGACGACCGAGGTCGCCTTGGCCAGGATGGTGATGCCGCGCTCCTTTTCGAGGTCGTTCGAATCCATCACGCGCTCGGCGACGCGCTGGTTCTCGCGGAAGGCGCCGGACTGCTGCAGCAGCTTGTCGACGAGGGTCGTCTTGCCATGGTCGACGTGCGCGATGATGGCGATGTTGCGCATGGACATGCGGGTAGGGCCTTGCTTTCAAGGCCACGAGCCGGTCTGGAGCGATGCCCCGCCGGCGCAGCCTGTTTCACGTGAATCTGGAATTCGTTGCGCTGCACATAAACGCTGACGGGCTTTTCGGCAACCGCCGAGCCTGCCGAAAAGTAAATGCGCTCAGGTCTCCGCCAGCGCGCGCTGCCGTTCCGCGACCGCCCGGCCGACCTGATCGATGGCGAGGCGATAGGCGGCGAGTGCGGCCGTGTCGAGATCGCCTTTGGCGTAGTCGGCGAGCACGCGCGTCAGGATCTGGTCCGCCTCGCGGCCGAGCCGCATCAATTCCGCCTCATCCTCGCAGGCGCGGATGGTATTGAGCAGTTCCAGCAATTCGTCGAGGCCGGCCATCGCGCGCCGGCGCCGGTTGGCGCTCTCGCGGCCGAGCAGGGCGGCGCCGCCCGTGCCCACCGCCGAGAGCGCCATGGCGCCGATATAGAACCAGTCGCCATAGCGATCGAAGAAGCTCTCCTGCTCGCCATCGATATAGGCGGCCGCGCCGGAATGCACCGGCAGCGGCGCGTCCTTGTCGGTCGAGGGCGTCTCCAGGGCCTGCACGGCCGGCAGTTCCGAGGCCAGCGTCAGGCGCAGGCCCAGGATGTCCTTGGTTAGTTCGCCGACGAGATTGTCGTCGAGGCTCTGCGCCGCGACGAGGCGCGAGGTGATCGAGATGGTCTGCAGGCTCTCGGCCGGGCGCGGCGGGTCGCCGCCCAACGCGCCGCGCACGATCTCGCCGGATTCGATCGCCCGGTAATGCGCCGCGAGCGCATCGGCCTCGCGGACCGGGATCAGCACGGGATCGTTGCCCCAGGCCTCGCGCAGACGACGCAGGCCGTCATTATTGGTGTGGGAGCCAACGGCGTTGATCGAGAAGAAGACGTCGATGCGCTTCTCCTTGGCCGCAGCCACGATCTCCTCCTGGCTGAGCTTGACGATCTCGACCTCTTCGGGCCGTACCTCGTATTGCGCCAGTACCCGTTTCAGCAGGGTGATGTTCCCCAGCGGATTGCGGGACACGCCGATCCTGCGGCCGCGCAATTCGGCGATGCGGCCGATCGCCGTCTCGGTCGTCGTGATGAAAAACGGAAAGGTCCGCCGCGTGATCAGGACCGTGTCGGCCGTCGAGGGCATGGCGATGTCGGCGCGCAGCATGGCGAGATCGGCCTGGCCGGCATCGATCTTCTTGGCGCTGTCCTCGGAGCCCTCGGTCAGGACGAGGCGCAACCGCACGGAGGCCTTGTCGCGGTTGAGCCCCTGCACGAAGGCCGCGGCCATGCGCGCATCGTCCGAGCCGAGCGGCCCGACCGCAAGGCGCAGGGTCCGCGGCTGGCCGATATAGTAGAACACCGCCACGACGAGGCCGGAGATGGCGAGCAGGCCCGCCATCATCGTCAGCCCGCGCCTGCCCATGCCCAGCCGGATCACCCCGTCCCCCTCTTCGCCCTGTCCGAACATGGCTTCCTTCGTCATCATGTCGCAAGTACGGCATGCGCCAACGCACGGACCGTGCTAAACGCCGGGCCATGTCCAATGGTTCGCCCTTCCTGATCAAGATCTGCGGCCTCTCGACCCCCGAGACGCTGGAGGCCGCGCTCGCGGCCGGCGCCGATATGATCGGGCTCAATTTCCATCCGAAGAGCCCGCGCTACGTGACGCTGGAGCGCGCCAAGCAGTTGGCGGCGATCGCGCGCGGCAGGACGCAGATCGTCGCGCTCGTCGTCGACTGGAGCGAGCAGCAGGCGGCGGAGCTTGCCGAGGCACTGAAGCCCGACTGGTTCCAGTTCCACGGCCGCGAGACGCCCGAGCAGACGGCAGCCCTGCGCCGCGCCGTCGGCCGGCCGGTGATGAAGGCGCTCGGCATCGCGACGGCCGAGGACCTCAAGGCCGTCGCAGGCTATCGCGACGCGGCCGACCTTATCCTGCTCGACGCCAAGCCGCCGAAGGACGCAGCCTTCCCCGGCGGGCACGGCAAGCCCTTCGACTGGGGCCTGCTCGCCAGCCTCGACCCCTCGCAACGCTTCATGCTATCGGGCGGGCTCGATCCGGCGAATGTCGCTGAAGCCATCGGCATCACCAGGCCGGCGGGTGTCGATGTCTCCTCGGGCGTCGAAAGCGCGCCGGGGGTCAAGGACCCCGCGCGGATCGCGGAATTCATCGCATCGGCCCGCAAGGCCGCGGCGGCAGGACAGGAAAGCTTGAGCGCATGAACGCCCCCTCCAGCCCGAACAGCTATCGCAACGGCCCGGACGAGAACGGCCGCTTCGGCCTGTTCGGCGGCCGCTTCGTGGCGGAGACGCTGATGCCGCTGATCCTCGAGCTGGAAGAGGCCTACACAGCCGCCAAGGCCGACCCGGCCTATCACGCCGAGATGACCAGCGGGCTGAAGCACTATGTCGGCCGGCCCTCGCCGCTCTATTTCGCCGAGCGCCTGACCGAGCATTTCGGCGGCGCCAAGGTCTATCTGAAGCGCGAGGAGCTGAACCATACCGGCTCCCACAAGGTGAACAACGTGCTCGGCCAGATCTTGCTGGCGCGGCGCATGGGCAAGAAGCGCATCATCGCCGAGACCGGCGCCGGCCAGCATGGCGTCGCCACCGCGACGCTCTGCGCGCGTTACGGCCTGGAATGCATCGTCTACATGGGCGCGGTCGACGTCGCCCGGCAGGCGCCGAACGTGTTCCGCATGCAGATGCTCGGCGCCACGGTCGTGCCGGTCGAATCCGGCACCAAGACCCTGAAGGACGCGATGAACGAGGCGCTGCGCGACTGGGTGACCAATGTCGCGACGACCTTCTACTGCATCGGCACGGTCGCAGGTCCCCATCCCTATCCGGCGATGGTGCGCGATTTCCAGTCGATCATCGGCAAGGAAACCCGCGAGCAGATGCAAGAGGCCGAAGGCCGCCTGCCGGATTCGCTCGTCGCCTGCATCGGCGGCGGCTCGAACGCGATGGGGCTGTTCCACCCCTTCCTCGACGACCCCTCGGTCGAGATCTACGGCGTGGAGGCCGCCGGCCACGGCATCCCGAGCGGGCTGCATGCGGCCTCGCTCACCGGCGGGCGACCCGGCGTGCTGCACGGCAACCGCACCTTCCTGCTGATGGACGATGACGGACAGATCAAGGATGCCCATTCGATCTCGGCCGGGCTCGACTATCCCGGCATCGGCCCGGAGCATTCCTGGCTGCACGATGTCGGCCGGGCGACCTACCTCTCGGCCACCGACGAGGAGGCGCTGGAGGCGTTCCAGCTGATCTCAAGGCTGGAAGGCATCATCCCGGCGCTGGAGTCGGCGCACGCGCTCGCACGCGTCGCTGATCTCGCCCCGCAGAAGCCGAAGGATCATCTGATGGTGGTCAATCTCTCCGGCCGCGGCGACAAGGACATCCCGCAGGTCGCGGAGATCCTGGCGGCGCGCTGAACACAGGCCGGAACGACCGGGGGGCGGAAATGAAGCGGTTGCTTGCTCTCGGCTTGTTGCTTTTCTCTACGCAGGCCGCGTTGGCCCAAGCGGGCGAAGCCACTCATCAAGGCCTCTCGATCGTTTCGACAGGTCGCGTCCAGGTCGCTCCCGATATCGCAATCATCGACGCCGGGGTCGTCACCGAAGGCAAGACGGCCGAAGAAGCGCTTGCGAAAAACCGCCCTGCAATGAATCGCATGAGGGAGACGGTGACGCAGTACGGCATCGCTCCGGGCGATATGGCGACCTCCCAGCTCAGAATCGGCCCCAAATTCTCAGCACCTGCAGCGCTTCCGAGCGGAATCCGTCCGCCACGGGAAATCATCGGATACGAGGCTCAAACAGCTCTCACGATTACTGTGAGAGATATCGGCAAAGCAGGCGCGCTGGTCGACACGCTCGTCAAGTCGGGATCGAATTCGATTTCGAATGTCAGATTCGGTCTGACCGACCCCGCAACAGCCAAGAATCTCTCCCGGCGAAAGGCTGCACAGGACGCGCGGGCGATGGCCACCCTTTACGCTGAATCGCTCGGAGTTCAGCTGGGCGATCTCGTGTCGGCCAACGAAGTGGATGCACCGCATGGTGAGGCCGATCTCCCCAGCAGGAGGAAGGTGTCCGGCGAAATGCCAACCGTGGTGGAACCGGGCGAGATCGAGGTGGCAACCTCGTTGAAGACGATCTGGCAAATCAAGAAGTGACGGCGCGCTGACGCCGCCGGGCCTCGCCCAAAGTTCTAGGCGAGGCCTCTCGACTCCCGCTACGTCAACGACAAGCATAGGTTGTTCCCGGCGCAGCCGCGCCGGGCATTGTCGCGTGGAGCGGGACCGGGGCCAGTGGGGGGCAGCGGTAACGACGACAGTCCGATCGTGGTCGGGCCCGGCTCAGCCGGCCTGCCGGTCGAACTCGCCTTCCTGACGCGACATGGCCTGCCGCCTTCCGTCCTCGCAGGCGTGGCCGAGACATCCCGGCGCAACCGCACCGAACCGGCCCGTGAAGCGATCGCACGCGGCCTGATCGACGAAGCCCGCTTCTACCGGGCGCTGGCAGCCGAGATGGGGCTGGCCTTCGTTGCGCAACCTCCGCCGCTCAGGCCCGGCGGCGGGCACGAGGCTATCCTGCGTCAGGGCATCGCGCCAACCGACGGCGACGCGCGCTTCCGCTTCATCCTGGCGCCCGAAGGGCCGGCGCTGCGACAGATGATCGAGGTCGGCCCGCGCAACCGCGACGATATCGCGGTGACGACCCCGCGCCGCTTCGCCGACGCCCTTCGTCTCAGCAATGCCGGCGCGCTGGCCGAGCAGGCTGCCGGACTCGACGCCGCCGGGCTCGTCCGCGACAGCGCCCGCACCGGCGCAAGCCGGGGCCAGGTGATCGCCGGCGGCCTGGGCGTCGCGATTGCCGCGGTCGGCGGCGTCTTCGCGCCATTCGAAACCTTCTTCTGGTTGGCGCTGCTGCTCGGCCCACTCTTCCTCGGTCTGATCCTGCTGCGGCTGGCGGCCGCGATCGAGCGCACGGCGCCCGATCTCTGGCGCAGCCACCGCTGGCGGATCGACGATGCCCGCCTGCCCGTCTACACGGTCGCGGTGCCGCTCTATCGGGAGCTCGCCGTGCTCCGGCAATTGACGGATGCGCTCGGCGCGCTCGACTATCCTGCGTCCAAGCTCGATATCCGCCTGCTGATCGAAGCCGACGACACGGCCATGCGCGACGCGCTGGCGCAGATGGCGCTGCCGCCGCAATTCTCCGTCACCGTCGTTCCGCCGGGTTTTCCACGCACCAAGCCCCGCGCGCTGAATCTCGCCCTGCTCGAAGCGCGTGGCGCGTTCTTCACGATCTTCGATGCCGAGGACATTCCCGACCCGCAGCAACTGCGCATGGCGGCAGCGCGCTTCCTCGGCGGCCCGAAGGAACTCGGCTGCCTGCAGGCGCGGCTCGTGATCGACCATGCCGAGGAGGGCGTTCTGCCCGGCCTGTTCGCGCTGGAATATGCCGGGCTGTTCGAGGTGCTCAATCCAGGCCTGCTGCAGTTCCAGCTGCCGATCATGCTGGGCGGGACCTCCAACCATTTCCGCACGGAGGCGCTGCGCATTGTGGGCGGCTGGGACGCCTGGAACGTGACCGAGGATGCCGATCTCGGCTTCCGGCTGGTGCGCGCCGGCTATCGCATCGGCGACCTGCCCTCGAACACCCGCGAGGAGGCGCCGGTTTCCGTTCCGGCCTGGCTCAAGCAGCGTTCGCGCTGGATCAAGGGCTATATCCAAACGCTGGTGACGCATTCGCGCGCGCCGATGCGTCTGGCGCGCGAGGCGGGGCTGGCCGCGACCTTCGCCTTCCTGTCACTGGTCTTCGGCACCGTCGCGACGGCACTCGGCTATCCCGCCTTCGCCGTCGCCACGCTGATCGCCTATTGGGAGGGATCGCTGTTCGAACCCGTGGGCACCGCCGCGACCCTGACCTCGATCATCGCGCTCGCGGTCTGGCTCCTGGGCAGCGTGGCCCTGTTCGTGCCGCCCATCGTCGGGGCGCTACGCCGCGGGGCGCCGGATCTCCTGCTGCTCGTCCCGCTGCTGCCGCTCTATTACGCGCTGGTCTCGGTCGCTGCCTGGATGGCGTTCTACGAATATCTGAAACGCCCCTTCGCCTGGAACAAGACCGAGCACGGGCTGGCGCGCCGGCGCGCGCCGGTCGCTGACGCTACGAGTGACGCAGCCATTCCGCTGCCGCCTGCGCCGGAGGCTGCTCGATATTGAAGGCGCCGACGAACTTGCCGTCCGTGCCCATCAGATAGACCAGCGCGGTATGGTCCATCGTGTAGTCGCCGTCTTTCAGCGGCACCTTCTTGGCATAAGCGCGATAGGCCTTGACCACGGCGTCGATCGCCGGCCGGTCGCCGCTCAGGCCCACGATGCGCGGATCGAAGGAGCCGAGATAGCTCTTCATCGCGTCTGGCGTATCGCGCTCGGGATCGACCGTGATGAAGAGCGCTTTAAGCCCCTTCGCCTTGGCGCCGTCACCGGCCGCGCGCAGGGCCTCCGAGATCTCGAAGAGCTTTGTCGGGCAGATATCCGGGCAATGGGTGAAGCCGAAGAAGACCAGGAAGGGCGAGCCCTTCAGGTCGGTATCGGAGAGCGGCTTGCCCTCCTGCGTCGTCAGCGTGAACGGGCCGCCCACGCTGGCGACGCCGCTGCCGCCGCTTCCCTGGCGGCCGGGCGAGAAGGTCAGGATCGCGGCTGCGGCGAGCGCGAGCGCCCCGGCCAGGAAGACGACGAGGGGCAGGACGAGACGGCGGTTCACGGAGAGTTTCCCGGGCAGGCGGCCGCAGCCGCGATAGATCATTTTCCGTGCATCGGCTGGGTCCGAAAACCGGTTCCCACTTTTCGGGCCGATGCCTAGAAGCAAGCCACGATGGCGGCGATCAACCCGTCGGTGAAGAGCCGGTCGCCTTCGCGCCACCAGAGCAGCAGGCCGGTGAGGAACAGGGCGAAGAAGCCTCCGCCGATCAGCATGAGGCCGAGCCGGCTCGAAGAGCCGGCCTCCGTCTGCGTTGTCTCGTCTGCCTGCGACATGGGCATAACCTATCGCCGGATCGCGCCGACCGAAAGCGGGCGGCGTGACGCAGGGGGCTCACGATACGGCGATGGGTCCAGCACGTTGCATCTCATCACGCGCGTCATCCCGGACGCAGCGAAGCGGAGATCCGGGATCCATTCCTGAACTTTGATCGGGAAGCGCTCCGGCATGGATCCCGGGTCAAGCCCGGGATGACGCCGTGTTTCCGCGTAAAATGAGCCCGCTCCCGCCTACTTCACCGGGAAGGTCAGCGGCGAGTAATCCGTCACCGGGCGCTTGATCCAGTCATTGCCGGGCGCCGCCGCTTCCGTGCGCTTCTGGCCCTCATGGAGGCGCAGGGCCGCGGCCGGATAGTCCATGGTCAGGACGGTGCCGTCGCGGACGACGAGCTTGCCGTCGACATAGACGCGGTCGACCGCGCGCTCGGCGGCGGCATAGACCATGCTGCGCACGGGATCGCGGCGCGGCTGCATCATCGGGTGCTTGAGGTCGACCATCACGAGGTCGGCCTTGCAGCCGGCTTCGAGGCGGCCGATATCGTCGCGGCCGAGCGCGGCGGCGCCGGCCGTGGTCGCTGTCTCGAAGATGTCGGTGGTGGTGAGCGTGCGCGGGTTCTCCGCCATCAGCCGGGCGACATAGCCGACATGGCGCATCTCCTCGAGCATGTTGTGCGGATAGGTGTCGGTGCCCATGCCGATGCGGATGCCGGCGCGGCGATAGCGCCCGAAATCGTCGAGCGCGATGCCGCGGCGCATGAACACCGTCGGGCAATGGGCGACCACCGTATCGGTCTCGGCCAGCAGCGCCAGATCGCGTCGGCTGTGCCAGCCGAGGCGCGGATAATCATCGAGGAAGATGCCGTGACCGACGATGCTGGTGCTGCCGAGCACGCCGAGTTTCTCCAGCCACTGGATCGGCGTCACGCCATGGCGGCGGGTGATCTCGTGGAACTCGACCGTCGACTGGGCCGCGTGAATCTGCCAGGGCAGGTTGCGGCGCTTGGCTTCGGCGTGGCTGTCCTTGATCAGGCCTTCGCTGCAGGTGTCGATCTGCGCCGGGCAGACCATGCCGAAGAGCCGGCCGGACGGGTGTTTCTGCGCCTGCTCGATGACGTCGAAGGCGGTCTCCATGGCGGCGGCGCCGGCCTTCTCGTCCCACTCATATTCGACGACATGGCCGTTCTTCGTGTACCAGCGGGCCGAGCGGAACATCGGCGAGACGCAGACACGCAGACCGCTATTGGCCGCGAGGTCGATCCAGCCGGGATGGGCGACCGAAAGGTCAGCAAGCGTGGTGACGCCGGAGAGCAGCAATTCCGAATAGGCGACCTGCACGCAATCCGGCACCGTCTCGGCATCGGGCCGCAGGATCGGCATGAACTCGTAGAGCGAGGAATTGTAGAGCGCGGGCGAGCCGAGCTCGTCGAGGAAGCCCTTGTTCAGCGCCTCGCTCGAGGGATGCGAATGGATATTGACCAGGCCGGGCATGACCATGCGCCCGCTGCCGTCGACGGTCTCGTCGGCCTGGCCCTCGTAGCGCGGCCCGACATAAAGCAGCGTGCCGTCCTCGAAGGCGACATCGGCGCCGTGCAGATAGACATGCCGGGAGGCTTCCGCATCCCAGGCGACAACGACTTCGGCGTTCTTGATGACCGTGATCGTCATGATTTTTGTTTCCTCCGTCTTGGTGGTCTTTCTCGGAACCACGGCGTCATCCCGGGCTTGCCCCGGGATCCATCGGAGGGCTCCGGAGCTCTACGATGGATCCCGGATCGGCGCGGCTTCGCCGCTTGTCCGGGATGACGCCGTGGTTCCGAGAAAAATCACCGGGTTGGAGCAACCAGACATAGAAAAAGCGCCGCGCGGTTCTCACCGCGCGGCGCTGGAAACGCTCAGCGCTTCAGCTTGAGGTCGAGCCCCTTGTAGAGGCCGGCACCGTAGATGCCGTGGGCGCGCACGCCCTCCAGCCGGTCGCCGGCGACGACCCAGAGCGGCTGCGAGGCCAGCGGCACCCAGACATTCGCCTCGGTGAGCTGGGTCTGGACCGCGCCGATCGCCTGCTTGCGCTTGTCGGCATCGACGGCGGTCGCCGCGGCCTTCAGGAGCTCGTCGGTCTTCGGGTCCTTCCAGTTCATCCGGTTCGGCGTCGGGGCCTGGCGGCTGGCGAAGTAGAGGTTCAGCGCCTCGGTGGCCGTCACATAGGGATAGGCCATGTAGAAGGCGTCGAATTCCTGCGTCGCGAGCTTGCCCCAGGCGACGGTGGCGTCCCAGAGCTGGATCTTGAGGTCGATGCCGACCTTGCGCAGGTCCGCCTGCATCGCCTCGGAGATGCGCGGGTTCACGTCGTTGCGGATGCCGTAGACAGTGAAGGTCGCCTTCTGGCCGTCCTTCTCGCGGATGCCGTCGGCGCCCGGCTTCCAGCCGGCCTCGTCGAGCAGCTTGATGGCGCCGGCCGGGTTATGCTTCGGCATCTTGCCGGCGGAATCCTTGTCGTAGTCGAGCACGGCCGGATTCAGGAGCGAGGGCAGGACCTGGCCCTTGCCGAAGAAGATCGCCTTGGCGATGGCCTGCTTGTCGGTCGCCATGTTGACGGCCTCGCGGATCACCGGATCCTTCGACACGGGCTTGTCGATCTTGAAGCCCATGAAGATGTCGTAGATGTAGTTTTCCTGGCGCTGCACCGTCATGCCGGGAATGCGCTGCATCGTGTCGAGCGCGATATAGGGCATGTAGTAGGTCACGTCGGCCTGCTTGGCCTGGATCGCGGCCATCAGCGTGTTCGACTCCGGGATGACCTTCCAGACGATCTCGTCGATCTGCGGCTTCGGGTCCTTGTAGATCGGCGGGCCCCACGAGTAGTGCGGGTTCTTCTTGAGCACGAGCTCCTGGCGCGGGGTCCATTTCGACCAGCAATAGGGGCCGGTGGCGTTGAAGCCCTGGACGCCGAAATTCGGCCCGAGCTTCTCGACGGTGTTCTTGTCGACCACCGAGGCGAAGGACAGGGCGAGCTGGAACATCAGGTCGCTATAGGGCTCCTTCAGCTCGTAGATCAGCGTGGAATCGCCGTCGGCGCGGATGTCCTTAACCGGACCGCCGCGGAAGGAGACCGGGGACTTGTTGGCCGGGTCGGTCCAGCGCTTCAGCGAATAGACGACGTCATCGATCGTCATCGGCCGGCCATCGCAGAACTTCACGTCCTTGCGGATCTTGAAGGTGTAGGTCAGGCCATCCGGCGAGATCGTCCAGCTCTCGGCGAGGCCGGGCTTGATCGTCTTCATGTCGAAATCGACCGTCACCAGCGTGTCGGCCAGCATGTACATGACCTCGGCCGCCGCCGTCGCGGTGGTCCGGATCGGGTCGTAGTTGTCGGCGTCGATGACGCGCAGGATCGAGAGCGGCGCCTTCTGCTGGGCGACCGCGGGCACGACCGCGAAACTCGCGGCTGCGGCGCCGGCGAGAAGCAGAGTTGAGAGTTTGAACATCGAGCAAGTCCCCTTTTTGACGCTTCTTGGTTGATGTCGGCGCTATTTGCGCAGCTTGGGATCGAGGGCGTCCCGCAGGGAATCGCCGAGCACGTTGAAGGCCAGCACGACCGCGAAGATCACCAGACTCGGCAGGACCGAGACATGCGGCGCGAAGAACAGGAAGTTGCGCCCGTCCGCCGCCATGGCGCCGAGCTCGGCGGTCGGCGGCTGGGCGCCGAGGCCCAGGAAGGAGAGCGCGGCGCCGAGCAGGATGACCTGCCCGAAGCGCAAGGTGACGAAGACGAAGATCGCCGAGAGGCAGTTCGGCAGGACATAGCGCAGGATGATGCGCAGGTCGCTCAGGCCCAGCGAGCGCGCCGCCTCGATATAGCCCTGCTGCAGCACGACCAGCGCCGAGCCGCGCACGACGCGCGCCATCAGGGGCACGGTCGCGATCGAGAGCGCGATGATGACCGCGAGCAGGCCCGGGCCGAAGATCGCAGCGATGGCAAGGCCGAACAGGATCGCTGGGAAGGACAGGAGCACGTCCATGAAGCGCATCAGCACGCCGGACACCTTCGGATAATAGGCCGCGGCGAAGCCGATGATGCCGCCGATCGCGCAGCCGAAGAGGACCGAGGCCGAGCCCATCAGCAAGGTCGTGCGCAAGCCATAGAGCAGGCGCGTGATCATGTTGCGGCCCTGCCCGTCCGTGCCAAGCAGGCCGGCCTCGCCCGGCGGCTTCAGCGTGTTGGCGAGGTCGTTGCCGAAAGGATCGGTCGGCGCGAGCCAGGGCGCGAAGACCGCGCAGAGGATGGCGAGGACGACGAGCGCCAGCGCGATGCAGGAGCCGACATCGGACATCAGCATCCGGAGCACGGTCTTGCGGCGGACCGGCGTGGCGGCGGCGACGCTGACGGCCGCCTCGACCGTCTTGGCGCCGGGCTGGAGCGCATTGCGATCGAGCTTCATGGGGGAGCTCATCAGGTGCCCCTCACGCGTGGATCGAGCACGGCATAGAGGACGTCCACCGCGAGATTGACCAGGATGAAGCCGAGCGAGAGCATGATGATCGTGCCCTGCGCCATCGGCAGGTCGCTCGACAGGATGGCGCCGACCGCGAGCCGGCCGATGCCCGGCCATGAGAACACGGTCTCGGTGACGACGGCGCCGCCGAGCAGGAAGCCGATCTGCAGGCCGATCAGCGTGACGACCGGGACGAGCGCGTTGCGCAGCGTGTGGCGCAGCACGACCGTCGCCTCGCCGAGGCCCTTGGCGCGGGCGGTGCGGACATGGTCGGCGCCGAGCTCGTCGAGCACCGAGGTGCGAGTCATGCGGGCGACCGGGCCGACGAACACGCCGCCCAGCGTGACCGCCGGCAGGATGATCCCCTGGATCCCCTCCCAGGTCCAGAGCGGGCCGGTGCGGCCGGTGAAGGGCAGGATCGGATAATAGAAGCCGAAGAGCCAGATCAGCCCGAGGCCGAGGAAGAAGACCGGCAGCGAGACGCCAGCGACCGAGAAAGCCATGATCGCGCGGTCGATCAGCGAGCCCCGGTAATAGGCGCCGACGGTACCGAGGAACATGCCGAGCGGGATCGCCCAGATCAGCGAGGCGAACATCAGCTCCAGCGTCGGGCCGATGGTGTTGCCGAGTTCCTGCGTCACCGGGACGTTGTTGATAATGGAGACGCCGAGATCACCTTGTGCGAGGCGCCCGATATAGATCGCGAACTGCTTCCACAGGGGCTGGTTCAGCCCGAGTTCCTGGCGGATCGCCTCCACCACGTCCTGCGTCGCGGTCGGACCGGCGCGGACCTGGGCCGGATCGGTCGGCACGACCTGCATCAGCAGGAAGCCGATCAGCAGCACGCCGAGCATCACCGGCAGGACCAGCAGCAGCCTTTGCAGCGTATGTTTGAGCATTGCGGAGGTCCCGGCCTATTGCGCCGCAGCCGCGAGCTGGCCGTGCCGGTCGAAGACAACCTCGCCGCCGAGCAGGGTCAGGTCGCACCGCACCTCGTTCTCGACCGCCTCGACGGGGATCGCGAAGATGTCGTGCGAGAGCACGGCGATATCGGCGAGCTGGCCGGGCACCAGCCGGCCGAGCTTGTCCTCGGCGAACTGGGTATAGGCGCCAAGCAAGGTATAGGCGTGCACCGCCTCCTCCATGCTCAGCTTCTCGGCGCCGCCGATCTCGGTATGGCGCTTGGTCTGGCGGGTGACCATCGTGAAGAGGTTCTTGAACGGGTCGGTGGCGCAGACCGGAGCGTCCGAGCTCGCCGCGGCATGCAGGCCGCCATCGAGCCATTTGCGCATGGGGTAGGAGGCGCCGGCGCGCGCTTCGCCCAGATTGATCACGTAGAGATCGCCGAACTCGTAGATGAAGGCCGGCTGCGGCACCGGGTCGATGCCGGCGGCGGCCATGCGGGCGAGCTGCCCGTCGGTCAGGAAACCGCAATGCTCGATGCGGTGGCGGCGGCCCTTGATCGGATGCGCGGGGCTGTCGGCCTTCTCCATGCCGGAGAGCACCTGCTCAATCGCCGCGTCGCCGATCGCGTGGATCGCGAGCTGGTAGCCGAGCTCGTGGTAGTGCCGGAGATAGCGATGCATGTCGGCATCGGAATAGATGAAGATGCCGCGATTATCGGGGTCGCCGACGCGGTAGGGCTCGCTCATCGCGGCGGTCAGACCACCAGCGCTACCGTCGCCGAAGACCTTCATCGCGCCGTAGCGCAGGAGGCCGGTCTCGCGGCCGAAGCGATAGCCCGCCGCATGGGCCTCGTCGCCGATGCCGTCGGCATTGCCGTAAATGCAGACCCAGGTGCGGACCGGCAGCGTGCCGGCGCGCGCGACCTCCTCATAGGCCTCGATCTCGGCCATGCCGGCGCCCATGCCGACGCCGGCATCCATGACGCTGGTGAAGCCCTGCGCGAGCATGTAGTGCCCGGCCTTCTCGATCGCGGCCTTCAGCTCCGCGATGCTCGGCTTTGGCATCGCCTCGACGATCAGGCGCATGGCGCTCTCGGCCAGCAGGCCGGTCAGCTTGTTGTCGCGACGCTCGATCAGGCCGCCATCGGGGCTCGGCGTGTTGTGGCCGATGCCAGCCGCCGCCATCGCGCGGCCGTTGACGACGCCGACATGACCGCAGGTGCGCTTGATATAGACGGGATTGTCCGGCGCGACGCGGTCGAGTTCCTCGGCCGTCGGATGGCGCGCCTCGGCCAGCTCGTTATGGTCGTAGCCGCGGCCGGTGACCCATTCGCCGGGCTTCTTGCCCTTCACGGCGGCGGCGATGCGGCGCAGGATCTCGTCGATGCTGTTGACGCCCTCCTCGGGGCGCAGGTTGACCTCGCTCATGGCGAGGCCGAGCGGCAGCAGATGCATATGTGCGTCGTTCAGCCCGGGAATGGCGACGCGACCGGCGAGATCGACGACCTTCGTCGCGGGCCCCTGCAAGGCGGCGATCTCGGCGGCCGGGCCGGCGGCCAGCACCTTGCCATCCCCAATCGCCAGGGCTTCGACGAAGCCTTCCGCCAAGCCGCAGAAGATGCGGCCATTCAACAAAACGGTCTCGGCTTGCGTCATCGGCCCGGATTACCCTGCTTTCCCTGTTGAATTCTCGCCGCGAGGCATTGGCGAGGCGGTCGTCTTCGGCAAGCATCTCCCGTGCCATGCGCGGGACAAACCGCGCGCATGCAGCCCTATCGTATCGAATGGGGATTTAGTCTGGACGGCGTGCTTTGAACGCGAAAACTATTCCACTCCGCCGGTTCCCCATGACACTATTTTCTTATTGGCTTTCCGGCAGCATTGCTCAGAATATTGAACATGGCAAGGGCCGCCGAGCAGGCGGGCCCTGCACGACGCGCAGGCACGACAAGGCGCGCAGGATGGGGAAACGGAGCAGCCATGAGCTTTGACGTCGGCGGTAGGCTGAAGGAAATCAGGGTTGCGGCCGGGCTTTCGCAACGCGAGCTCGCGGCACGCTCCGGCGTGACCCATAGCCTGATCTCGCTGATCGAGCAGAACCGGAACAGTCCGTCGGTCGCCTCGCTGCGCAAGATCCTTGACGGCATTCCGATGACGATGGTGAATTTTTTTGACGAAGAACGGACACCGCGCGACAAGGTGTTCTTCGAGGCCCCGGACCTGCTCGACCTGACCTCGCGCCTGCATCAGGTCAATGGCGGCGAGAGCCGGGGCCAGATGTCCTTCCGCCAGGTCGGGGATGCACAGGCCCATAACCTGCAGATCCTGCATGAATCCTACGATCCCGGCGCCGATACCGGCGCTGCGATGCTCAAGCACGAATCCCACGAGGGCGGCGTGGTGCTGGCCGGCGAGCTCGAGATCACCGTCGGCGACCAGATCAAGGTGCTGAAGCCCGGCGACGCCTATCTCTTCGACAGCCGCATCCCGCATCGCTACCGCAATATCGGCACCGAGCGCTGCATCGTCGTGAGCGCCTGCACGCCGCCCTATCTTTGAGGAAACGCTGGCAGGGCTGCGCCGCCAAACCTTAGAACTCATTTAAACTATTGATATTATTTGATTTTTACTCCAGCGTCGGATAAACATCGCCCCCTCACAGAGGTCGTGATGCACGCCAGTTCCAGCCCCGTCCGGAAATCTGCCACGAGCCTGGAGCTGTTCTCGCGCAATCTCTCGCTCTCCGCCGGAACCTTCCTGATCCAGGAGGGCGAGCGGATCGTCGGCCCGATGCGGCCGGGCCTCAAGGTCGCAGTCATGCTGGAGGGCCGGCAGGCGCTGGAGCTCGACGACCGCCCGGCCGTCGTTCTCGACGGGCCGACCGTCCTCGTCGCCGCCAATGGCGGCGAGCATATGCAGCAGCGAACCGGCCTCGCCGACGGCGCGCTGCGCTGCGCGCTGATGCAGTTCGATTTCGATTTCGTCGCCCGCGAGTTCGGCCCGGATGTCGCCAAGGCGGCCCGCCTCGCCTGCTCCGACGATGCCGGCTTCTGGGTGCGCCCGGCCGATGCGCCGATCCGCTCGCTTGCCCTGCGGATGGCGGAATGTCCGGTCGGCGAAGCGCTGCGCCCGCTCTATCTTGCCGGCAAGGCGCTGGAACTCGGCGCGCTGGTTCTGGACCGGATGCTCGGCGAGCGGCCCGTCCGCCCGGGAAGACTCAGCCCGCGCCTGCGCGAGCAGGTTCATGCGGCGCGCGACCGCCTGCTCGAAACCTTGCAGGAGCCCCTCAGCCTGGCGGAGCTGGCGCGCGAAAGCGGACTCAACCCGACCAAGCTCACCTCCGCCTTCCGAAGCGAGTTCGGCGCCAGCGTCTTTGAATACCTGCAGGAGCAGCGGCTGCAGCGGGCCTACGCGATGATCGCGAGCGGGGAGGCCAGCGTCGCGGTCGCCGCCTTCCAGGTCGGCTACAGCCCGGCGCATTTCTCAGGGCTGTTCCGCAAGCGTTTCGGCGTCGCACCGAGCTCGCTGCGCTGATTCAGGCCATGTTCCTGCCCTCCCGTTCTTGCTTGGACGCGTTCGAAACGCGACCGAAAGAAATACTGCCGCGATCGAAAGCCAAGCGCGTTGCCGGCTCGGCACCCTTCCTGAAAGAACCCCGAAGACGAGGGCGCGCAGGCGCCAGGGGCAGGAATGCAGGCATGACCGGGATCAACAGCAGCAATCGCGCGATGGGGCGGGCCGGCGTGGCGCTGGCAGCGCTTCTCGCCGGCGGAGCGGGCACGGCGCTGGCGCAGAGCGCCCAGCCGCAGCCGGCCGGCACGACGCTTGGCCTCGACACGATCGAGGTGCAGGGCGAGCGCGCCAGCGGACCGGTCAACGGCTATGTCGCCCGCCGCAGCGACACCGCGACCAAGACCGACACGCCGATCATGGAGACGCCGCAGTCGATCACCGTCGTCACGCGCGACCAGATGGACGCCCAGGGCGCGCAGAATGTCAGCCAGGCGCTGCGCTACACCGCCGGCGTGCTCGGCGAGACCCGCCTCTCGATGGGCCGCTATGACAGCGTCTTCATCCGCGGCTTCGGCGGCTCGGGCGGCACGGCCGGCTTCGTCAACAATCTCGACGGGCTGCGCTATCAGCGTGGCATCAACTTCCTCGTCCCGACCTATGAATCCTGGGGCCTGGAGCGGGTCGAGGTGCTGCGCGGCCCGTCCTCGGTGGTGTTCGGGCAGGTCAAGCCCGGCGGCATCGTCAACATGGTCAGCAAGCGCCCGCGGGAGGAGCGGCACGGCGAGGTCCAGCTCCAGTTCGGCAGCCATGACCGCGCCCAGATGGCCTTCGATTTCGGCGGGCCGATCGATCAGCAGAAGACCTGGCTCTACCGCGTCGTCGGCCTCGGCCGGGCGGCGGACACGCAGGTCGACTATACCCGCGAGGAGCGCATCTTCATCGCGCCCTCGCTGACCTACCGACCGAATGCGTCGACGAGCTTCACCCTGCTGACCTCGTTCCAGCGCGATCCGGAAACCGGCTTCTACGGCTTCATCCCGGCAGTCGGCACCGTTCTGCCGAGCCGCGCCGGCCGCATCCGCAGCAATTTCTTCCCGGGCGAGCCGAATTTCGAAGGCTATAGCCGCAACCAGACCAATGTCGGCTACGCCTTCGAGCATCGCTTCAACGACGTCTTCACCTTCCGCCAGAACGTCCGCATCTCCGATCTGGAATCGCGCAACCGCACCGTCGCGGTCGGCGGCATCGGGACCGACCAGAAGACGCTGACGCGCCGCGCCACGATCTCGAACGAGCACGCCCGCACTGCCGGCATCGACAACCAGCTCCAGGCCGATTTCCGCACGGGGCCGCTGACGCACAAGGTGCTGTTCGGCGTCGACGGCTACTGGACCGATGCCAAGGCCGCCACCGGCGCCGGCGGCACGGTGCAGTCGCTCGACTTCACCAATCCGATCTACGGGCGCCTGCCCTTCGTCCCGCCGACCGTGCCGCGCACCAAGCAGACGACAGCCCAGTACGGCATCTACCTGCAGGACCAGATCAAGCTCGACCGGCTTTCGCTGCTCGTCGGCGGCCGCTTCGACCGGGCCGAGGCCCGCACCCGCGCACTGTCCACCGGCGTGCTGACCAAGCAGGACGACACGGCGCGGACCGGCCGCGTCGCGCTGATGTACAATTTCGACAACGGCTTCGCGCCCTATGCCAGCTACTCGACCTCGTTCGAGCCGGTCGCCGGCACGGCCTTCGGCGGCACGCCGTTCAAGCCGACCGAGGGCGAGCAGTACGAGGCCGGCTTCAAATACGAGTTGCCGGGCACCAACGCCTTCCTGCAGGCCTCGGTCTACGAATTGACCCAGACCAATGTCACGACGACCGACCTCGCCAACCCGACCTTCCAGACCCAGACCGGCGAGATCCGCGCCCGCGGCGTCGAGGTCGAGGCCCGCGCCAGCGTCTACGACAATCTCGATCTCGTCGCGGCCTATACCTATACCGATGCCGAGGTGACCAAGAGCAACGGCGTCGACCTCGGCAAGCGCCCGCCGGTCGTGCCGCGGCACACCGCGTCGCTCTGGGCGCATTACACCTTCCGGACGGGCCTGCTCTCCGGCCTCGGGCTCGGCGCCGGCGTGCGCTATGTCGGCGGCGGCGCAGGCGACCCCGGCAACACCTTCTCGACCTCGGACTACACGCTGGTCGATGCCGCGATCAGCTACGATTTCGCCGCGGCCAACCCGGCACTCAAGGGCTGGAGGCTGCAGGTCAACGCCCAGAACCTGTTCGACAAGGAATATATCTCCGGCTGCTACGGCACGACGCAGTGCTCCTTCGGCCTGCGCCGCACGGTGCTCGCGACCTTGTCCTACCGCTGGTAAGAGGATCAGCGTGCAACCGGTCAGCCCTCCCGATCCCGCATTCGCCCCCGTCGCGCTGCCGCAGGCCTGGCAGCGCGATTTCGAGGCGCGGGACGGTTCGCGCTACCGGCTGCTGGTTTCCGTGCCGGAGGGGCCCGCTCCGGCACGCGGCTTTCCCAGCCTTGTGCTCGTCGACGGCCACGCGCTGTTCCCGGTCGCGGCGACCGCCGCCCGCCTGCAGGCGCAACGGCCCGAAGCGACAGGGGTCGGCGCCGCCGTCGTGATCGGAATCGGCTATCCCGGCGAGCAGCCCTTCGATGCCGAGCGGCGCCAGCGCGACCTCCTGCCCGTGCCTGACGGAGCCGACCGCTTCCTCGACATGATCGTCGACGAGATCCTGCCGGCCGTCGCCAGAATCGCACCGCTCGATCCGGCAAGGCGCGCGCTCGCCGGCCATTCCTATGGCGGGCTGTTCGTGCTGCACACGCTGTTCACCCGGCCCGGCCTGTTCGAGGCCCTCGTCGCCGGCAGCCCGTCGATCTGGTGGCAGGACCGCGCCATCCTTGCGAGCGAGGACGCGTTCCGGCGCGCCGGCTCCGCTCCGGCCGGGCGATTGCTGATCACGGTCGGCGGCCATGAGCAGGAGCCCGTGCTCGCCGTCACTCCGCAGCGGGCCGAGCGCCTCGCGCGGGCCCGGATGTACGACAACGCCGCCGAGATGGCGGAGCGCCTGTCCGCCTCCGACCGCCTCGATTGCAGCTTCGCCGCATTCCCCGGCGAGAACCATGTCTCGGTGATCCTGCCGATGCTTGCGCGCGCCGTGGCCTTCACGCTCGCCGGCACGGCCCAGGACAAGGCGGCAGCCGCATGATGCTCGACAGGCGTTCACTGATCCTGGCCGGCCTGAGCCTGCCGGCGCTGCCCGCCAAGGCCGCCGATCCGGTCGTCGCGACCGACGTGCTCGGCCGCACCGTCAAGCTCGCGGCCCCGGCCAAGCGCATCGTGCTGGCGCAGGGCCGGCAGCTCAACGCGCTCGGCCTGATCCACCCCGACCCCGTCAGCATCCTCGCCGGCTGGGGCAGCGATCTCGAACGCCAGAACCCCGACGGGCTTGCCCGCTACCGGGCGCGCTTCCCGGCGATCAATGCGCTTCCCCTCGTCGGCGATGGCGGCACGGCCGCCGGCTTCTCGCTGGAGCGAGCGATCGCGCTCGGCCCCGATCTCGTCGTGCTCAGCAAATCGCTCGCCGGCACGCGCCGCGGCCCCGGCGATCTCGTCGAGAAGCTGGAAGCCGCCGAGATTCCCGTCGCGGTCGTCGATTTCTTCCTGGAGCCATTGCGCGACACCGTGCCGAGCCTCAGGGCGCTCGGCATCCTCACCGGCCAGCAGGAGCAGGCCGAGCGGCTGATCGCCTTCTACGAGAGCCGCATGAAGCGGATCGCGAGCCGGGTCGCGGATGCGAAGCGCCCCTCCGTCTTCATCCACGCCCATGCCGGCGGCTACGATTGCTGCATGACGGCCGGGCAGGGCACGTTCAACGAGTTCATCCAGGCTGCCGGCGGGCGCAACATCGCCGCCGCGATGCTGCCGGGCGCGACCGGGCAGATCGGGCTGGAACAATTGATCGGCGCCGATCCGGACGTCTATGTCGCGACCGGCGGCACCCATCTGACCAAGCTCGGTGGGCTCGTGCTCGGCCTCGGCGTCAGCGAGACGGACGCCGCCGCGAGCTTCGCCAAGCTTTTGGCCACGCCCTCGCTCGGCTCGCTCAGCGCCATCGAGAAGCGCCGCGCCTTCGGCTTCTGGCACCTGTTCAACGACACCCCCCTGCATGTCGTCGCGATCGAGGCGCTGGCGAAATGGCTCCACCCGGAGCGTTTCGCCGATATCGACCCGGCCGCGACGCTTGCCGAGGGCGCCCGCTTCTCGGCGATCCAGCTCGACGGGACGCTCTGGATCGCGGCGGCGCCGAAAGCCTAACGGAGACCCTCATGCTCGCTACCTCGACCCGGATCGCGCTCGCCAACCCGGCAGGCGTCCTGAAGCCGCTCTGCGAACATCTCGTCGAGCACGAGGCCGTCATCACCGAGCAGGACGGCACGACGATCATCGCCCTCGACGGCAGCCGCGCACGGATCGAGCTCACCACGGCCGCGCTCGATGTCCATGTCGAGGCGCCGGACCTGTCCACGCTGCTCGGCATGAAGCGCGCCATCGCGAGCCATGTCATCGAGTTCGCCCCGAAGGACGCCGCGCCGGAGATGCGCTGGACAGGCGACGGCACCGGCCCCGCCCTGCCGCCCGAATTCCGCATCCTGACGGTCACCGGCGTCGAGCGGATCACGCCGCATATGGCCCGTATCCGCTTCACGGGTGAGAACCTCGCGCGCTACGACCATATCGATGCGCTGCATGTGCGCCTGTTCATCCCGCCGGTCGGCGTTGCCGAACCGAGCTGGCCGATGGTCGGCGATGACGGGCTCCTGCTGCCCTCGCCGGCGGAAACGAAGCCGCTGGTGCGCAAGTACACGATCCGCGAGATCGACGTCGCTGCGGGCACGCTCGCGCTCGATTTCGTGCTGCACGAGGATGCCGGGCCGGGCTCGGCCTTCGCCTTCCGGGCCAAGGCCGGCGACCGGATCGGCATGGCAGGCCCCGGCGGGCGCGGGCTCAAGCCGGCCGAGCGCTATGTCTTCCTCGCCGACGAGACCGGCCTGCCGGCCGCGGCGCGCATGCTGGAGAACCTGCCGGCCGAGGCCGTCGGGCAGGTTTTCATCGAGGTCGCCGACGCCGGCGAGGAACAGCCCCTGCGCCACCCGGCCGGCATGACGCTGACCTGGCTGCATCGCGGGGACGCCGCGCCGGGCAGCCTGCCGCTGCTGCAGGATGCTTTCGCGACGATCGACTGGCCGGCGGACGGGCCCTCGACCTATCTCTGGGCAGCGGCGGAACATGCCGCGTTCAAGGCGATCCGGGCCGCCTCGCGCGGCAAGCTGCGCCCGGAGCGCGACCAGAACCTCGTCGTCAGCTACTGGCGCGCCGGGGCCTCCGACGAGGAGCATGTGGCCGCGAAGAAGGCCGAAGCCGCGAAGGGCTGATCAGCCTTCTCTAACGGCGACCACGAACAGGCGCGGGAAGCGCAACAGCACCTTCCCGTCGCTCTCGGCCGGGTAATGCGGCGCGATGCGCTCGAGATAGCGCGCGAGGAAGCCCGCCTGCTCCCCGGCCGTCAGGCGGTCGAGATAAGGCTTCAGGCCGGTGCTCTTGAACCATTCGGCGATGGCTTCGAGATTGGCCAGCGCATGGACATAGGTCGTCTGCCAGATATCGACGCGGCAGCCGGCCGCGATCAGCCAGCGCCGGTAATCGCCGAAGGAGCCGATCGCCGAGCGCTCGGCCTTGGCGTTCGCGAGCTTTTCCGCCCAGGGGCCTTCCGCCGCAACCTCGCGCATCGCCACATGCGAGGGCTCGTTGAGGTTGTTCGGCATCTGCACTGCGAGGCAGCCGCCTGATGTCAGCGAGCGGGCCAGACGCGGGAACAGCCCCTCATGATCCGGCAGCCATTGCAGCACCGCATTGGCGAAGATCAGGTCGTAGCCGGCAGCGTCCGACCAGCTGTTCACGTCGCCGAGGACGAACGAGAGGTTCGGCAGGCGCTTCCTCGCCTTCTCCAGCATGTCCGGCGAGGAATCGAGGCCCTCGGTGACGGCACCGGGGAAGCGGGCCGCGACCAGCTCCGTGCTGTTGCCGGGGCCGCAGCCGAGATCGATGCAGCGCTGCGGTTCGTTCAGCGGCACGCGGGCGAGGAGATCGGCAGGCGGGCGCGTCCGCTCATCCTCGAAGCGCAGATATTGCGCGGCGTCCCAGTCCGGCTTGACGGTCATGCCGCAGGCTTCCGCGCGAGCAGGGCGAAGCGGGTCGAGGAGGACAGCCGGATCGCATCATGCAAGGGGGCGGCGCGCTGCTGCTCGCGCACGACCTGATGGTAATCGGCCGGGACGATGTCGACGAAGCCCGCAGCGGTGAGCATGTCTTCAAGGCGCCGGCGGCTGAGCCCATCCTTGAAATAGAAGCGGCTGGTGATCGAGGCATGGGTGTCGGCATCGATCTGGTGGACGGCCGCGCCGCGCTTCTCGCGCAGCCAGTTGCCGAAATTGTTCACCAGTGCCTGCCAGCGCGTGCGATTGATCCAGTCGCCGTCGATAATCAGCATGCGGCCACCAGGGCGCAGGACGCGGAACCATTCGCTGAGCGCAGCTTCCGGGTCGGTCAGCGTCCAGACGAGATGGCGGGTGATCGCTGCGTCATAGCTCGCGTCTTCATCGAGCAGGCGCTCGGCATCGCCGAGGCGGAAGCGCGCGGCCTGGCCGTGCTTGGCGCGGGCGCGCTCCAGCATTGCCTCGGAGAAGTCGAGCGCGGTGACGCGGTGGTTCAGCGAGAGCAGCGCACGCGTGATTTCGCCGGTGCCGCAAGCGAGATCGAGCACGTCGAGCGGCTGGGGGCCGAACGAGTCGCCGATCAGGCGCTGGAAGGCCTTCAGTTCGCGATCCGACTTGATCGCGTGGCCGAAGGAGAGATCGAAACTCTCCGCCCGCGCCGACCAATAGGCGCGGATCTCTTCCTTCAGGGTGAAATTGTCATGCGAGGCAGGCGCGGACATCGCTTAGACCTGGATATAGGGCTCGACCAGAAGCGTGCCCCGGACCGAACGCTCCAGATGCACGCCGACCGCATATGTCTCCGAAACCGCGGGATGCGCAAGCACATCCGCAGGCGCGCCGGCTTGCGCGATGCGCCCCGCATTCATCACCAGCACCCGGTCGGCGAAGCGCGCCGCGAGCGAGAGATCGTGGATCGCCACCACGGTGACGATGTCGCGCCGGCGCGTCGCCTCGCGGATCGTCGCCATGACGTCGAGCTGGCGGCGCACGTCGAGCGCGCTGGTCGGCTCGTCGAGCAGCAGCACGTCGGGCTCGCGCACCAGCGCCTGTCCGATCGCGGCGAGCTGGCGCTGGCCGCCGGAGAGCGTCGCGATATCGCGCGAGGCGAAAGGCGCAAGACCGAGTTCCTCGATCACCGCCTCGACGGCGCGCGTATCCTCGGGCGAGGCCGCGAGCGCATAGCCGCGATGCAGGCTCTTGCGGGCGAGCAGAATGATGTCGAAGACCGAGAGCGCGACACGCGCGCCGGTATCCTGCGCGAGATAGAAGACCTTGCGGGCGCGCTCGCGCTGCGAGAGAGACGAAAGATCGTGGCCGTCGAGCGCGACCGTGCCGCGCTCGGGGCGCAGCAGGCCGGCAGCGCAGCGGAACAGCGTCGACTTGCCGGAGCCGTTGGGACCGACCAGGGCGGCGAGCTCGCCGCGCGGCAGGGCTTCGGTGCCGAGCCCCTGCAGGACCGGCGTCGTGCCATAGCGGAAGTCGAGATCGCGGATCAGCAGCGCCATCGCTCAGACTCCCCGTCCGCGGATCGACATCACCAGGCTGATGAAGAAGGGCACGCCGATCAGCGCCGTGATGATGCCGATCGGATAGATCACGCCCGGCGTGATGACCTTCGAGACGGTGGAGGCTAGCGAAAGCAGCACGGCGCTGGCGATCGTCGCGGTCGGCAGGAAGAAGCGCTGGTCCTCGCCGACGAGCAGCCGCGCGATATGCGGGCCGACGAGGCCGATGAAGCCGATGCCGCCGACGAAGGAGACCGAGACGGCAGCGAGCAGCGAGGTCGCGACGAGGATTTCCAGGCGCAGGCGGTCGACGCGGACGCCGAGGCTTTCGGCCCGTTCGTCGCCGAGGCGCAGCGCCGTCAGCGCCCAGCCGCGCATCAGGAAGAACGGCAGCGCAAGCGCGATCAGCAGCGCGGCGACGCCGACCTTCTCCCAGCTGGCACGGGCGAGGCTGCCCAACGTCCAGAACACGATCTGGGTGAGCTGCACCTCGTTGGAGCGGTATTGCAGCAGCGCGGTGATGGCATTGCAGGTGAAGAGCAGGGCGATGCCGACCAGGATCATCGTCTCGGCGCTGACGCCGCGCAGCTTGGTCATGAAGAACAGCACGAGCGAGGCGGCCAGTGCGAAGACGAAGGCATTGGCCGTGACGATATAGGGCCCGGCGCCGGGAATGACGCTCCAGCCGAAGACGATCGCCACGGAAGCGCCGACCGTCGCGGCAGCGGAAACGCCGAGCGTGAAGGGATCAGCCAGCGGGTTGGCGAGGATGGTCTGCATGCCCGCGCCGCTCAGGCCCAGCATGGCGCCGACGGCCATCGCCATCAGCGCGATTGGCAGGCGCAGGTCCCAGACGATGACGGAGAGGCGCGGCGTGGCCGATTGCGGATCGACCAGCGTGCGCAGGACGTCAGCGAGCGGCAGGTTGCCGGGGCCGATCGAGACATCGAGCGCCAGCGCGACGGCGAGCGCGACGAGGCCGAGCAGGACGAGCTTCAGCCGGCGCGCATTGCGCCGGCGATAGTCCCCGGTGGCATTTGCCGTCATGGGCAGGGTCGCGGCCATCGTCGCTCAGGCCATCGTCACTGGAGCTTGGCCCAGAACACGCCGGAATAGGGGATCGGCAGGAACTTCTCGTGGAATTCCTTGAAGACCGCCTCGGGGTCGATGTCCTTGAACCGGTCCGGATAGAACTCCTTCGCCATGGCGAGCTCGGCGATGAAGTAATAGGGCGCGTCGTAGAACTGGTGGTAGAAGGCCATCACCTTCTTGGCCTGCACCGCCTTGAGCTGCTGGAAGCCCGGGCGGTTCATCAGCGCCGCCATTTCCTTCTGCACCTTCTCGGGCGTCGCGTCGTAGCCAAGGCTGACGGCGCTGCTGCCGGGATTGCTGCCGTACCAGTTGGCGCCGGTGAGGAAATAGACGTCCGGATTGTCGGCGAGCACCTTCTCCTGCGCGGCCTGCGCCTGGAAGGCGGAGAAGAACTGGCTGCCCCAGTTGCGCCCGCCGGATTCCTCGATGAAGCGGCCGAAATTGAACGGGCCGAACGTGGCGCAGCAAGGCAGCAGGCCGGCGGCGCGCTCGACGAAGACCATCGGCTTCTGCTTGTCGGGCACCGCGCCGACGCGGGCATAGATGCTGCGGGTCTGGCGCATGTAGTAGTCGGCGAAGGCGTTCGCCTCCTTCTCGCGGCCGAGGATGCGGCCGAGGAGCTGCACGCTCGGCAGCACGTTCTGGGTCGGGTCCTGGCGGAAATCGACGAAGACGGTGGTGATGCCGGCCTTCTCGAGCTTGGCGAGCAGGCCCGTCTCCTGCGCCTTGAAATAGTTGGACAGGTCGAGGATGTAGACCTCGGTGCCGAGCGAGGCGATCTTCTCCATGCTGACATCGGCGGCATAGGGGTTGCCCATATTCGCGACGTCCTTGGCCTTGGGGAACTTCGCAAGGTACTTCTGCCAGGCGCCCGGATCGTTCTCGATCAGGTCGTTGCCCCAGCCGACGACGCGCTTGAACGGGTCCTCGCGGTCGAGCATCGCGAGCGTATAGAGCTGGCGGCCTTCGCTCAGCACAATCTTCTGGGGGTCGCGGGTGACGTTGACGACGCGGCCGGCGAGATCGGTGACCTCGATCGTCTCGGCGCTGGCGGCACCCGCCAGCAAAACGGAAGCGCCGAACAAGACGGCGGAGGAAAGACGGGCAAGCCAACGGGGAGCGGGCATGGGAATGCATCCTGCCGGGGAAAGATACCCTCGCGCTAACACAGCCCGTCTTGGGACGGCAAAGCAATTCTACCTGTTTTGAATCGATCTAAGTTGGATCTATTCTAGAATCCTGCCAGACTACGCCAGTCTTCGAAAACAACCCTCAGTCGAATCCTGGCATCGTCTTGCGGTCAGCCCAGGAGACCGAGGCCATCCATCGCCTCGCGCGCCCGCATGGCGAAACGCCGGGCGAGCGGCGCGACCTCGGCCGCATTGGCCGCGGCGGCCGTGCCGGCGCGGACCCGATCCGCGATCCCGACGAAGATCACCGCGAAGCGAAACAGCGCGAAGACGAGATGGAAGCGCAGGAGCGGCGCCGTCGGCACGGCATGAGCGTAATAATGCGCGAGGAACTCGTCCTCGGTGGGGATGCCGAGCGCGGCCCGGTCGAGCCCGAGGATGCCGCCATATTCGTCCGGTGCCGTATGCCAGGGCATGGCGCAATAGCCGAGATCGGCGAGCGGATGGCCGAGCGTCGACAATTCCCAGTCGAGGATGCCGATCACCTCGGGCTTCCCGGGGTGGAAGAGCAGGTTGCCGAGCCGGAAATCGCCATGGGCAATCGCGACATGGCCGTCATCATCGGGCAGGTGTGCCGGCAGCCAGTCGGCGACGACTTCCAGCTCGGGGATCGGCTCGCCCGGCGATTCCCGCAACTGCCTGGTCCAGCGCGCGATCTGGCGTTCGAAATAATTGCCCGGCCTCCCGAAATCACCGAGGCCAACCTCATCAGGCCTGACCGCATGGAGCTTCGCCAGAGCCTCCGCCATGCCGAGATAGAGGCCACGGCGCTCCCCGGGCGCGAGACCGGGCAAGGCGGCGTCATGAAAGACGCGGCCTTCCAGCCGCTCCATCAAGTAGAAGGGCGTGCCGAGCGCTTCGGGATCGGCGTGGAAGAGCACGGCGCGCGGCACCGGCACATTGGTCTTCGACAGTGCTTCGAGCACACGGAACTCGCGGTCGATCGCATGGGCGCCGCGCAGGATCGGCCCGACCGGCTGCTTGCGCAGCACAAGGCGGCGCGAGCCCCAATCGACGAAATAGGTTGGATTGGACTGGCCGCCGCCGATGCGTTCGAGCGTGAGTTCACCGGCGCCGAACCGCGCGCGCAGGATGTTCGCCAGAGCGGCCGGCTCGAAATCGATGGCGGCGGGCGCGGGCGCTGCCATCGCCTCAGCTCTGCGCCGCGCCGGATACGGGCCAGTGCCAGAAATCACGCCCCTCCTGCGTGAGGAAGCGGTTCAGCACCATCTTGTGGACCTCGTCGGCGCCGTCGACCAGTCGGGCCTGACGGGCATAGCGGTAGATCCATTCGAGCACGGTGTCCTTGGAATAGCCGCGGGCGCCATTGATCTGGATCGCGACATCGGCGGCATCGTGCAGGACATTGGCGACCTGGACTTTGGCCATCGAGACCTCCTTGCGGGCGAAGCCGCCGCGATCGAGTTCCCAGGCCGCCTTCATCACCAGCAGGCGGCCGATCTCGATGCGCATGGCGAGATCGCCGAGCTTGAGCTGGATGCTCTCGCGATCGGCGAGGCGCTGGCCGAAACCGTAGCGCTCGGCGGCATAGGCCTGCGCGATCTCGATGCAGCGCTTCGACAGGCCGAGCCAGCGCATGCAATGGGTCAGGCGGGCCGGGCCGAGGCGAACCTGCGTCACCTTCATGCCCTTGCCCTCGCCGGCCAATACATTCTCGACGGGGATTTCGAGCCCGTCGAACTCCAGCTCGCAATGGCCGCCGTGTTCCTCCGGCCCCATGATCTCGATGCGGCGCAGGATGCGCCAGCCCGGCTGGTCGGCATGGAAGAGGAAGGCGGTGAGGCCGTTGCGTGGATCGTCCGAGGTGCGGGCAACGAGGATGAAGTGCTTTGCTTCCTCCGCGCCGGTGATGAACCATTTGCGGCCGCGGACGATGTAGGTGTCGCCGCGCCGTTCGGCCCTGGTCTGGATCATCGAGGGATCGGAACCGCCACCGGGATGCGGCTCGGTCATGGCGAAGGCGGAGCGGAGCTTGCCCTCGACGATCGGCTTCAGCCAGCGCTCCTTCTGTGCGGGCGTGCCGAGCGCCTCCAGCACCATCATGTTGCCGTCGTCGGGCGCCGCCGAATTGAAGATGACCGGGCCGAAGATCGAGCGGTTCATCTCCTCGTAAGCGACAGCCATGCCCATCTTGCCAAGGCCTGCCCCACCGGTTTCGGGCTTGAGCTGCAGGCACCAGAGCCCCTCGGCACGCGCCTTGGCCCGCATGGTGTCGAGCAGGGGCAGCGCAATATTGCCATGCGCGTCGTAGGAAGCCCGGTCGGCTTCGAGCGGCAGGATCTCGCGCTCGACGAAGGCGGCGATCCGCGCGCGATAATCCTCGATGCGGGGAGAGATCTCGAAATCCATGGCGATGCTCACAAGGAGGAAACGAGATGGCCGCCATCGACCTCGATGGTCGCGCCAGTGATGTAGCTGCCGGCGGCGGAGGCGAGCAGCAGCAAGGCGCCGTCGAGCTCTTCCGGTTGACCGAGCCTTCGCTGCGGGATGCGCCTGATCAGGTTCAAGCCGGCTTCGGTCGCGAAGAAATCGCGGTTGATGTCGGTTTCAATATAGCCGGGACAGAGCGCATTGACGCGGATGCCGTCTCGCGCCCATTCGAGCGCCAGCGCCTTGGTCAACTGGATCACGCCCGCCTTCGAGGCCGCATAGGCACTGACGCCGCCAGCGACGCGATGGCCGAGGATCGAGGCGATATTGACGATGGCACCGCCCTTTCCGCTCTCGCGCATGCCGCGCCCCACGGCCTGGGCGACGAGGAAGACGCCCTTCAGGTTGGTGTCGAGCACCGCATCCCAATCCGCTTCGGAAAGGTTAGCCGCCGGGCCGGCGCCGCTGACGCCGGCATTGTTGACGAGAATGTCGAAGGACCGGCCGGCGAGCGCCTCGGCAATCGAAGCGGCATCAGCCACGTCCAGCTGGATGCTTTTCGAGGCGCCGCCTGCTGTGGCGATCTCGTGCCTTGCCTGATCCAGGGCTGTCTGCCGACGCGCCGCGAGCGTGACTTCCGCGCCGCGGCGCGCGAGCAGCTTGGCGAAATGCAGCCCCAGCCCACCAGACGCACCTGTGACCAGCGCGCTCTTTCCTGAGAGATCCTCGAACATCAGGCATCCTGCTTCGACCACGGCCAAGTCTCGGCCGGCCGCGCTCCGGGATCAAGGCGCCCAAACGTCGAAGAGCCCCGGCGCGAGGCGCCGGGGCTCCCTGATTGATCACCGCCGATCGGCGGCTGCCTGGTCACTGCCAGTTCTGGCGGCCATACCAGGCATCGACATCGCTGCGGGCCTTGTCCTTGGCGAGGCCGTAGCGTTCCTGGATCTTGCCTTCGAGCTGGTCGCGCTTGCCGGCGATGACGTCGAGATCGTCATCGGTCAGCTTGCCCCACTGCTCCTTCACCTTGCCCTTGAGCTGCTTCCAGTTTCCTTCGACGCGGTTCCAGTCCATCGGGACCTCCTCGTGTGAGAGTGGATTCGAGGAAACAACGCGCCAGCCGAGCCATTGTTCATCAAAAAATCGCCCAAGACATAAATTACCCGGATAAAATCTTGCCTTATTAAAATCCGGGTATTATTTAGCACCCATCGAACAGAACGGGTTGCACCGATGCAGAACGCGGACAGGAAGGCGGCGACGGCCGCCTACAAGGAACGGAAGACGGTGGCGGGCATCTTCGCCTTCCATTGCGCGGCGGCAGGGCTGATTTGGGTCGGGCGGGCACCCGATCTTTCGACGATCGAGAACCGGCTGCGCTTTACCTTGCGCCATGGCAGCCACCGCCAGCGCTCCCTGCAGGCGGCGTGGAACGCGCATGGCCCCGAGGCCTTCCGCTTCGAGGCGCTGGAAAGGCTGGAAGAGGAAGATATCGCCTATATCGTGGATCGCGTGCTGAAGGAGCGCCTCGCCCATTGGCAGGCGAAGCTCGGCGCGGAAGCGCTCTAGGCACTCAATTGCGATCGCCGGGCGCTATCCTTGTCATTCCGGAGCGCGCCATGGGCGCGAACCCGGAACCCACGACCGGGTTAGACATTCAAGACGTCGTTGCGAGCCGCTCACCCAGTCGTGGCTTCCGGGTTCTTCGCTTCGCGAAGCCCCGGAATTGTCTGTTTGAGTTTTGGTATTGTTGTGTGGTTCCGCGGAAGCGGTATGCCTGGTCCGGCTGGCCGGCCGGACCAGGCGCGGCCCGCCGACCGTCCCGGAAC